>JBMOHR010000393.1:0-2577 GCA_049317745.1 Ignavibacteria bacterium
TTTAATAAAATTATAACAGCCGGAGAAGTATGTCTCCGGCTGTTTTGTTTATAATGCTTAATTAAGTTTACAGTTTATCGTAGTCGATTAAGATTTCTGCACCTTTTGGAATGTCCTTGATTGCATAATAATCATAATGTTCGTCGTTTAATGCGTTTGGTTCGTTCGAATGGTTCAGGAACCAGCCGACTGACATTCTGTTAAAGTTCTTGGGCGTACTGTAACCTTTGTCCTCGGGGAAATGGATTGAGTATTTTCCGAGTACGCGTGATGGTACGTTTGTGTGTTTCACTTCAGACTCGTGAAGGAATGTATGGTCTTCTTCGTCGAATAATGGAAGCTTTGCCCCTTTCTTAATCTTTCCCGTTGAAAAGACTCCAACTCCGTGCACGGAGGAAGGTCTTAATTCAAAAATAATCTGCTCTGTCTTTTCGATGATGTTATATGTTTAGTTTATAAAATTAAATTTCAAATTCTGTGCCGCGTTCAGGTATTATAATTTCTTTAAAGCCATTAGAGTTCAATATGGTTTTAAGGTTTTCCTGCTGAGGGTCTTCTCCGTGTACAAGGAAAATTTTCTTCAGTCTTTCTTTATCGAACTGTTTCATATAGTCGAGTATTTCGCCGCTGTCTGCGTGTGCGGAGAATGAATTAAGTATTTTAACCTTTGCCTTCACAACGTACTCATCGCCGTAAATCTTCACCTTGTATCCCGGTTTATCTGATGCCTTTATAAGTTCACGTCCGAGCGTATGCTCTGCCATATACCCGATTATCATTATCGTATTCTTTGGATTGCCTATATTATTTAAAAGGTGGTGGAGTATTCTCCCCGCTTCGCACATTCCCGACGCTGAAATAATCATCGCAGTACCTTTTACAGAGTTTAACTTTTTAGATTCTTCGACGTTCTTAATGTACTTGATGTTTTCAAACCCGAATATGTTAACGCCAGAAGCAAGAAGCTTATACGTTTCTTCATCGAAGCATTCGGGATGAAGTTTGAAAACTTCAGTAGCGTTCACTGACAAAGGACTGTCAACATACACAGGAAAATGCGAAAGTTTCCCCGAAGCAGTAAGTTTGGATATTTCATACACAAGTTCCTGAGTCCTGCCAACGCTGAATGAAGGTACGATTATTTTACCTCCTGTAGTTAAAGCTTCTGAAATAGTGTTAAGCAATCCGTCTTCAATCTTATCTGCAGGAACATGGTATAAACCGCCGTAAGTAGATTCAGTTATCAGATAATCCACATTGCCCATAAACTCTGGGTCTTTAAGTATCGGCAGATTCTTTCTGCCAAGGTCACCCGTAAAACCGAGTCTGGTCGTATTTCCGTTTTCAGTAACCTCCAGAACTATAGATGCCGAACCGAGAATATGTCCCGCGTCGTAGAACATAACTTTCACGTTATCACCAAGACCGTCTATCATGAAACTTTTATTGTAAGAGACTGACTTAAACTTTTCAATAGTCTGCTTTGCATTTTCAACTGTGTACAAAGGATTGAACAGCGGCTGATTCTTTTTAGCACGGCGTTTATTCACAAACTCAACGTCCTTTTCCTGAATGAACGCACTGTCAAGAAGCATAATGGAACACAGGTCGCGAGTTGCTGGAGTTGTGTATATATCACCCGTAAAGCCCTTTGCGCAGAGCGTCGGAAGGTTTCCTGCGTGGTCTATGTGAGCGTGTGAAAGAATCACTGCGTGAATTTCCTTAGGGTCGAACAAAAACTTCCTGTTCATCTGGAATGACTCTTCGCGTCTGCCCTGAAACATACCGCAGTCGAGAAGTATTTTCTTTCCGTTTATTTCCAGTAAGTGCTGTGAACCTGTAACTGTTTTAGCTGCACCGCAAAATTTTATCTTCATAATTTTATCTCCGTTAAAATTTCTTTGTTAAGTTTATGTTTTGTGACGTATGGATTGTCTTTTATGAAATATCTGTAAGGCAGGTCTGCACCTTCCTTTATGCCAATCCTCTTTGCCACACTTATGAAAATGCTTTCTTTCTTTTTAGGTTTCGATATAAAGATTCTGTCCTTTGTTAAATATTCTCTATTATCCTTTTTATCTATATTAAAAGCAAGACAGAATTTCGAAGGACCGTTAGTAAGGTCGCAGGCCTTATGAATCACTCCCCTGTTTTTCCTCATTGCCTGAATTCCGCTTACGGGCTCTACTCCCCTTACCAGCACTGCCGAACCAATGCCCTGCTTTTCGGTTACTACGTTAAAACAGTAATAGTTGCCGTAAATAAAATACACGTATGTTATTCCGCCTGTTTCGAACATCGGTTCGTTACGCTTAGTTATTTTCCTGAAGGCATGACAGGCAGGGTCTTCATCGCCGAGGTATGCTTCTGTCTCGACTATCCTGCCGCATAAGAGACCTTTTCCTGATTTTTTAAAGATATACTTGCCGAGCAGTTCCTTTGCAACGGTAACGGTATCGCGTGTGTAGAACGACTTATTAAGTTTAATATAGTCTGATTCATTGAACATGGATAAAAATCTATGATATATCGGAGAAATTAAAGTCAAATTTGTGGAGTCTAAAAGATTACTCACCA
>JBMOHR010000394.1:0-2572 GCA_049317745.1 Ignavibacteria bacterium
ACTCATCAACTAAATCTCCGCCTATAACAAGTTCTTTAACATTCGGTGAAACTTTAATCTGCTTAATCAGTTTTTCAAGAGCGGGAAGGTTATTTCTGCACTGAGCATAAGTGAGGTCTGAACCAAGATGCATATCACTCATAACAACAATCATATTCCTTTCAGTCCCGCCGTTACTAAACGGATTAATTACAGGAGTTGACGGACTTGTCGGGTCTGAATTATTGCAGGCATTAAGAGTAAATAAGAAGAACAGAACAAAGATTACGTTGGTAATTCTTAAAAATGATTTCATATACTAGTTTTAATTAATTTTCCTACTCATATGGCTTTTCGGAAGCGCCCTGTTTTTGAAATGGTTTCTGGTCTCCATTTATTATTACTTTAAAAAGTGCAGCAATATTAATGAATTTCTTAAATTCTTATTACTGCTGCACTTTGTTATCTGTCGAAGTTAAATGAACCTCATTTCTTTGTCGTTAAAATCTAAGTGAGTTTTCATTCATTTTAGTAACAACTTCATTCTCAAAGTTATACAGCTTTACAAGTGTTTCTGAAGTAACTGCAGTTCCCTGTGGTGTTATAACTACAAAATGCATCGATGTCAGGTTTGGATTATTATCAATCCAGGTTCCTGAATTCGCATAAACACATTTCTCGTTTGCAGTATTCTGATAAACAGAAATCAAAGGTACGTGAGTATGACCAAAAACAACTAGTCTTTTGTTTGAGCCTGGATTCATAAAGTACTGCATAGACGACTGATAGTCGGTATAGGTATCTGAATTAACAGAATCGATTGCGATAGGTGCATCAATATGAACAGGCACATTGTTTTGTGTTTGCCTTGGTTCCCAGTTATCCTGAGCTCCATTGTAAAGATTTACGTTTATAAAACCGCCCGGAGTTAACTGATAAGGGACAAGGTCGTTTACTTTAAACGTCCCTGTAAACCCATTCATATTCGTTACGATAAGATCCTCGTCAAACCTGTTTGATATCGGGAACATATTCAGTGTCATATACCAGTCTTTCCAGTAGCGATAGAGTAAATCCTGTGAAGTTCCGCCCGAAGTGTTTGGTGTAATAACAGGTGTGGTATCGCCCGGAGGAAGATTTCCTTGTTGTTGAGCAAGAGCGCCTATTCTTGTGAAAAAATATCCCGGAGGCATTATAGTGCCCGGTGCAATTGTCTGGTTAGAAATCGGGTCAGGAGCACAGAAGAAATTGTAGCGGTGTCCGTGTTCAATAGCTATTTTAGGAAGTCCGACAGGTGAATAAGTACCTAAACCCAGCACATTATCGCGTGCCTGATTTACACCGGGAAGAATTGTTTGAATACTTGCTGCCGTAATTGCTATATCGTGATTACCCGGAACGTAAGTGACTAATATCAGACCTTCCTGAATTACACTGTTCAATGCAGCAAAAACACCGCTGTTGGCAGCAGCAAGACGCGTAACAAAACCTGACTGTCCCTGACCCTGGTAAGTATTTACAGGAGCCGGCACAAACCACTCATCAACCAAATCTCCGCCTATAACAAGTTCTTTCACATTCGGAGAAGCTTTTATCTGCTTAATCAGTTTTTCAAGGTGTGGAAGATTATTCTTGCACTCGGCATAAGTGAGGTCAGCACCAAGGTGCATATCGCTGAGAATAACAATCATATTTCTTTCAGTCCCGCCGTTACTAAACGGATTAATCACAGGAGCCGACGGACTTGTCGGGTCAGAATTATTACAGGCATTAAGTGTAAATAAGATGAACAGAACAAAAATTGTGTTGGAAATTCCCAATAATGTTTTCATAGAAATCTTAAATTTTATTCCTACTCGTAAGGCTTTTCGGATTCGCCCCGTTTTTTGAAATGGTTTCTGGATTCCATTCTTTAAAATTGTGATTATTACTTTATTCAGTGAGAAATATATTTATTCTAATATTTTTAACAGAACGTATAATTTTTTTAAGAGGTCGAAACTTAATTCTCATATATTATTAATTATTTTCAACTTATTGATTACAAGTTCTGTGCCAAACAAAAAGTGCATTTAAAGACTCTAAACGGGATATATTTCTAATTACTTTCTCATTTTGAGACTGCTTTTCTCATTTTGAGACAGATTTAATATAGTAAGGTATAGCTAATTATATGCACTTTGCTTTTCAGTTTTCACATATAAATTTAATTCGTTAAGCTGGGACTCTCCATAATACTTGTATTCATCGGTATAAATATGCTGATAGCAGGAGAAGTTCATATATCAACGGTACTTTCTTTGATTGTTATGATTGCAGTTCTTACGTTAGCCATTGGGGCATTGATGGTGAAGAATAAAAGAACAACAAGAGCTGTGTAGAAGTAAATAAAATCTCCTTCCCAAGATATACTCAGGAAGGAGAAAAAGAAATTAACTCAACTTCATTCGCTAATCGCTAAAACCGCAACGAGTTTTCATCCATCTTAGTTACAACTTCATTCATAAAGTTGTAAAGTTTTACGAACGTTTGAGAAGTAGGCTCAGCACTCTGTGGAGTTATTACTACAAAATTCATAGTTGATCCGGGATTA
>JBMOHR010000395.1:0-2522 GCA_049317745.1 Ignavibacteria bacterium
CATTCGCTAAACCAACAATCGCAAACAAACCTGAATTTTGCGGCACGTCGTACGTCTGCAAATCCAGCACTGCTGAAAGCACATTTCCGAACCTTGCAGGAAAACCTCCGCTTGAAAAATTAATTCCTCTCATTCCCCACGGATTCACAGTTGAAAATGATGAAGTGTTGTAATCATCGCTGAAGACAAACGGATTGTAAAGTGATGCACCGTCAAGAATCGTCAGCACTTCGCTCGGGTCACCGCCGCGAACAGCAATGCGGCTTCCTTCGTCCACCTGATTCGAACCCGGGAAAGTAGTAATCGCACGGTAAAGGTCTGCGTTGGCTCCAGGAATACGTGTGATTTCAAGAGGCGTAAGAGTCACGCGCGAATTGTCTCCCGAAGTGAAGGAACTTGCAGTAACGGAAATCTCCTCAGTCTTAAAATCAGTCTTCGAAAGGTTAATGTCCAGCACAAGCGTTTCGCCGCTTTCAATCTTAACGTTAATTTTCTTCTCGCCAAAGTCCAGCGCCGAACATAAAATCACCCTGTCGCCAGTCTTCTCGGTTTCAAATTCATAGAATCCTTTATCGTCGGAAGTAGCACCGTCAATCGTTCCTTCGATAACAACGTTTGCCCCTTCGATAAATTTTCCTTCTTTGGTCTTCACAAAACCCTTAACGATTGCAGGACTCGTCTTAACGCTGTCCTGAGCGAATGTGTATGATGTAAATAAAAGTAAAAGCAGTAATAATGTTTTTCGCATTCCCTGATTAATATTTTAATGTAAATACGTGAATAATCGTACAAAGATACAAACAAAAGAAATGAGTTTTGAGTTTAAAAAAGGGGAAAATAGTTTGGGTGTGTTCCTTATTACGCGTTTACAACACCCTTAATCGCAATTCGCCGCTCCTAATTGGGAACGAGAGAACTTTGCATTATGAATTCGCCTTAATGTTCTTTGTGTCTTAGTGGTAAATCTCTTGTCTCTTTTTCACCTTGTCACTTCATCACTCTGTCACCTTGTCACTTTATCATCAACATTTTCTTTGTTGCTGTAAAGCCACCCGTCGAAGATCCGCCGTGGCGGACCACCAGTTTATAAAAATACACTCCGCTGTTTAGCATCGAGCCGTCAAACGTGGCTTCGTACGTGCCGGGCTGTAATCTTTCGTTCACGAGTGTCTGGACTTCCTTACCCATTATAAAAATAGGAAATTAGATTAGGTGTATTCCTTTGTTACAAATATCACTTTCTGGCATCCCTCGTTCCCAAGGTCATCCTTGGGAACGCAGCAACACAATCAATTTTGGCTTATTACGCATTCCCAAACTCCGGTTTGGGAACGAGAGAAAATATAACGATAATAAATGTTATTAATCTTTTTGTATTCATTTTATACTATTTAAATTATGATAGATTTTCTTTTCTTATACACAATGTATCAATTGCAATTAGAACTAATATTCCATAATGAAAAGCAAATATCCTCCCTGAACGCTGGAGGATATTCGCTTTTGAGCAAAAGGAGTTTCCTTTTTATTGCACGAACCGTTCTATTGGTTCGGTGAAATTGTAAAGAGTGATTTTGTTTGCTTCGGGACTTGTTGCGGCAGACTTGAACATATACTTGCAGCCGCTTTTCAGGCCCGTGATTAAGCCTGTTGTTTTTGAGAATAGACATTTCTGCCATTCGGAATCATTGAGAGGAGGTGCTACGCCGTCTTTTATCTGATAGAAAAGTACGATGTAGCCTGTTGCTTTTGCTACTACGCTGTTTTCAATCTTCACTGAACCCGGGTCGATTCCGTCTAACACTTTGAAAGTTGCCGGTTGCTCTAAAATCCCAATCGGTGATGGAACCTTAGTTAAGGGATAGCCCGAACCTTCAAGCCTCACGAGGTCGCCGTCGGCAGTCATGTTAACATAGTTGCCAAGGTCGGTTAAGATTTCTAAGAGTGCTGCACGATTCGCATTCTTTATTGCTGTATCCTGCTTCGTGCCGTCTTTCGAAGTGATTAACGCGCCTGAATAATCATCAATTGCCGATTTTAAAGACGACAATGGTGGTATGGGTGTTGTGAAATCGGGATTGCCAGTTAGCTTTGTCCAGATTACCTGAGCAACTTCTGTCAGGTCGTTGTCCTTCACTTTTGAAAAGTCAATGATTGCTTTTTGTTTTCTCATAATCCTTTTTCCTTTCTCCGTTTTTTTATTCAGAGTTTTAAGTTTGTAAAATGAGGTGTCTTCGAATAAATATTTCGAAAACTTTTGAAACTTTATTATTTATAAATAAAAGTTCAATATAAAATTTTCAGTGTGCGTAGGATTTTTTTAGTGTTGTGTAACCTGTTGATTCCGGATTCAGGGATTTTCATATTCCCGGGCTTATATATCAGCAAATGGTTTACTTTTATGACCAAAGTGCCCTTTCTAGCCCATAATCAGCATTTTGTGCTATATTTCGTCCAAGAAATGGAGTATTTCGTCCAAGAAATGGAGTATTTCGTCCAAGAAATGGAGTATTTCGTCCAAG
>JBMOHR010000396.1:0-2516 GCA_049317745.1 Ignavibacteria bacterium
AATAAGAAAATCTGTCTCAAAATGAGAAACTTTTTAATCTCAAACTGCGTTTAAATGATGATTTCAACGTTTTCAAATGGCACAGTTTTTGTATATACATTTGTAGATCTTGAAAATATTTTGAATTGAATTAACATGTTTATTACTAAGTTTATTATCGTAGGTTTTTTATTAATCGCCGTCAGTCTTTCAGCTCAGGAATCTCCAAACTTGCGTAATGCATTCTATTCTCAAAAAACAGTTAATAATTATTTAAACCTTCAGGCGTGTAATCAATTAAAAGGAATTGACGTTCAGTTTGGCAAATATTTTCCTCCTTCTTTGGACAGGTCAGTCGAAAATTTCACTACATCCGGTTATTCAAAAAAATATGCATCTTTTACTCCCGATAGTCTCTTTCTGAAAGAAATAGCAGGAAAGTACAATTCATCTGTCGAAGATCCCGAACGTAAAGAATCAAATCAGTCTCCTGAAACAAAAGAATCCGAAAAACCAGAATATACATTTCAGCCTGACTATAATCCATTTACAAGATTCGGAAAAGATTTATGGATGCAGGCATCGGCTCCTTTCAAAATGAAAGGTACAGATTTTCTCTGGCTTGGAGCAGGTACAATTATTACAGCCGGATTAATTGCAACAGATCAGTCATCATATAATTATATTCATAAAGGAACAGAGAGAACCTCACTATTCAGAAAGACGAGTCCCGAGGTAACAGAATTTGGTGCTAATTACGGCTTACTTTCATTAGGGGCGTTTGCAGGATATTCATTATTTTTCAATGACAGAAAGGCTCAGGAAACTTCATTCCTTGCTTTTGAAGCATTCCTTACATCGAGTGTATGGGTAGTGGGGATTAAATGGATAACAAGCAGACAAAGACCGAGCGCGCAAGAAGAATCTCAATCAGCCGCAGGAGGAAAGTGGTCAGGACCTGTTGCATATTTCAGAACCAACCCTAAGAAATCTATAACAAATTATGACGCATTCCCTTCAGGACATACAGCAACGGCATTTTCAATAGCAACTGTTATCGCAAAACAATACGACCAGACATTGTTCGTTCCCATTCTATCCTATGCAGCAGCATCGATTGTTGGAATAACAAGAATTGGTGAAAGTACTCACTGGGCTTCTGATGTATTCGTCGGAGCTGTTCTGGGATATTTATCAGCAACACAGATTGTTCATAACAACCCATCTCAGTACACAAGAGACCACAGAGTAAGGAATAAATTCCTTTCTAAAGTAAAAACAAGTTTTACTCTGGGTATGTATGAAAGTTCACCGGCTTTATTATTTAAAGCCTCGTTTTAATTATTCCTGTTCAGTTCTTCCCTGTACGATTCATCGTCTTCTTTGATAGACTTGCTGATGTACTTAACTGAATAATCAGGATTATAAACACGAAGGTCTCCGCCTGTATTAATTATATTAATAACTCCTTCAGGACTTACAAGAACCATATCACAGGAATCGAACACGTACGTTCCTCCTTCGGAAATATCTTTCAATATAACGTCAAAGCTTTCAGTATCAGGTGAATAACGCATTATCTTCGATTTTTTATTCTCATCCGTCCCTGCAATATATACATTCCCTTTTCCGTCTGCGTATACCTTATCTCCCAGTTCATCAAACTGGAAAGACGTACTCCACTCCTGCTTGCCTCTGCGTGTATATTTTGCAATATATGCTACGCTGTATTCTAATTTATAAATATAGATATAGTCATCCCATCCTGCAAACATTTCTACTTTGTACGATTTTACAGCACGTGGTTTATCACCAAGTTCTTTCAGTTCGGGAACATCACCCGGATAACCTTCAGATATGTTAACTTTGTGGTCAAAGCCTGAGAAGAATGAAGAGAATAATCCTATGCTGCCTTTATCCGCCGGGTCGCCCCAGAGAGATGCACGTGTACCGTCTGTATTAAACCTCACAAATAAGTTGTTCATTATGGCAAGAATTGTATCATCCGAATCATTTATTAACGTTTCACAGTCTTTTACAGTAAAAGGATAATGATTATCTTTTGATTCAGCACTTCCGTTAATCTTTCTTATCAAAGAACCGTCTTTGCAGGATAAAACTGATATTGAATGTTTGGTTGAATCCCAAACGTATAACTCGCCCTTCTTCGTAACCGCAAGATGTGTATGAACATCTTCAACATTAAGATTGTTTACAGACCACCTTTTCTTAAAATCAGGTGAAAAGGACCACACAGTTACATCTTTATCGAACACATCAAGTGTACATGCTACGTATATATTATCTTCCCTGTCAATTGCTGCATCAAAAAGTTTGCACCATTCTGGCAGCTGTTCTGATAATAACTTACTGTCAAATGTGATATACCATCTTTCTTTTGAAACAACGGGATGAAGTGAAAACCACAGGTCATCGGGAAGGTACACTTTCGACTTACAGTAATTACATTCCACTATTCTTTCCTTGCCGTCTATCTCAAGGTTTCCTGCACAGGAAGGACAGGTAAATAAAACAGG
>JBMOHR010000397.1:0-2516 GCA_049317745.1 Ignavibacteria bacterium
CCATAAACGCTGTCTTACCGCAGAATGTTAAAACCTGAATAATGCTGACTGCCATTGCGGGCAGACCGAAAGTCTGTAAATACGGGAACTGCCAGCCACCGAGATAAAGAGTTGTGATTATTGCCGAAGAAACTATTACTGCCGCATACTCTGCCATAAAGAAGAGTGCAAACTTTGTGCTGGAATATTCAGTATGGTATCCGCCGACGAGTTCCTGTTCGGCTTCGGGTAAATCAAAAGGCGTTCTGTTTGTCTCTGCAAACGAGGCGACAAGAAATGTAATAAAACCTATCGGCTGAAGAATGATGTTCCACTTCCATCCATACTGATTCATTACTATAGTATCAAGACGGAAAGAACTATTAATGAGTATAAGGCCGAGTACGGCAAGTCCCATTGATAGTTCGTAACTAATCATCTGCGCAGAAGACCTTAATCCTCCGAGTAAAGAATACTTACTGTTGGACGACCATCCGCTTAGTGTTATTCCGTAAACACCAAGAGACAGGAGAGCAAGAATGTAAAGCACTCCGATATTGACGTCGGCAATCTGAAGTTTTATTTCTTTTCCTGCTATTAAAATCTTATCACCGAACGGAATAACTGCAAAAGTAGAAAGTGCTACGAATAGCGAAATTGCAGGTGCAAGAGAATGTACAAACTTGTTAGCCCTTTCAGGGACAATGTCTTCCTTCATTATAAGCTTAAAAACATCAGCTAATGGCTGTAGCAGACCCTGAAAACCAACGCGGTTAGGACCATAACGGTTTTGAATTAAGGCAGAAACACGCCTTTCCGCATAAACCGTGTAAGCCACACCCGTAAGCAAAACAAGCTCTACAACAACAATCTTTGCTAATGCAATTAATACATCTATAGACCAATCTGGCATATCAAAAATATTATCTTTGTTTAATTTAAAAGTTACCAAAAATATCTTTAAAAATTAACGCATAAATGCCGTTAGCAATCAAAAACATTTAGTAGAGTTTGCTTCCACAAATTGAAAGAGCGATTCGCAAGCGAATTGCTCAAAGGGCAAAAAGATTTAATTACCTCCCACAAATTACTCAAATTAACACAAACTGGAAATGATACAGGAATAGGGAAAAGAATGGAACGCGGATTTACACTGATTTAAGACGATTAACGCGGATGTTTTTCAGGGTTAGAGAAAGAGATAAAGAATGGCACAACAAGAAAATGATTGTGGATGATTTTCCCTGATTATTTAAGGATTAGAGAAAATAATTTTTGGAGTAGAGATGACCCAGAGGGTACCCCCTGCTAGGAGACGCTTCGCGTATCTGCTTCGCGAGTAGGAATGACAGCAAGGAAGAATATGAGCAAATTAAAGAACTCTACTATTGTTTGTTCTTATCATTAATTTTGCGTTTTTCTTCGAGGTACCCGAGGCCTTCTGAGTGATTTTTCGGGTCTTTCAGCGTGGCGCGGATTTTTCTGTTCACACTTTGGAGTTTGAGCATATTAATAATATCTGTCGCTAGTCTTAAATAATCCACAGGTGTATTTTCAACAATCGCCAGAATGCTGTCCGCCGGAAGATGGTCTGTCTTCGTGATTTCGTATTTTTGACTCGCTTGAGCGTGTAAAATGTTTTTTATTTCTTCATCTTCTATAATCGAAAGCAGTTTAGCAACATCAATCTTCCTCTCGTTGTGCCATTCGTCAAGTAATAGCTCTACTGTCTTTAAGACTATGTCATTTGTTATATAATCTATGAAAAGATTATCCACTAAATAATCAACTGCAATAAGGTAAGTTTTATTTTTATAATCACACTTCACGAACAAATTCACAAGTTCCAATTCTACATTTCTGGGACGTTTTTCTTTTTCCTTCTGGCTTTCCCTAGTCCTTACGGGAAGCACAACAGACGATTTCTGGAATTGTGATTTACTAAACTCCTTACGTGCCCTTTCTAGTTCATCACGCAAATCAGGCTCATACAACTGGTATGCATCCACAAGTTCCTTCACATATAATGCTGCTTTTATTTTATTAGGCATACTCGCAATATACTGAATAATTTCTATAATAGAATCGTGTTTATCTTCTGGGGTAGAAAATTTACCGGCATTTTTATAAATATCACAAATGAATATAATTATAGATTTACTATGCTGAAGCTGTTTTTCAAATTCCGCCGCACCCTTTGTCCTCACGTAAGAATCCGGGTCTTCGCCGTCGGGCAAAGAAACAACTTTTATGTTTAATTCTTGTTCAAGAATAATTTGAAAACCTCTCTTAGCTGCTTTAATACCGGCAAGATCGGCATCAAAAATAAGAAAAATGTTTTTAGTGTAACGCGAAATCAAATGCACTTGGGCTTTTGTAAGTGCCGTACCGCTTGAAGCCACAACGTTCTGAATCCCCGCGTGTGCCAGCGAAACAACATCCATATAACCTTCCACCAGCAAAACAGAATCGTGCGAGCGAATATGGTCTTTCGCAAAATTCAGCCCGTATAGAGTTTTGCTCTTATTGTAAACCCG
>JBMOHR010000398.1:0-2505 GCA_049317745.1 Ignavibacteria bacterium
TTCAACAATCATAGTCGGAACGGCAAACGGAATAAACATTTCTACTGACTGGGGAGTTAGCTGGAAGAAAAGTAATTTTCAGAATAGTGGTTCAGGTACGAACAGAGTGGGCGGTAATTTTGTGGTGAACCTTCACGTGCAGAGATACGGTGCGAAGGAAATCATCTGGGGTGCAACACGCAGAGCGGAAGATTTGAATGAAGTGAATGCATTGAGCTTTTCAACTAATAAAGGTTTGACGTGGGCATACACATTAGACGGATACTCGCCGAACGGAATTTTCTCGAAGGATTCAACTGTGTACGGTTTAACGGATGCAGGAATCTGGAGAGCAAGGTTCGGAACGTTTGACTGGTCAAAGCCATCGCTGATTGCAGACCCTGTGACGAAAGATATCTGTAAGTCGAGCAGTTTTTACGCGGGAAATTTCATCGGTGATACTTTGTACATTGGAAGTAACGACGGGCTTTTAAGGACGCGTGAAACGGGTGTGGCGTGGGCTTCGCCGTGGAAGATATTCCGTGCGAGTGCTTGTCTTGATGCAGGCTCGGAACTTAAGACTTATGCGGCGCCGAATCCATTTTCACCTGCTACTGAAGTGACGAGGATTTTCTATGTAACCGGCAAAGCAAGTTCGAAGGTGACGATTAAGTTGTTTGACTTTGGAATGAATCCGGTGAGAACAATTATACAGAATGCAACGCGTACGGGAGCGAATGAATCGTTCTCGATATGGGACGGTAAGAATGATGCAGGATACGTGATTGCGAACGGAGTTTATTTCTACAGAGTTGAGATTGATGGTGATACACCGCTATGGGGAAAAATTATTTTGATGCAATAAAAACAAATCTGATTATGAGAAAATACTTAATTATAATAATAGTTTTAGTTTTCGCAGCAACGGCAAATGCACAGCTTGGTTCATATGCGGGCGCGTTTGCGAGAATAGGTTTTGGTGCAAGGGGGCTTTCGATGGGTAATGCGATGGTGTCGGATGCATTCGGCGATGTTGCAGGATATTACAATCCGTCTCTGAGTGTTTTTCAGGAACAGGGAGTTGTGAATTTAGGATATACGTTTATGTCTTTTGACAGGAAGCTGAACTTTGTTTCGTTCGCGAAGCAGTTTAAACTTTCGGAAGGAAGGCAGACGGCAGGTATCAGCATTTCGTGGCTGAATGCAGGAGTGGGTGACATTGACGGAAGAGATAACGACGGCAGGTCACTGGGAATGCTTTCGACTTATGAGAATCAGATGATGATGGGAATGGGATTTCAGTTGTCCCCGCAGGTTTCAGCAGGTGTAGGGTTTAAACTTTATTTGGCAAAACTTTACGAAGAAGTGACTACAACACAGGCAGCTCTGGATTTTGGTCTTACGTATCTTGCAACCAAGGATATAAGTATCGGACTTGCTGTGAGGGATATTGGTGCAAAGTACAAATGGGAAACTTCGGACGTTTACGGAAACAACGGAACGGTAACTGAAAATAAATTCCCGACATTAGTTGATGCAGGTGCATCGTACAACCTTCCGAAGAATCTCGGAGTTGTTTCTCTCGGAGTGGGTACCTTTATAAATCCGAAGTTTGAAACCAAGGATGAGTATGGAATAATAACTAAAAGCGAGCAGAAGTATAACTTCACGATAAGGTTCGGCGGTGAAGCGAACATTAACGAATACGTAAAAGTAAGAGCGGGTGTTGACAGGATGGATTTAAACTCGGATGACTTCTTCGGAAACATAAAACCTGGTGCGGGTATCGGAGTTTCTAAATCATTCTCAAAAGGTGTAACGCTTGGAGTTGATTATACATTTCAGCTTGAACCGTATTCACAAAAGCCAATGCAAAATATAGGAATTGCATTTAAGTTCAAATAATCATTTTATATTTTAATATATGAGAAAAATAAGTTTATTGATATTAATGTTTGTCCTGTTTACGGGCATTTCATACTCTCAGAATGACGGAGCGGGGAATACAGGACTTTCATTCCTGAAGCTGGGAATTGGTGCAAGGTCTATTGCAATGGGAGAAGCATATAGTTCTTTAGCCGACGATGGGACTGCATTCATATACAATCCTGCGAGGATGAACGCATCGGAAAACGGTAACGTTACTGCGATGTTTAACAAGACAATGCTTGATATGACTACGAATTACGTCGGGGCGAAGTTTAGAATTAAGAAATTAGGTATAGGTTTAGGGCTTTTGAAAACTACCGTGAGTGACATTGAAGTGAGAAACACACCGGGTGCGCCGATTGATAAATTCAATGCGGATAACTTTTCGGGCGGAATAAGTTTAAGTTATGAAGTGTATCAGAATCTGTCTGTTGGAGTGACAGGAAAACTGATATATGAAAAGTTGTACATAGATGAATCATCTGGTTTCGGAATGGACTTTGGAGCAAATTATATTTATAAGAATCTTTCGGTTGCAGCGGTGATAAATAATGTTGGTTCGATGAATCCGCTGAGAGTGGAAAAAACACCGATGCC
>JBMOHR010000399.1:0-2498 GCA_049317745.1 Ignavibacteria bacterium
GGGAATTTGTTCAAGAAATCATATGGGTTTTCCTGTTTGCAAAATTAGAATAATTAAGGTATTTTAAGCGGGCATACGTGTGTTTATTTTGTATACAAATAAACAGATAAGTATGCAAGAAGAATTTTTTAGGCAAACATATTTCAATTTAATTTAACGTTATTTATGCATAACTTTTTACATGGATAAACATCTACTCGATTACAATTTGAAGGTGCGTTTACCTATCATTGCATTTGTGGTGATAGCGGTGTTTGCAATTACATATTACGCATCATATGCCGAGCGTAACAGTATCGGTTATACGCCGGAACAGCCGGTGAAGTTTTCACATAAATTGCATGCAGGTTCAATGCAGATTGACTGCAAGTACTGTCATACAGGGGTTGATAAGTCGCGGGCGGCGAGTGTACCGTCTGTTGATATCTGTATGAACTGCCACACTCTTGCCAGGACGGACAGACCAGAGATTGTTAAGCTTACGAGTTATTACAAGGAGAATAAGCCTCTTGAATGGAACAGGATTCACAAGGTTCCGCAGTTTGTCTATTTCAATCACAGTTCGCACGTTAATAAACAGATTGATTGTGTGAATTGCCACGGAGACGTTAAGGCGATGGATGTAGTTGGTCAGGCGAATTCATTTACGATGGGTGCGTGCCTGAGCTGCCACAGACAGCCGGAGAAGAAGATCAGCAATTATGAAGAGATTAAGGCAAACCTGAAGAAGGGTCCCGAGAACTGTTCAGCTTGTCACCGTTAATAAAATTTTAAAACAGAGTTCAAAAGATTAATATATTGCAAATGAAAATTTTAGATTTTCTGAAAGAGAAAAAGTTAGATAGAAAACATTTTATTTATGCAACGGGTGCGATTGCATTAGGCGGTTTTCTGCTTGCGAAATTCCCGATAAAGTTTTTATCGAAGCGTGCGGAAAATATTTATAGTTCAAACAGAAAGATTCAGGTGAGGGAAAATCCTGATTCTGTTAAACGAATTAAAGCTTAATGCGGAAAGGATAAGAATTTGTCAGACAAAGATATTAATTACTGGAGAGGGTTTAACGAGCTTAACAACGACCCCGATTTTCTGAAGGCAAAAGAGGATGAGTTTCTGGAAGGTGCCGCAGATGGTCTGGATACGTCGAAGTCTTCGGCAGTCAGCCGCAGGACTTTTCTTGCGCTGATGGCATCGTCCGCGGCGCTTGCTGCGACGGGCTGTTCGGACTACAGGGACAAGGGCGCGATTATTCCTTATAACAAAAAGCCTGAAGAGATTACGATTGGTAATCCGAATTTTTATGCTTCGACTTGTACTGCGTGTGCGAATGCCTGCGGGATTCTGATTAAGACTCGCGAGGGAAGACCGATTAAGATTGACGGTAATCCTGAGCATCCTGTTAATAAGGGAAAGATTTGTGCGACGGGTCAGGCGAATATTATGAACCTGTACGACCCAATAAGACTGAAAGAGCCGATGCTTAAAGGAAGCGGAAGTTTTGCTTCGGTTAACTGGGTTGATGCAGACACAAAGATAATTGATGAACTTAAGAAGGCAGTTGCGGCAGGAAAAGAGATTGCGGTTATTTCGCATACTGTTACTTCTCCGACTGCAAAACTTTTGTTTGAAGATTTTGCGAAGAAGTATACTACTGCGAAATTTTATTCTTATGAACTTACGAGTGATATAAATAAGGTTAATGCGTTTAAGAAGAGTTTTGGTAAAGACGGTCTGCCTGTCATAAAATGGAACGAGGCGAAGGTTATACTTTCGCTTGAGTCTGATTTTCTTGCGAAGGACGGAAACTTTGTAGAGGCGCAGAGGCTTTATACAGAGAGCCGCGACGTGATGAAGAAGAACGGCGAGTTTAACAAGCTGTACGTTGTTGAAGGCGGGTTTAGTTTAACGGGTGCAAATTCAGATTACAGGATTAAACTAAGAACAGATGCGATTGAAGAGTTTGCGTATGCTTTGATTAGTGCGCTTGGTGAAAACAATTCAGGAATAGATGAACTGATTAAGAAATATAATTTAAAGAAGGAAGCAGTTAAATCACTCGTTGAGGATTTAAAGGCGAATAAGGGCGAGGCGTTTGTTACTGCGGGAGCAAAGTTCCCTGAGTCAACACACATCGCCGTTAATAAATTAAATGATTTACTCACAACAAAAGTTTATTCGAAAGAAAACTTTGCAGCGCCTGTTATGCCGCTTACGGCAAAGGCAGACATTGACGCACTCGTCGGCAGAATGAATGCGGGCGGAGTTGGTGCAGTTGTTCATTTCGATACAAACCCTGTCTATCATTTTTCATCTGATTATAAATATGCAGATGCACTGAAGAAAGTTGGACTTGTTGTAACTTTTGCAGAGGCACATAATGAAACGAGTGAGTTGAGTAATTATGTACTTCCTGTAAATCATAATTTTGAATCGTGGGGTGACCACAAACCGAGAACGGGCGTGATGAGTACTCAGCAGCCTGTTATCGCTCCTATCTA
>JBMOHR010000400.1:0-2492 GCA_049317745.1 Ignavibacteria bacterium
GTGTCGAGTCATAATGCCTGGAACTGTGTGTTAACACTTCAGAATATAATTTCTATAAACGGTTCTTCTGCATTAACAACTCAACAGCAGGATACGCTTACAACCTGGTATCATACACTTTGCGATAAATGGGAAACAGGTTTTTTCCCTGTCTATGGATATTACCGCTCAACTTCAGGCGGCTGGAACTGGGGTGCTGCATACAGTTTCTGGGGTTTGCCTGACCAGTTTACTTTATTCGATAACTTCTTAAACGGTACTGACAAAAACTATTATCAGGATATGCCCTGGATACTTAATTCTATAAATCAGTATTACTATATGCTTCGCCCTGATAATATTGCAATTCATCTCGGTGATGGTGATGCATTAATCGTCGGGAGTAATGTGCCGTATCGCCACGCCGCTGTTTATTCAGACCAGAGGAGTCGATGGTTTTCGCAGGTTTATTCCTCTCCTCAAATGCTAACGAGTACTTATACTTATTTCAATATACTCTGTTCTAAAGATTTTACTGCTCCCGTTGTAACGAAACCTAACCTTCCTTTGAACTGGATTTCAGACAGGGTGGGATTGCTCGTTAGCAGAAGCAGCTGGGACTCTAATGCAGTTCAGTACTGGATGTTTAATTCTCACAGTAAAAAAGCAGCACACGAACACAGGGATAACAATACATTCTCAATTTATTATAAAAAACCTTTACTGATTGATGCTGGTTACTATGATTCGTACGGTTCGTCACACTATTATAATTATTATTCAAGAACAATAGCTCATAATACAGTAACCGTGTTCGATTCGACTGAACAGTTCTATGTCAGCGGTAATCTTGTTTCGAATGACGGCGGTCAGTTATGGTCTGACCCTATGATGAATTATTCAAATATCTTTCAGACACAGTATCAAAGAGGAAGGTGGATTGTGTATGCTTCGGATACAGGGTATGTTTACTCGAATACCGATGCAACAATGTCTTATAATTCTCAAAAGTTGAAAAGGTATTTACGTAAAATAGTTTACCTTAAACCGAATTGTTTTGTTGTTCTCGATAATATTATACTTCGCAATACTATTCTGTCTGGGTCTGTTAAAGAAGTAAGATGGAATGCTCATTTTAAAAACCAGCCGCAGATAAGTGGACAGATTATAAACACGCAGGTTCCTGACCATATTGAAACATTTAACGGCAAAAATTATGTGTCAGTGAGTTCGTCTGCTTTCATAAACATAAACACAATTTATCCCGACTCGACCGTTTCAAAAAGGATTGGCGGTAATGGGTATGAATACTGGGTTAATGGTACAAATTATCCGCCTGTCGGAAACCCTGATACAGTCTTTGCTACTGCAGGTAAATGGAGAGTGGAGGTTATTCCAAAGTTATCCGAAAATACAGTGTTCTCAGATACTGTTAATATGCTTCATACATTATCAGTAAACAATGTTGGTGTCCCTCCGGAACAACTTGCCGTGAGGATTAAAAATGAAAGTACTTTAGGCTGTGATTATCTGAACAGGATATTACTGTTTAATTTAAAAGGTGACACAGGAACAACAGGATTAAACGCTTCGGGGATTTCTGGAAATAGGAGTATAGTTCTGTATTGTTTTGATTTAAAAAGAAATTCTGCCTACAATTTATTAATAGATGGTGTTAATGTTAACCAGATAACATCTGACTCAACAGGTATAATCGTTAAGGAGATTATCCTGAGTTCTGGTATACACAATATTCAGATTTCACTAAATTCAATAGGAATTAAAGGGGAGAATAGTATCTTACCTGAATCTTTTAACCTGTACCAGAATTATCCTAACCCGTTCAACTCATCGACAGTATTCAAATATGATGTCCCTTTTATGTCTGATGTGAAAATTATTCTGTACGATATAACCGGGAAGTTTATTTCCGAGATTCAGAATTCAAGCCGCAATGCAGGAAGATATTCTGCAATCATAAATTCTGATAATCTTTCATCAGGTGTATATTTACTGAAAATGACTGCTGGAAATCATATGTATTCAAGGAGAATTGTAGTATTAAAATAGTTTAATTTTCAGTTCTTAAGTATTCCAGTATTTTTCTTGCTTCATCTTCATTCATATTCTGCGGGGACATTCTTACTTTCATTTTCTCAAACAACTCTCTGGCTTCTTTGTTTTCCTTTATCATTCCGTCAGGATTAAGTATCATATTCATAATCCATTCTGGGGTCCTTCTTTTAGTTATCCCTCTGAGTGCTGATCCTATGAGCTGTTCATCCAGTCTGTGACAGGTGGAACATTTCTTCTGAAAAAGGGCTTTCCCTTCGGTCACCATATTCTGGTCTATTTCCTTTAGCTTCACTTCTTTTATCATACCAATACCTTTATCTTCCTTTGAACAACCGGTGATAAGCGATAATGTGAATACTACAATAAGCAGTTTAAGTATATGTTTCATCGTTTTGATTATTTGTAATATACTTAAACAATATTCTGCACTAAATAGT
>JBMOHR010000401.1:0-2485 GCA_049317745.1 Ignavibacteria bacterium
GCTGTCTCTGACATATATATATTTAATATTTAAATATTCCGCAGCAGTTTATAAATCTCACTGCTGCGGAATGTACATTAATTTAAAAGTCGAACATATCGCCTAAAAACGATTTCTTCTTGTACCTGCTGTCGTGATGCTTATCATTACCATAATTGCTTTTGTCATCGTGATGACTTTCACTGTAACTTTTCTGGTACTGGCTATTATTATTTTCGTATTTCTGTGAACCTTCAATAATCTTGTCGAGTTCGCCCCTGTCAAGCCAGATTCCACGGCATTCGGGACAATAATCAATTTCTACTCCACCTCTTGTGGATATTGCTAAATTCACGTCTTTACATATTGGACATTTCATATTTTTAAAATTTAAATTTATACTAAGTTTTTAAACAGACTTGTTATGTATTTAATATTAAAACTATGAATTTTGTGGCGGACGCCAGATGTTGATATTAGTCTTTTGAGGAGACTCTGTAAGATACATATAATATAAATCCGACTTAATGTGTTCGGATGTGTATAAACCGTTCACAATGTATTCATCAAAGCAGTCATCACCCGCGGATGAACCAAACTCATATGCATTGTTAACCGGATTCCCTGGGTTTATGCTGATTAAAGAAAGTTGTTCACTGTGGTTTGTAAAATCAAATCTCTGTATGGCATCATCGTCAGAAATATTTAATAATGATACATACAAAAAGAAGACGACAATTATTTTACAGTACTTTTTCATTATAAGCAATTTAAAGAAATTCCGCCTGAAAAGAAGTTCAAAAAAGAAGTTTCAAATAAGCCAGTCAAACCGGTCCACCTCTGCTCCTGCAACTCCTTCTCTAATCTCTAACCCTGAAAAAATCTTTTCTATCTGCGTTCATCCGTTCTTTCAGCGTCATCTGCGTTCCATTCCTTCTCTTCTCCTCATAACTGCTTTGTAGTATATCTCTATCTTTATTCTTTTAATTCATCATTCATAATTCTGAATTCATAATTGTTTTTACATCCGTTCTTTCAGCGTCATCCGCGTTCCATTCCTAAGTATTTTGTATCAGTGCAAATCAGCTTTTCATCATTAAAATCAGTGTGCCATCTCTTCTTCTAATCCGTTCTTTCAGCGTCATCCGCGTTCCAATCCTTTTATAGTGCCAATTGCTTTCTCCTTGCTTCCTTACTCCTTTCTCCCTACTCATTTCTCCTTACTCTCTACTTCCTTACTCCTTACTTTTTTCTCTATTATTATCTGTAATTTCGTTTTTAAATACTGTAAAATCAAATATCCCATTTCATTTAAACTAAAATAACACTTCTTATATCATATATTTATCATTTACAGATTAATCGTAGCATCTTAAACAAATAATTCCCATTTTTGGACATTACAAAAGTTGATTTCCCTAAATCAATTTTGTGATTAGTTTTTTTCATGTTATACCCCAACAATGATTATTTTCATTGTTACCCTTTACTTAATTGCTTTTCGCAATGAGGGGCGGACCTACCCAGTCCGCCTTTTTTTATTTAACCCCCGCATAAAATCTGCCGCCCCCCTTTTTACTCTTGATATTTATCCCGTTTCTATCTAATTTGCCTTTAGTCAGTAAATATATGCGATATACATACGATATTTATGCGATATATATCTGAAATATATTCGATAATACTTGTCGGGTGTATGCTTTAAAGGTATCTTAAACATAAGGAGTTAAAACAATGGCAGAAATAACAAAAAGTGTAATAGGGAATATTTCGGGCACACTCGGAAATATGGTTTTCAGGAATATCGGCGGTAAAGTTATCATATACACGAGACCGCATAATCAGAAAATAAGTTACACGGAAAAATCTGTTAAGAACAGGGGAAAGTTCGGAATGGCTTCACTGCTTTCTACTAACGCATTATGGTTTCCGGGAATAAAGGAAGTCTGGAATTCATCAAATCATGAAGGCAGAAGCGCATACACAAAAATCATAAAGTTCAACGCGAAATCTGTTGAGGCAGACCGTCTCACAATCAAAAACGATATCGTACCAATCGGCAAGCGATTAACCGTAAACTCATTTTCCTTAACCAGCGAAAAGTTTGAAATCGATTTCAACACAGACAACTTTCAGAACATCACACAACCATACAACGCCTGCCTCTTAATATTCCTCTACGACCTGAAGAATCCCGCAACAGGCAGCAACCATTATTTCATAAAAGACACACTCATAGTAAACGACGGAATCACATCAGAAAACAAAACTCTTCAGTTCATCATGAGCAACACATACTCCGCAGAAATCTCACTGTACAACAAAGCCGTAATATTCTTCGCCCTCACAAAAACAACATCCAAAGAAGTATACTGGACCACCAACTTCAAAACCGAATCCCTCCTCACATAAACTCCCTCGCAAATATTCCTTTCCTTCTCTTCTCCTCATAACTGCTTTGTAGTATATCTCTATCTTTATTCTTTCAATTCATCATTCATAATTC
>JBMOHR010000402.1:0-2465 GCA_049317745.1 Ignavibacteria bacterium
GTTTTATGAAAGTATTCCTGATTTGAAATCAGAGTATCAGGATATGACAATGAAATATGATTGATACCGTCAGGAGTTTCGTCTTCAATTGTTTGGGTTTTAAGCAATGAGCTGATTAAGTTATCTTTTGGCGGACGGTCTGCGTCAGTAAAAACAAACAAAGAATGAACATCGTAAGGAGGTTCAAGATATTTAGGATTTGTGCGATTGAGTTTAATATCAAATTCAAGAACCAAATCATTTACTTTAAGATTACTGATTTCTATTAAGTCGCCCGGAGGTGTGAAGCCACATTCGGGAGGAATATCATCGACCTTAATAAATTTAAGGTTTCTTTTCTGAACTCTGGTATAGCCGTTAACGCCATCGGCATCAACAATATCCCAAAAATCTTTGAGTTGTTTATGGCTTCGAATAGTATGAGTAAGATGATGGTTACGGGAAAATTCATTTCTATTATCAACACAGCCTTTTGAATTACTAATTTTAATCTTATCCTGCCTTAGAGCAATATGATGTTTTCCATATCGGATACGTCCGACAATATTTCCAATTGCCCCCCTGAATTTCCCAAAAGCTCCTGATTCTAAACGTGCCATAGCAGAAATAATTATTTATTTCAAAACTAATGTATTTGACAGAATGAATAAATATAAAAACAGTCAGATGTTAAGAAAAAAGTATCATAATCGTATCATATTCACTTGACTTTTAAATGATAAATTATTATATTTGTAACGTGTAATTCATAATACACAGTCGGGAACAAATCCTGATAAAGATAGTATAATTTGCAGTACAGATGCTGTAAAGTCACAATAAGACCCTTCACGAAAAAAGAAACTCCCCAAAAGCGCAGAAATACCGCAGTAATACCGCACTCAAAGCGTACTATTTTGCTAAGTCCTGACTATGTTTTGAGGAAGAACAGGCGTATAATTGACTAATTTTGGATTGGAGTAGCATTTATGTTAGAATTGGTTCAGAAAACGTAAAAATCGGGATATTTGCTAAAATCGTAGACAATTTATGGAGTTTATAATTGATTTTAAATATATGCGCCATTGTATCTATTATTAGATATGTTAATGCTAATCTTTGATTAAATTGACTCCATTTCTTTGGCTACGAGTTTTCCTTCTGATAATCCTCATAAAGTGCCATAATTAATGAAACCATCAATAATACAGCGAATAAAACAATTTTAAATAAATGTGAAGAGTTTTCAAAGAAGAATAGTAGAAGATAAATAAACAAAATATAAGGGATGCTCCGAAACATCAGATGCATTGATCTTGCAACAATGGAAGCGGATAGAAATATAACCACAGTAATAATAATATATATTGTCATAAAACTTACTTTATTCCCGTACTCTTTAAAAGAGTACGGGAATGTATCTGAATTAAATTTGTGAAATATAAAAGTTATGTTTACATCTCTTTTAATTTTTTAATAATTAAATTTCCATATTATTTAATTAAAAGCATTCTTATGGATTTACTATAATCTTCTGCCTGAATTCTGCAGAAGTACACACCACTCGTATATCTGGATGCATTCCAATTTGACTTATAAGAACCAGCATTAAGTTTTTCGTTTACAAGAGTTTCTATTTCCCTTCCTAATATGTCAAACACAGAAATCTTTACCAGACCGCTTTTAGGGATATCAAATTTAATGTTTGTTTCAGGATTGAACGGGTTAGGATAATTCTGATATAAATTAAATGAATTCGGGATACCATTACCAGTTTCTTCAACCCCTGTATGATAAAGTTCTATTAAATTACCGGGTGTCATATCTCTCCCAGTAAATCCGGAATATGTAGGGGCATATCTTTGTACTCGAAATTCAGAATTCATAGTTTCTGTTAGACGAGCCGGGTCATGCGGAATACTATCATCATAATATAAAGGCCCTGTATTAATAACCGGATTAACATATTTCCAAACAAGCTGACCGCCAGAGGTAACTTCCCAGAAATTTCCAAGTGTCCCATAACAAATAAGAGTATTACCGTTTGGTAAACGCTGAGCTCCAGAAATATCCGTTGCATACATTGAACTTGGGGGAGTAGCAACAAATGTCCAGCTTAATGCAGAAGGACCAAAAGCTGTATTTGGAGCCCGGTAATAGAATCCTAAACTATCAACCGGCGGTGTAAACTGGTCTACTGTGGAATAGTTCCGGTTGACTCCATTGTTAAAAACAGTGATTCCACCGTAACCCGGGTATAGAGAATCAATCCATTGTGCGTCATGCTGTTCAAAGAATTTCTGGTTGCTTGAATTTCCAAGTTTATAACAAGCTGGATTTCCCCAACGATAAAGAAGGTCACCGCCTTTATTATATCTCCCTCCTGTATGACCTGCAGCTTGTTGAGTTGTTGTTGAGTGGTCAATTATCCAGGCTTCGCTGTTTCCTCTTACGCTCATCAGAATCTGATCAAATCTTGCATTGTA
>JBMOHR010000403.1:0-2465 GCA_049317745.1 Ignavibacteria bacterium
GTTGCAACTAAAGAAGAATTAACAAATTTATTAAATAATTTATAAGGAAAATTAATCATGGCATTCGATCTTGATTTAATCAGGAATGTTTATTCTAACTTTAAAGACAAAGTTAATTACGCTAAAAAGTTATTAGGCCGCGATATGACCTACGCAGAGAAGATTCTCTACGCTCATATCTGGGATAACGGATTTAAACAGCCTTTTGAAAGAGGTAACGACTTCGTTGACTTCAAACCAGATAGAGTCGCAATGCAGGATGCTACTGCACAGATGGCTCTCCTTCAATTTATGTCAGCAGGAATGCCTAAAGTTGCCGTACCATCTACAGTTCACTGTGACCACCTTATTCAGGCAGAAGTCGGTGCTGAAAAAGATTTATTTAAAGCAGTTACAGACAATAAAGAAGTTTATGATTTTCTGGAATCAGTATCAGCTAAATTCGGAATAGGTTTCTGGAAACCAGGCTCTGGTATCATTCATCAGGTTGTGCTTGAAAACTACGCCTTTCCAGGCGGTATGATGATAGGTACAGACTCACACACTCCAAACGCAGGCGGTCTTGGTATGATTGCAATAGGCGTTGGTGGTGCAGACGCAGTCGATGTTATGGCAGGCTTTGCGTGGGAATTAAAATTTCCTAAACTCATCGGTGTGAAACTCACTGGTAAATTAAGTGGATGGGCTTCGCCAAAGGATATTATTCTTAAACTCGCAGGAATACTCACAGTTAAAGGAGGCACAGGTGCAATTGTTGAATACTTCGGTGAAGGTACTAAAACACTTTCCTGTACAGGCAAGGCAACAATCTGCAATATGGGTGCCGAAATAGGTGCAACCACTTCCCTCTTCCCTTATGATTCAAAGATTTATGATTACTTAAGAAGCACAGGAAGAAAAGACATTGCAGACCTCGCAGACAGCATCAAAGAGTGTTTAACATACGACGAAGGTTCAGAAAAATACTATGATAAAGTTATTGAAATAAATTTGGATGAACTCGAACCGTATATCAACGGTCCTTTCACACCGGACCTTGCTCGTACACTTTCTGAGTTCAAGATTGCAGTTAAAGAAAACGATTATCCTGAAGAACTGAAAGTCGGCCTCATTGGTAGCTGTACAAACTCATCATACGAAGACATGGACCGTGCCGCATCATTAGCCAAACAGGCTTTTGAAAACGGACTAAAGGCAAAATCAGAATTTGTAATAACCCCAGGCTCAGAGCAAGTACGCGCAACAATAGAACGCGACGGTCAACTCGGAATTTTTGAGAAAATCGGAGGAGTTGTTCTTTCAAATGCCTGTGGTCCTTGCATCGGTCAGTGGAAACGCCACGACATTGCTGAAGGCGAAAAGAATTCTATCATAACTTCATACAACAGGAATTTTTCAAAACGTAACGATGGAAACGCTGCAACACATTCATTTGTTGCATCTCCTGAAATAGTAACTGCACTTGCACTCGCAGGCAGAATAACTTTCAATCCTTTAACTGATACCATTAAGAATTCAAAAGGCGAAGATATAATGCTTAGACCTCCTACAGGTAACGAACTTCCTGTAAAAGGATTTGATGCAGGTAATTTAGTTTTCATAGCACCGCCGGCAGACGGTAAAGGAATTGATGTTATAGTTGATGTAAACAGCAAGCGTCTTCAGATACTTAAAGCATTCACCGCTCCTGATTTCGAAAAGGATTTTAGTTATATGAGAATCCTCATTAAGGCAAAGGGCAAATGTACAACCGACCATATTTCTATGGCAGGCCCCTGGCTTAAATTCAGAGGGCATCTTGATAACATCTCAAACAATATGTTCATCGGTGCAATAAATTTCTTTAATGATAAGATGAATACAGTAAAGAACTTTATCACAGGGTCGTACGATGAGGTTCCAAAGGTTGCACGTGACTACAAAGCAAACAACATCCCCTGGGTTGTTGTCGGCGAAGAAAACTACGGCGAAGGTTCTTCACGTGAACACGCAGCAATGGAACCACGCTTCCTTGGCGGCAAGGCAATCATTGTGAAATCTTTCGCACGTATTCACGAAACAAACCTTAAGAAACAAGGTATGCTTCCGCTGACATTTGCTAATCCTTCAGATTACGATTTAATCAAAGAAGACGATTTAATAACATTACTCGTAAAAGATATTGCACCATGCTCTCAGATAAAAGCAATCATAAAGCACAGCGACGATACAAAGAACGAAATAATGCTTAACCACACATTCAACGAACAGCAAATCCTGTGGTTTAAATCAGGCTCAGCACTTAACATAATTTCGGGAAATAAGTAATTAAGTAAAACATACACAATACTGCCTTCCCGAATAATCTTCGGGAAGGCTTATAATTTAAAATCAAATTATTACAAAATAATGTTTAACATATTCGGTTCATCAGTAGAATCAATCAATGCAGAAAAATTCGACGAACTCATAAAAGAAGGTTACAC
>JBMOHR010000404.1:0-2461 GCA_049317745.1 Ignavibacteria bacterium
CTGAGTGCGAGTCACTGAACGTGGCTGTTTCGGCGGGGATACTTATAAGTGAGTTTAGAAGAGCGTTAAGATAAAACACATCCCATCTTGTCATTCCCGAGTGCTTTTATCGGGAATTCATAGACATTAAAAGATTTTTCAGACAAATTGCAAAACTTTCAAACCATCCGCAGTTCTTTGCGGAGCATATTAAGTGCTGCCTGAGCGGCACGGATTCTGTTACGGTGGCGGTTGTCGCCAAGGAAGAGTTCTTTTGAGTATACTTTTTCACCGATTGCGATTGCGATGTATGTGAGGCCGATTGGTTTTGTTTCGGTTGCGCCTGTAGGCCCTGCGATTCCTGTTGCGGAGATTCCTACGTCAGCATTCATAAGCTTTCTTACGCCAACAGCCATTTCAATTGCGGTTTCACTGCTCACTGCACCGTACTTTATCAGAGTGTTTCTGTCAACATTGATAACATTTTCTTTAGCTTCGTTTGAATAAGATATTACTCCGCCTTTGTAGTATTCAGAACTTCCGCTGATGTCTGTAATCCTTTGTGAAATGAAACCACCCGTGCAGGATTCTGCAGTAGCAAGTGTCAAACCTTTTGCACGAAGCAAGTCCCCTACTGTTTTTTCAAGTAAATCGTCGTTTGCTCCGTAAATATATTCTCCGACTTTTTCAAACAACCTTTTTTCTATGCGAGCAATTTCTTCTTCGGCTTCTGTATCAGTCGCAGCTTTCACGTCAATTCTTAAACGCACTCCATAAGGCGAAGGAAGAAAAGCCATTTTCTGTCCCTGAAGAAGTTCATCAAGGTCACCAATGCTTTCAAAAAGAAAAGATTCGCCGATACCTGTGGTTAACAGTGTTTTATTCCTGAGAACGTACTGAGGATTCTGAAGAAACTTTGCCTTCAGAAGAGAAAGCACAGAGTTTTCCATCATTGCTTTCATTTCAAAAGGTACTCCGGGCATTGCTATAAAAACTTTACCGACTTCTTCCATATAAATCCCTGGTGCTGTGCCGTTGTCATTCCAGATAACTTTTGAACGTGAAGGTTTCATCGCCTGACCGATGTTTCTTTCAGGCATAACTGCATTCCTGTTTTCGAAAATACTTCTCACTTTTACTAGAACTTCTTCGTCGAGGACAAGTTCATCGTTAAAGTACTCCACAAGAATTGGTTTGGTAATGTCATCGTGCGTTGGTCCAAGACCGCCCGTGATGAGAGTTATATCGTAATACTTCATCGAGTCGTTTAACTCGTTAAATAAATCTTCCCTGTTATCGCCGATAGTAACAACTTTCTTGACCTGAACACCGATTGAGAACAATTTATCGTTAATGTAAGATGCATTTGTGTTAATAATCTGACCGATTAAAATTTCATCACCTATAGATATTACTTTTGCAGTTACCATATTGCCGAATAAACTTTAATTAATAAAACGGAAACGAATCCGCTGTAAACACCAGCCACTACATCATCCATCATAATACCCAAACCGTTGTTCATCTTATCGAAATAATTTCCGGGAAACACTTTAAAGATATCGAATGCCCTGAATGTAATAAATGAAACTACAGAAACGAGCAATAAGTTGTCGTACCCGAACATTGATATAATAAATAAACTAATCCACACACCAATAACTTCGTCGATAACAACGACTGAAGGGTCTTCCCCGTAACGCTGCATCATCCTATTTGATGCGACAATTCCAACGAAGAAAAAGATTAATGAGAGAGTGAGAAGTACTACCGGCGAATAGAACCCGGGAATTAAAACAAAAAGAACTGCGAACAGACTTCCTACTGTTCCGCTTGCTACGGGAAAGTATCCTGTGAAACATGCAGATGCAAGAAACATAGTAAAAAAGTCAATCTTAACGTTTTCATCTACTATCTTTTTGGTTTTAATTAATCTCATTCTTTGCGATGTATTGTTTCTTTAATAAATAATCAATACCTGTATAGAGAGTCAGACCTGTGACGAGGAGTAACAAATAATAATTAATCTGTGATTTAAAAATGAAATCGTTTATTGCTGTGATATTAGCATCGCCGATTGGATATGTAACAAGAATCAGCAGTGATAATATCAGGAACAGATAAGTCATTTGAATAAACGTCTTTGTCTTGGCAACATAGGATGTTTTCATAATCAGACCTTTGTATTCATCGTAAGAGCGGATAATAGTCACGAATATATCACGAATAACAATAATGATAAGCATCCACAAGGGCATAAAGCCGAGAATGTAGAACAGGTAGAAAGCGAATGAAGTAAGGACTTTATCAGCAAGCGGGTCTATGAATATTCCGAAGTTAGTAATTGATTTATATTTGCGAGCGTGCCAGCCGTCGTACCAATCGGTTAAAACAGCCACGAAGAAAATTACGAGAGATATTCTTTTACTGACGGGATCGTCTTTCAGAAAGAACATAAGAAAAACCGGAGATAGGATAATCC
>JBMOHR010000405.1:0-2460 GCA_049317745.1 Ignavibacteria bacterium
TTCTCGTATGTTTCTCGTCCTAACTTGCTCAACCTTGCGCTCCAGATAGGTATATTTGCCGTTCGACGGCTCCTGTAGTTCAAGCATTCCTGCTTGAAACTATATATACGATTAAATCGAGGACGCAGAGCTGAAAAATCCTTTCCCGCTAAATTCACTAAATTCTCGAAACTAAAAAGAAGAGATGTCCACGAATGACGCTAATTAAACGAATTACCCAAAAATAACTTAATAAGGCAAGAGAAAAAAGATTCTCTTATATTTTAATTCGTGACATTTGTGTGAATTCGTGTCAGAGTTCTTATTCCTTTCATTTTCTAATCTGTGATAATCAGTTTTTTCATTATGATCAGTGTGCCATTTCTTTAAAATTTTCAGTATCAATAATGTATACTGAAAAACTCTCTGTTTTTGCACATTGCGTTTTTCAGTACAGACTTCAGTATGTGACACAAAAAACAAAAATATAGGCCAGTACCATTCCAGTATACTTTAAGTATAGTTTCAGTATACTTTAAGTATCATTTCAGTATACTTTAAGTATCAAACCAGTATATAACCAGTACCATACTAGGTATCTGATGGTTTTATGATGGTATTATGATGGTATCGGTTATTCTTAGCTTTTCTCTGTGGGCTCTGTGAAAACTCTGTGGGCTCTGCGAACCTCACACAATAAGTTTTAATATTAATAAAAAAAGACGGTCAATGCTAAATAACCGTCTTAATCTTAAGGAGTAAAAAATGAGAAAAACTCTATTATTTGATGTATGTCATTTTCTTGGTGATGATTAATTCGTTTCCGCTTGCGTTTGATATCAGGCGATAGAAGTAGAAACCTGATGATAAGTCTTTTGCGTTGAAGTCTATCGTGTATAATCCTGCTTTTTGGTCTTCGTTAACTAATGTTCTTACTTCTCTGCCGAGTGCGTCGTATATTATTACTTTCACTTTACTGTCCGTTGGCAATTCATAGTCAATCTTTGTTGATGGATTGAATGGATTTGGATAGTTTTGTGACAGGTTAAATTTCTTTGGGAGTCCCATAGTTATTTCACTGTTTAAGTTGTTGTAAGAAAAATTACCGTTGTAGTCTACCTGTTTCATTCTGTATTGATATTTTCCTGTGTTCAATTTTTTGTCGTCAAAACTGTATCTCTTCTCAGAGTTTGAATTTCCGGCGCCTTCAACAAAACCGATTGTTTTCCAGTTGCCGTCTGTTATGCTTTTTCTTTGAATCTCAAAACCCTTGTTGTTTGATTCTGATGAAGTCATCCAGCTTAATTTTACGTTGTTTCCGTTTAGTGAGTGTGTGAAGTTCATTAAGGTAACAGGTAATGGAGCTTCTGTTATGTTAATCGGGTCTGATAATGTAATGTTGTTAATGTCGAATGTGTTCGGGCTGTTGTGTAATGATGCGAATAAACCTGTCTGATTTGTCATAGTTTTTACAGAAATTGTAACTGTTTTTGTGATGTCGAGAATTATAAAGTTAAGTCTTACTACTGATGTGAATGATGACGGTAAATCGTATCCTTTTACTGTGCCGCTGTTGTCGTTGTTTACGTTTGAACCTGCAACAAATATTCTGATTGATTTGGTTGCCCATTCAGAATTGTAGTTGTTTGTTACGCTTTTTGAATATCCGTTGTCAGTTGAAAGGTTTGGTAACCAGTTTGATGAGCCTACGAAACGAATTGCTGATGAATCGTAAACTAAATCTGCGTTTAATGATGCAAGTGTTGTTAATGTTGAAAGATTAGAACCTTTTACCTGATATTCGATAATGAACTCACCGCCAACCTGTACTGAATTAGTGATTAATGCAACTTTCTGGTCAATCGTGGTTTCCTGTGCGGAGACGCTTCCGAGTGTCAGAACTAAAATCGCTATTGTTACCAGTATGTTTGTTATGTGTCTCATTATGCCTATATGTATTCAAGTTCCGTGCCAAAGATTATGTGCGAAAATAGGCCTTAAATCAACTTTATGATTATCGATTTTCTCATTTTGAGACTGATTTTCTTATTTTGAGACAGGGGAGAGGTGTGGCTTCGATTATTGAACCCCGATTTTTACATTATTTGAATGTTTATAGTGTGTTTAAATGCTGTAATTGAGGTTTGTGTTTTGTGTACTTATTAATTTATATTATTTTGCTCGTGAGATTTTTTGGATTCTCAAAATGAGAAAGATGTATTGGCACACTGATTATGGTGATTTTGTCTGATTTTCACTGATTTTTAAAGTACTTTTACCATCCGCCGCGGCCGACACACAGAGCATTTTTAGTGTAAAAGACGAGATTATTAATATATAAGAGAGTTTACCACCAAAACACAAAAGAGCAGTGGCAGTAGCATTGGCAGTAGGAGATTAGAAAAAGAGCTTACCACTAAAACACATACGCTGGTAAACCAGAATTATCTTTTCTTGTCTTTAACCCTAAAAAACAATCAG
>JBMOHR010000406.1:0-2458 GCA_049317745.1 Ignavibacteria bacterium
CGTTCGGAACAAAATCGTACGAAAGCGAAAGTTCGGGCATCTTCGGAGAAACCCCAGAAAGATACTTCCCCTCCGCTGATGCAACCCTGTTCATACCCTTTTTCAGAGTAACGTTCTGCTCCTTAGTAATTCGTTCTGCATCGGATACACTCATCCTCTGCGGAAGATTATCCTGTGCCGTAATACTTTTAAACGCAACGATTAAAAATATCAAACATACAATATGTTTCATAATATTTATTGAAATTAATGATAATGTAAATTGCCCTGTAAAAAGAGCAGGAATAAAAAGGATATGTCTAAATCAGAAAAGTACTATGGAGAATGTTGATGTCAACATCCGTAATCGGTTTATGTGGATTATATATCTGTGTAGAAAAATAATCGCTCGGTAAACTAACCTGAAAAGATAAAACAACCATCGGCACAAACAAACTATTAACATTAAAATCTTCAACACAAGGATTCTCTGTCTTCGCATTATCAACTATATCGCAGAAATCGTGAGTATTGTGTGCATGCTGGTCTGGAGTAAACAAATCCAGCTCCGAATGCACGAACAGAAACCCAATCACAAACAGCACCGACAAACTTATTATATGATAACGCTTTTTCATCATTCCCCAAAGATACCTACATTACCCCACTTATTAAAGTTAAAAAGATACCACATCATTACCCATTCCATTTCCTTCCTCTTTCGTGCTTTGGTGCTTTAGTGTTTTCGTGCTTTAGTGCTTTGGTGGTAAACTCTTTAAATTATTAATTCATAATTCTGAACTCTGAATTGCTCTTAATCTCTTACCCTAAAAAACATCCGTGTAAATCCGCCCAATCGTCTCTTATCCGCGTTCTATTCCTTTTTCGTGTCTTTCGTGTATTTAGCGGGAAAATCTCTTGCTCTCTCCTCATTTATAATTGATAATTTACAATTAATAATTGCTCTTTCAAACTGCAACTGCTCCTGCCACTCCCTATTGCCTTAAAAGTTATCGTATATTGTTGCGGCACATTATTTGTGTATTATTTTTACACAATATTTTTCATAAATTATACTCTGATATTATTGCAAATATCCCTTATACTGAATACCATGCGAAATATTTTGTATTGACTAAATTGATTGCTTCAGATTTCTTAAATAACAATATCGTTAATGTCATCGAAAAAAACTAAATTAATAAAACAATGGAATCAAATTCGCAAATAATCATTTATCAAACCGAAAACGGACAAACAAAATTAGAAGTCCGCTTAGAAAATGAAACCGTTTGGCTCACTCAAAAACTAATGGCAGAGTTATTTCAAACAACCGTTCCCAATATTAATATTCACCTCAAAAATATCTATGAAGAAGGTGAATTAGACGAAAAGGCAACTATTAAGGATTTCTTAATAGTTCGTTTAGAGGGAAATAGAGAGGTAAGCCGTAATATTGATTACTACAACCTCGATGCTATTATTTCTGTCGGTTACAGGATAAAATCAACCGTTGCTACTCGTTTTCGTCAATGGGCTACACAGCATATCAAAGAGTTCATCGTTAAAGGCTTTGTATTGGACGATGAACGCCTCAAAAACCCTGAACAGCCATTCGATTATTTTGAGGAATTACTCAGGCGTATTCAGGATATTAGAACCTCCGAAAGAAGGTTTTACCAAAAAATTACTGATATATACGCCACCAGCGTCGACTACGACCCAACCCTCGACACAAGCATTCTATTTTTCCAAACCGTTCAAAACAAAATGCATTGGGCTGTTATCGGCAAAACAGCAGCCGAAATTGTATCGGAAAGAGCCAACAGTAAAAAACCTAATATGGGCTTAACCACATGGAAAGGCACAAAACCACGTAAGCTGGATGTCGCTATCGCTAAAAACTATTTAAACGAAGAAGAACTGCTCGCACTAAATAATCTTACAGAACAATACCTTATTTTTGCTGAAGGACAAGCACTGAGAAGAATACCAATGTACATGAAAGATTGGATTGATAAATTACACGGTTTCCTTTCCTTAAACGACAGAGAAATACTAACCCACGCAGGCAAAATATCACATCTTTTAGCAATCGATATTGCAGAAAAAGAGTATGATAAATATCACGAGTTACAAGTGAATAATTATCTGAGTGATTTTGACAAAGAAGTCAAAAAAATTGAAGCCGCAAAACCAAAAAGAATTACAACCAAAAAGAAAAATAGAAAATGAATAACATACATACACAAAAACTTGAACTTACATGATTTAGCAATGTCGTTTATCCTCATCACTGCTCTTATATCTCTTTGCCACTGCTACTGCAACTTTGTCACTCCATCACCTCATCACTATCAATGATTCCCCTCCTCGGAGGGGTACGGCGTAGCCGGGGGGTGGGTAAAATAATTATTCATCTTATCACTCCATCACCTCATCACTATCAATGATTCCCCTCCTCGGAGGGGTACGGCGT
>JBMOHR010000407.1:0-2456 GCA_049317745.1 Ignavibacteria bacterium
GATAGCATAATATACCGCCAAATAGCATTGTAAAATCCGCCCAATATGACTAATTTATAATATGGTTTCATACAAATCCTCAGGAGTAAATATTCAGAAAGCAGATGAATTTGTTGATAAGATTAAACCTCTTGTTAAGAAAACTTTTAATAAGAATGTCTTGTCAGGTATCGGAAATTTCGGTGCTTTCTATGAAATAGACCTTAAAAAGTTTAAGCGCCCTGTATTCGTTTCAAGTACTGACGGTGTCGGAACCAAGGTTAAGATTGCAGCTATGCTGAATAAATTCGATTCAGTCGGCGAAGACCTTATTAACCATTGTGTTAATGATATAGCAGTATGCGGTGCTGTACCTCTTTATTTCCTCGATTACTATGCAATGGGGAAACTTAAAGTCAGCAATTCAGTGAACGTCGTCAGAGGGCTTGTAAAAGGCTGCCTGGGAAACTCAATGTCTCTAATCGGCGGCGAGACTGCCGAAATGCCTGGTGTCTATGCTGAGAACGATTTCGACCTTGCAGGCACAATCGTCGGAATAGTTGATAAACCTAAGATTGTAAACTCAGCTAACGTTAAAAAAGGTGATGTGCTGATAGGATTTCAGTCAACAGGACTTCACACAAACGGATATTCGCTCGTAAGAAAGATTTTCACTATCAAAGATTATAAGAAATATTATCCCGAACTGAAGAATACTTTAGGTTCAGAATTACTGAAAGTTCATAAATCATATTTAAACATTATACAGACTTCCCTCTCAAAGTTTAAAGTAAATTCATTTTCCCATATAACTGGCGGAGGAATAGTCGGCAACACAAAGAGAGTCATACCCAAAGACAGAACTCTCGACATAGAATGGAATTCTTGGAAACGTCCCGTTATTTACGACATCATACAGAAAAAAGGTAACGTACCCGAATCTGATATGAGAAAAACTTTTAATCTCGGTATTGGGCTTATCGCAATCGTTCCTGCAAAAGATGCAGAAAAGTATTGCGATTTCTGGAAGAAGAAAAGAGAAAAGTGCTTCATAATAGGAAGCATTAAATAACACATACTTTCATTTATTTTTTCAATTTTTTAAATTAGGAGTTTTATGCAAAAAGGAATATTTATACGTCCGGAAGAAGTTCAGGATTCTCTTAGAAAATTTATGCTTGTCGACGGATTTGATATGACGCTCGATTTACACGAGTCCAAGAACGGCTATCTGTACGATTCAAAAGGAAAAAGAAACTTACTCGACTTTTTCACATTTGTTGCGTCAAACCCGCTCGGAATGAACCATCCGAAACTTAACAATCCTGAATTCATCGAAAAGATTGGTAAGATTGCTTTAAACAAGCCTTCCTTGTCAGACATTTATGCTTATGAACAGGCAACATTCGTTGATACTTTCTTCAGAGTGGCAGTACCATCATATTTCAAGTATTCCTTTTTCATCGAAGGCGGAGCGCTTGCAGTAGAGAATACACTGAAAGCAGCAATAGACTGGAAAGTAAGGAAGAACTTTGCAAAAGGTTATAAGGAAGAAAAAGGACTTCAGATTATTCACTTTAAAGAAGCTTTTCACGGCCGTTCAGGTTACACACTGTCTTTAACCAACACAGACCCGAATAAAATTATTTATTTCCCGAAATTCAACTGGCCAAGAGTAACAAACCCAAAGATTACTTTCCCGTTGAACGAAGAGAATCTTAAGAACGTAATCGCAGCCGAAGAACAGTCAATTAAAGAAATAAAGGATGCTATCACAAACAATAAAGATGATATAGCAGCAATCATAGTCGAGCCAATTCAGGGCGAAGGCGGAGATAATCAGTTCAGAAAAGAATTCTTTATGCAGTTAAGACAAATCTGTAATGAGAATGAAATGCTTCTTATATTCGACGAAGTTCAGACTGGTATAGCTCTCACCGGCAAAATGTGGGCTCACCAGTATTTCGTTAAACCTGACTTGATTTCTTTCGGAAAGAAAACTCAGGTATGCGGTGTTCTTTCTACAGATAGAATTGATGAGATTGAAGAAAACGTATTCGTTAAACCGGGCAGAATTAATTCCACCTGGGGCGGTAACATAGTTGATATGGTAAGGTTCCAGAGAATACTCGAAATCATTGAAGAAGATAATTTAGTAAAGAACTGTGAGTTGATGGGTCAGCACTTAATGGCAGGGATGAATAAACTGTCGGAAAAATATCCTGACAAAGTCTATTCCTGCAGAGGACTCGGATTATTCGCAGCATTCGATACCAAGGATGCCGATATGAGAAATAAGATTATGAATGATTCCGTAAAGAACGGAATGCTTATTCTCGGTTGCGGTGCAAAGAGTATCCGTTTCAGACCTCCTGTGACTGTTACAAAAGAACACATTGACGAAGGTATGAAAATACTCGACAAAGTCATTAGTCAATTATAAAAATAGTTTATAATTAGTATATTATACCCCGGAT
>JBMOHR010000408.1:0-2445 GCA_049317745.1 Ignavibacteria bacterium
CATAATAACTGCTTTGATTCCATGTATCACCGTAATTCGCAGAATACATAATCCCCGTCCAGGTTGCAGAAACTATATTGTTACCAGTCTTTTCCAATGCGAGAGATTGTCCGTTGTATGGACCAACAGCTTGCCATTGAGCAAACAAAGAGGAGCTTAATACAAAATGCAAACTTATAAAAAGAATAATGGATTTCATAAAAATTCTTATTTGCAATAAATTACATTAATAATACCATAAATAGTATATAAATTAATTTTCATTTCTTTCAATTCCACCAAAATCACAGTTTTCTTCTGAAAGATATAAATCAACTGTACAACCTGAATAATTAATATAGCTAAATGTTATAGATCCTGTATATGTTTTATTATCGCTTGTTACAAGACATACAGTTCTTGTATATTGACAATAATTAGAACACCATGGCAATACAGTTCCCATAGTTGTTGCATTAGTTCCCGAGACAATGTAATTGCAATAATATGTATTCCCGTTGCAATCTGTTCCTGTGTGAGTTACTCGGGCGGTTACTATATTTGCATAATCAAATTCCTCTTGGGAATCTCCATATCTTAGATATAAGCAAAAATGTACGCCTTTTCCATTGTTACAATAAGAAGGTATGGGACATCTATCGGGATTTGCATTACATTCTCCTTGTGTATCAGTTTCTGATTTTACTTTGTTTCCTACTGAATTATCCAGTCCTGAATTTTTATTCATATCACAGGACAATAAGTAAGAAATGGATATTAAAGCACTTAACAAGACGAACAATTTTAATGTTTTCATTTTTTGAACCTTTCTGTTAAATTAATATTATGGTTTTAAAAAATTTTTGTACCGATAATAGAATAAAATATTTATTAATTTTAAAAAGTAAATGTAAAGAGATTAATATCACTTTTAATCGTTTACAATATAAACTGCATGCATCTCAATTCCTCCATCACTATAATAAATTATTTTCCACCACTGACCATCTATAAAGACATATTCGATTTTTATAACTTCAGTGTATTCAATACTTGATTTTACATTTAAATCTAGATAACTAATTTCCGGGGAAACGGAAAGAAATACAAACATAAGACAAAACAAAGCAATTAACTTTTTCATGTTTTTAATGTTTAGTTTATAAATGAGTTAATGCAAATTATTTATATTCCGTACAATAAAAAAACTTTTTTTGGGAGTGATTTTACCATATCATAACTAAGGTGCAGAGGCAATTATATACTAAATATTGCGTTTTTTTCTTATATTTGAAGAACAAAAAACAAATAATTCTACTGTATATATGAAAGTACCCGAACTATTTAATCATCTGAAATACTTTAAAGATGAGGATTATAAGGATTTTGAGAAATACCTCAAGTCTCCTTTCTTTAATTCTATTAAATCCTATGAAAAGATATTCTGTATTATAACAAGGAATATGGGTGTTATAAAAGACGGCGAATTTAAAGTTGTGAGAGATTTAGTGATTAAGGAAATGGAATATTCGGAGAATACAACATTAAAATTACTTTCCGAACTCGGTGAACAGGTATTGAATTATTTCAGGGTAAAAGCTGTACATTCAAAACCGTTAACAAAGGAAATGGCTTTATGCGAGTCTATGCTTTCGAAAGGATATTTCAAGATTGTCCCCGACGTAGTAGAAACCTGCAATAAAATTCTTGAGGAAGATAAACCCGACGAGGACAAATATCTTGACTATTTTCAATTAAACTACATAAGTTACAGGGCATCGGTCATTACAGAATCTAAATTCTATGGTGATTTAAAAATAACCGAACAGCAGGAATATACACTCCAGAGTTCGATGAACCTGTTCGTGTTTTCAATAGCCCGCCTAACAATAAACTTTATGAATTTCAAACTTCAGAACATAGATTCGAGTGTTAAGAGTCCGAAGCCATATATGATAGACCTGAAGTCGATGTTTAACATCATTCAAAAGGAAGAATTTAAGTGTTTTGATAAACATCAGAAGGCATTAATAATACTTTATCATAAATTGTATTTAATGTATTCTGACATTCTTGACGACAATGCTTATAACGAGTATAAGAACCAAATTTATAAGATGCTAAAGTTATTCAATAATGACTTTTCTGTGACACATTACGGAATATTAATGAATTTTTGTTCATTAAGAATAAGGGTGAAGAATGAAGATACAAAGTACAGTGAAGAAGGAAACAAATTATTGTACGACTATATAGATAAAGAGATATATAAGGACGAAGTGAAGAGTTATTTACAGCCTGTGTATTACAGGAATTTTGTTGTAACCTGCAAAACTCAAGAAAACAAGCCATTGCTTAAAAAATTCATTGATACTCAGTCTAAAAAGCTTCATCCAGACCATTATAAAGATATGCATAACTTTGCTTTACTGCATTATTACTACTTAAACAAGGAGTACGGGAAAG
>JBMOHR010000409.1:0-2426 GCA_049317745.1 Ignavibacteria bacterium
GCATTAAAAAAAATCAGAACATCACCTGTGGAAGCCTCAAAACCTCTGTTTCTTCCTTCGGAGATGTTCTGTTTTACATTCTTATTGTACTTAACAACCTTGTCAACTTTACCCTCAACAATCTCTACCGTCCTGTCCGTACTGCCGCCATCACTTATTATTACCTCAACATTGTATTTGTGCTTAATCTCATCCGTAAACTGGCTTATCGTGTGACCTATCAGTTTTTCTTCATTGATCGAAGGTATTATTACGCTGATAGTTGAAGCCATCAGGACTATTTCAATGAATCTTTAAGTCCCTTTTTGTCGATTGTCTTGATTGCCTCTGTCGATAATTTCAGTGTCACGAATCTCTTCTCTTCTTCAAGCCAGATTCTCTTCTTCTGTAAATTCGGTAATTGTCTTCTCTTTGTTCTGTTGTTTGCGTGAGATACGTTATTACCCGTTAAAGGCTTTTTTCCTGTTACCTGACATGTTCTTGCCATTGATGTTCTCCTATCCTTTGTATTGTTTATAAGTTGATTCGTAAACTCTCATGTTCCTGTCGAGAAATTTCACTGAACCTTTTTCTGAGGTTATTGCTTCAACAAGTCTTACGTTGATAAGTCTTGTTTCCTGGTTTGTATCTGGACACATAACGGTGTTCTCTGCCTTTTTGGCTAACTTTGCCGCTTTGTCCGCAAACGATTGTACTTTTGCCATTTTATTATTTATTAATTAATTTATTTTCTTCTAATGCTAATTCTATTTTATTGTTAATCTTCATTCTTGAAACTTCCTCAGCCCTGAATATCATTACCTTTATCGCATATGGTGTCGATTTCCCGTGCCCGATTATCGAAATCCCGTTTACACCCAGTAAAGGTGTTCCGCCATGTTCCTGATAGTCGAACTTCTTCAGTACCTTTCTCAGCGTTCCCGCCATCATCCCTGCCCATATCTTCTGGAAAAATCCCTTCTCGGAATATTCCCTCATCTTATACCTGAATAAATCCAGCACACTCTCTGCCATCTTCAGCAAAATATTTCCCACAAACCCGTCGCATATTACCACATCCACAGTCCCTCTCAGTATATCGCCGCCTTCAACGTTTCCCACAAAGTTTATCGGTGCTTTCTCAAGCATCTCAAATGCTGATAAAGTAAGTTCATTTCCCTTCGTCTTTTCCTCGCCAATGCTCAGCAGTCCTACCTTCGGATTATCTTTCTTGTATATATTCTTCGAAAATATACTTCCCATAATCGCGTATTCAACTAAGTGGTTAGGTCTGCAGTCAACCGTCGTACCAACGTCGAATACTAATGTAGAACCTTTTATCGAAGGTAACTCAGCACCAATCGTTGCACGACCGATTCCCTGAATCCTTCCGAGCCTTAACGTCGAATGTGAAAGAACAGCTCCGGTATTACCGGCGCTCACTAAAGCATCTGCCTCTTTTTCCTTTTGCATCTGCAATGCAACATTCAGGGAAGAGTTCGGCTTAGCCTTAAAAACTTCTGCAGGTGAATCTTCCATCGTTACCCATTCTTCAGCATTCACTACCTTCAGATTACTCAGCGAAACGTTCTGCTTCGTAATCAGTTCGTTAATCTCTTTCTCGGGACCTACGAGTATCACCTCTATTCCCTTGTTCTCCTGTGCAGCCTGAATCGCGCCTAATACAGGATATTCAGGAGCAAAATCCCCACCCATAGCATCTACTGCTATCCTGATGACATCCTTATTCTCCTGAGCCATTAAAACTATTTCTTAGGAAGTATTACGCTTTTACCATCGTAGAATCCGCATGCAGGACATACCTGATGACTTGGCTTCATTTCATTACAGTTCGAGCACGATACTATTGTCGGTGCTGTTGCCTTGTAATGTGTTCTGCGTTTTCTTCCTCTTGTTTTCGAATGTCTTCTTTTTGGATTTGGCATTTTATCTTATATTTAGTTTTTGTTTAATAATTTATTCCACACAGGATTTATCTCCTGCTCCTTATTCTTTCTTAAAATCTCTTCTACATTCTTCTTGCAGAAAGTACAAACTCCGTCTTTCTCCTCAGGCACCTTCCTCATCGGAACCGAAAGTACAACATACTCTCTCACAACCTCTTTCAAATCAATCTTATTCGTCTCAGGTCCTATAAAAAACATATTCTCGTCACTCTCAGCATCAGTCTCTTCATCACCCCTCGTGTACACAAACACCACATCAAACTTATTCTCTAACTTAAAGTCAAACTCCTCCAGACACCTGTCGCACGGAAAAAAACAATCCGCATACAAATGCACCTTCGCGTGTACCTGCATATTCGACTTAGACAGATTAACCTTAACGTTCAATCCATCCTTCGTCCTGAAATCCTCAAGCTCAAAAAACGACGGCTCTTCCTTAAACTCATAAACGTGTTCACCGTCCGCTAAATTCGATATTAT
>JBMOHR010000410.1:0-2415 GCA_049317745.1 Ignavibacteria bacterium
CCTTCTTCAGATGCTGCCTTAAATCTAATGTACAGCGTAAAGACAGCTGCAGAAAGCGACATAGCCGAAGTATTAGTATGTATGTTTGGTCCGACTTCAGATGAGTATGGTTTGCTTCACAGAGGTACTAGAGTAAGAAAAATGCACTCTTCATACCGCTCGACATTCAGAACAATTGGTGATATACCAGTTGCTATGGTCAGCAGAAAAGAAATTACTCCTTTAAGACAGGATTATAAGAGACGTCGCAGTGATAAGAATGTAATTATAAATACTGCTTTCGAAGAAAAAGTAGGAATAGTATATTACTATCCGAATATGAAACCGGATGTTATAGATTCGCTTATAGATAACGGCTACAGAGGGATTGTTATTGCCGGAACGGGATTAGGGCACGTGAATAAACCTCTTTATCCTGCACTTCAAAGAGCAAAAGAAAAGAATATTGCAGTATATATGACAGTGCAGACACTCTGGGGTTACGTTCAGATGTACGTTTACGATACAGGACGTGATATGATGGAACTTGGAGTTGTTCCTACTGCTAATATGCTTCCAGAAGTTGCATACGTTAAACTTGGATGGGCACTCGGACAAACTGATGATATAGAAGAAGTGAAGAGAATCATGCTTACTCCTATAAACGGTGAGATAACAGAACGCGAACCAAGTAACGGTTATTTAATATATCAGGGAGGAATTCCTGAAGTAGAAGAATTTATTTCTAAACACAGAAAATAGTTTGAAAACCCGCGTTTATAAGCGCGGGTTTTTGTTTTCCCCTTTACAAATATTATTTATACCTCATTTATGGATAGAAAAAAGTGGGTTGTTTTTACGGCAGCCATTTTCATAAGTCTTGCACTTGGAATACTTTATACCTGGAGTATTCTGAAAAGCAGTATTGAAGCTTCAATTAATCTGGGTGCAGCAGACGGATTCAAATGGGAATTATCTATGCTGAATGACCCATATTCAGTCGCAATACTTATGTTTGCGTTTGTGATGATAATTTCTGGAAAAGTATTTGACAAAGTTGGTCCGAGAATAACATCGCTAATCGGTGGTGTTCTCGTAACTGCCGGATTGCTGGTTGCAGCATCCTCAACGGGTTATGGAAACTGGATACTTGGATATGGTGTCCTTGTAGGCGCAGGTACAGGATTTGGTTATGCAGTGATTACACCTGTTACGATTAAATGGTTTCCTCCGAATAAAACAGGTCTCATAACAGGATTGGTTGTTGCAGGATTTGGATTGTCGTCAGTTTATATGGCTCCTCTCTTTAGTTTTCTGATAAAAGATTTTGGATTACCGTACGCTTTAACTGTTTATGCGATTGCGTTTGCCATAGTAGTTGGAATTTGTTCATTCCTTTTGCTTAATCCCCCGAAAGTGGAAGACGGTGCAGTATCAGTTAATCCTTCATCCTCAAAAGATGACATTAAAGTATCAGATATATTAAAGAAATCAGAGTTTTATATTTTATGGATTCTATTCTTTATAGGTTCGGGTGCGGGACTGATGGTGATTGGTTTTATTACTGATTTGGTGAAAAAGGGACTTGGTGAACAGGCATTTCTTGGTGTTGCAATTATTGCGATAGGTAATTCTGGCGGAAGAGTATTAGCGGGATATTTATCGGATAAGATAGGAAGATTAAGGACCCTACTAATAATGTTCCTGTTCCAGTGTATATTGATGGTAATAGCGGCATTAATAACTGATAAAGGCATTAGCCCTGTATTACTTCTGATAATGGCTACTTTCATTGGGATGAATTATGGTTCGAATATATCATTATTCCCTTCTATTACAAAAGACTTATGGGGGTTGAAGAATTTCGGTACAAACTATGGAGTCCTTTTCACTGCATGGGGTGTTGGCGGATTCGTTTTAAGCCGTGTTTCGCAGATGATAAAAGCCACGACAGGCTCTCTTGAATATTCATTCTGGCTTGCCGGAATATTACTTGCTGTAGGAAGTATTTTACTAATATTTTTTGAGAGATTAATGAAACAAAGAACGTCATAAGAGAGTATATTGAATATACAATTTTGTATAACTATTTTAATAAACATTTTTAAAAACTAACAAAAAACTAAGAAATGATTAAAAGAACAATCTTATCGATCGTAATTGCAGTGATTTTCTTCTCTGCAAATTTATTTGCTCATGATTATCCTGGCGATATAGCAGGTGCAAGAGCTGATTATCTTTACAAAAAGCTCAAATTAACTAATGAACAGTATTCAACTGTTTATACAGCTTTTTTTGACGCAGCATCAAAGATGGACGCTATGAAATTAAACAAAATGGCTGATGATGCTAAGAAAGAACAAATGAAAAAGATGCACGATGAAACAATGAAGAGCATTGAAAAGATTTTAACAAAAGACCAGTTAACAAAATGGG
>JBMOHR010000411.1:0-2409 GCA_049317745.1 Ignavibacteria bacterium
AAATATCAAAGATAAAATATCAAATACACATATCAAAAATTAAATATTCATTTCCACCATTATCCAACCCACCCCCCGGCTACGCCGTACCCCTCCAAGGAGGGGAATCTCTTACCCTATTAAGATATATGAAATATCAAAAATAAAATATCAAATACATATAAACATCATTGTATTTAAGAATCCCCTCCTTGGAGGGGTGGATTCGACCGCTCTTTGGTCGAAGACGGGGTGGGTTTGGTAAATGAAATATCAAAGATAAAATATCAAATACACATATCAAAAATTAAATATTATCTATTCTATTAAATTCACAATTAAAAAGCGATTGCTACCGCAATTCTGAACTCATACACTGTAAACTAGAATTATCTTTTCTCATCTTTAACCCTAATAATCTCTTTCTCTAAATCAGTGATAATCAGTCCCAATCGTCTCTTATTCCGCCGCGGCGGATGCCATTTCTTATCTTTTCTCTGTGTGCTCTGTGCTTCTCTGTGATCTCTGTGGTGAACCATCTTTTCTTTTTGTATCCTTAGTATCTTAGTGTTAAACTTTTTTCATTACCGTTCTAAATATTTAATATTTGATATGTATATTTTATATTTTATCTTTTATATTTAATATTCAACTTCAAAAGCCTATTTTTCTTAATTCATAATTCACAATTGATAATTCATAATTGATACTTGACACTACAATATTAATTGCACTCGCAGCAGTCGCAATACCCATACTCCTCCACCTCCTGAACTTACAAAAAGTTCAGAAGCTGGAATTCAGCACACTTATGTTCCTGAAGGAAATTCAGAAATCACGTTTTCGCCGTATCCGTATAAAACATCTTCTGCTGCTCATCGTCAGAATATTTATCATAGTATTTCTCGTACTCGCATTCGCCGACCCCCTCATAACGGGCTATTCATCAAAAGGTTCAAACACACGCAAACTCGGCATCATTTATCTCGACAGCTCATTCAGTATGCTCTCTAAAAATGATTCAGTTACTCTGTACGACAAATCAAAAGTTATTGCAAACCAATTATCTCAGTATTTCACATCGTCAGACGAAGTTATCACACTCACAACAACAGTGCAATCAGACACAACACCAGAAAAGACTTTTATCAAATCCAATTTCAACTCCATACTCCATAAAACAAACGAAATACTTCAATCAAAGAATTATAACACATCCGAAGTTTTCATCGTAAGCGACTTACAGAAAGTAAACTATCATAACAATCAGTATATTCCGAACGATAACACTCATTTCTATTTCATCGATGCCGCAAATGACCAGTACCAGAATGTATCTGTCAGCAACATAATCGTAAACACAAAACTCCCTGAACCATCACGTCCCGTAAAAATCAGTGTAGTAGTCCGCAACTTTAACGAAAGTCTCCTTGCAAATCAAAAACTTAACGTATACCTGAACGACCAGAAAGTGGATGAAAAATTCTTCGACATATCACCGCGTGAAATAAAGAAAATCGAAGTATCATTCAAACCTCAGGGCAAAGGCATACAAACAATCAAAGCAGAGTTAGTTTCCGACAATAAAGCATTCGACGCATTTAAAGAAGACAACATCTTCTTCAGAAAAATATACATCCCCGAAAGAATAAACATCGGGCTCGTATCAAAGGACGCAGGAAGTACACGTTTCATTAAAGCCGTGTTCGATGCTGAGAACAAAAGCAATCCCGAATCAAAAGTTTACAACTACTCAGAAGTCAGCAGCATAGAGAACATAAATTCATTCGATGTAATTTATCTTTGCGGCTTAAAGGAGTTTTCCGAAAGCGATATTGCAAACATACAGAAATATATAATATCAGGAAAAGGAGTTTTCATATTCCCTTCAGAAAATATAAATATTGAATCATACAACAAAATCAGTACATTCAAAATATCAGGCAAGCAAAACATAAACGCTGAACTCGCAATCAAAGAATTAAACTCAGAGTCACCTCTTTTCGAAGGACTCTTCAAAACAGGAAAAGACGAAGGATTCAACGCATCATCACTCGATAAAGTATCAGTAAAATCACTTTATACCATCGTCCCCGCCGGAAAATCCTCACCGCTCATAACATTAGGCAATCACATACTATTAAACGAAGACGCAAACCTTCTAATATCATCCGTAAGCGCCGACGAAACTACGTCAGACTTCCCGCGCCACTCGCTATTCGCGCCTGTAATACTCCGTTCAGCATCATACTTATCATCAGAGAACAGCATCATAACATCACAAACTTCTCAGACGGCAAAGCACGAAACAATATTAACAGGAAGAGACACACTCGAATCAAATCCCGAACTCATACTCCCGTCAGTATTAAAAACATCGCTCGACCTCACGGGAATCAAAAACTACACAATCACAGACAACACCGACCC
>JBMOHR010000412.1:0-2397 GCA_049317745.1 Ignavibacteria bacterium
AATAAAAAAACGGGGCAAGAACGTTTCGATTTTGTCAACCGGCTCTCTCCCCGTTAGAGGTTTATTTATACTGCAACTTATACATTTGTTTCATTACTTTCAAGTTCTATTTCATTGTTTCAATCTCACTTTTTAAAATTATTCTCTCGAAACTATAATGTAAATTTATTATTTTCTATAAAAGGGGTCGAATTCGAGCCTTTTAGTATTATGAAAAATAATTTTATTCCATCGAATTCGATGGATTACTGAATAATTAAAATGCAATTTTTTAAATATTGAAATATTACGGTAATGACAACAATAAAATCAATAACCGTTCAAGGAACAAATATTGTTTTCTTTGATAAAGATAATCAGGAATATATTTCATTAACTGATATTGCAAGATTCAAAAATCCTTCGGAACCAAAAGATGTTGTTAAAAATTGGATGAGAAACCGGAATACGCTTGAATTTATAGGTATATGGGAAGAACTTAATAACCCCGTGTTTAAAGGTAACGAATTCGTTACCTTTCTTCATTCCGCATGAAGCAATTCGTTTGTGCTAATTTATCGTAGATCCTCCGTCTTATCGAAGATCCGTCCGCCGCGGCGAATTGGGAGGATTGGGTGGACTGGGCAGATTTGGTAGATGAAATTTGTGTATGCAATCTCTTATCTTAAAATTACCCAATTCCCCTTTTTCGAACTTCCTTCGTATTTTATAATTTTCTTCCTGGTTAATGAAGCTATATACTTTTTGATGTTGCCTTCAGACATATTTCCTTTTTCTGCAATTTCTTTTCTTGTAATATATTTGTCCTCTGATACCGCATTTAGTATTAACTCCTCCGTTTTGTTCAATTTGCTTTCTTCGTTGAGGTTACTTTTGAGGTTACTTTTGAGGTTACTTTTTTGACTGCCTCTGCCGTATACTGTTGCCTGAAACCCTCCTGATATTTCCTTGAATTTTGGTGTAGGAAGATCTTCCTGCTTGAAATACTCCAGTATCCGTCTGATCCCTGTTCCGTATTTTTCAATCCAGCCTAAATCTTTGCATATATTAGCTATTAATTTATTTCGTGGTACTGATTTGTAATCATTTGTTAATAGTTTTCTTATTGTGATGTTTTCCGGTAATAATCCCGGGTTGAAAAATTCTATTCTGTCATCAAAAATTTTTACGATAGAATCCGAAGGCTTGCTGTAATCTCTGTGTATTATCATGTTTAATACCAACTCTCGTAATGCCTCTAAAGGATATTCCCATTTCTCTACATTCTGAACTTCACCGGTTATTATTATTTCTTTACTAATATGCTTTTTTATAAAAGAAAGTACCTCTTCTACTTCACTTAGCAAATCTGTTTGCAATCTGTTTGAATCTTTTATTATTGTCTCGGTTTGAAACCTTCCAAGTTCAATAGTTGTAAGAACTGAATTCGCCTTCATAAAAAGTAAATAACAGGCTTTTGTCGGACTGCCGGTTCTTATCAGTTCTGATTTACTTAGAAATTCTATTGCATTTTCTTTTACTGAATGTTCACGCTCTCTTAGATAATTTATTGTTTTTCCTATTTTTTCTATAGATATGTCTTCGAATGTGTGTTGCTCGTCTATGGAATAATCCCAGCTCGTATTGAATGTATGTAAATATAAATCAGATATTTGACTTAATGATAACTGATGATTTGAATTTCTTATTCTTTTATAATATCGTCCTTGAACCGATACTGGCTTTATAGGAAATTCCTTTATCGTGATTTTCACTATTGTGCTGCCTCTAATAACTATTACTTCTGAATCGGGGATTATCGATGGCTCTGTCTTTTGCTTTATTTCGTTTAACCAGTTTTGAAGTGTTTCTTTATTAGTTTGTGTCCCTGTAATTTCACCACTGTCATTAATCCCAATATATACACTGCCGCCTTTGGTATTAGCAAAAGCATTTAATGTAATTATTACTTCTGTGCTGAAATTCGTTTTGAATTCAACATTTATGCCTTCACCTTGTTTTATTATTTTTAATACTTCGGCTTTTCTCAACCTTGTAATTCTTTTATTATCATACTTTTATGTTTTTTCACTTCCTCACTTCCATCCTTTGGTATTTCTTTGTCCCTGTACCCCGCGGAGGAACTTTCTCACCGCTCTTATCTCAAATATATACATTATCATAATAATTTACTATGAATGTTTTAAATCAGAAAACGTAGCGTTGCTCTTGCTCTTTAATCTGCATAAATAATTTTCTTTTAGTTTGCTTTCATTTATACAATAATCTTGTGCAGGAACTGAGGACAATATCTTTCCTCTTAAAGCACCCGCTATACTGTTGAATTTATGGGTTTATGGGAACAATTAAACAACCCTTTTTTTAATGTTACTGCATTCAGTTACATTAGAAATGAAA
>JBMOHR010000413.1:0-2395 GCA_049317745.1 Ignavibacteria bacterium
CATTGCTCTCCTACGCTTTCTCCTCCAGCACGTACTTCCACACAAGTCCCGCTATCACCGCACCAATCAACGGAGCAACTATGAATACCCATAACTGTGATATTGCCGCACCTCCGACAAACAATGCAGGTCCTATGCTTCTTGCAGGATTAACAGATGTTCCCGTAATAGGAATACCCACAAGATGTATAATTACTAACGATATACCGATTGGGATTCCCGCAAATCCTGCAGGTGCCTTCGAACTTGTTGCACCAAGAATTACTATCAGGAATATAAACGTCAGAACTACTTCTGCAACAAACCCTGCTGCCATCGAATACTTCATCGGTGAGAATTCACCAAACCCGTTCTGACCTAATCCATTTGTGTTTATATTGTAACCCTGAAGTCCTGATGCAATATAATAAAGTACACCCGCTCCGATAATAGCACCTATTATCTGGAACACTACGTACATTCCCGCATCTTTTGCACTTATTCTTCCTGCTACAAGTGCGCCGACTGTTACTGCCGGATTAATGTGACATCCCGATATACTTCCGATACCGTATGCCATTGCAAGTACAGAAAAACCGAATGCAAACGAGATTCCCAGGAATCCTATCTGCCCCCCTGCAATCACTGCAGAACCGCATCCGATAAGAACGAGTACCATCGTTCCAATCATTTCAGCTAAATACTTTTTCATTATCACTCCTTTTTAAGTTTATAGAAATTATTATTTGTAAAATATTTCGTCTGTAAATATATAGGCATCCTCTCCAGCTCCAGGATGCCAGCTCGGTATCTTTCCGTAGTTCTTTGCCGATACCTTAATGTATGAACATTTAGTCTTTTTATTCAGTTCTATTATAAAATCTTTTATCGATACATTTAAGTCTGTGTCTGCAACTGTATTGTTAATCTTTCCTGCCGATATAAAGTTTATCCCGTCTTCCGATACAAAAAACTCAGCATATACAGGCATCCATATCCAGCTTCTTGCATCCTGAAGAAATCCCGCACCTATAGATTTAATTTCTATTGGTTCTTTAAACTTCAGCACTGCTTCAAAATCCTGCCCCTGGTATCCCTGCCACTTTCCAAGCCTCCAGTTAACTTGTCCCCGCAGCCCGTCTATCAGCGCCTCGGGTCCTCCAGCCGTATATTCCGCACCCGCTTTCGAAATCAGAGTTACATCCACGTTACCCGGGACTTTATTGAAATTAGATTCTGTGAAGTAACTGAACTGTGTTCCGTTTATCGAGTGCGCATAAGTCAGTATCTTTGAATTCTCATAAATCGTAAACGGCTTTGTGTACTTCACATAATTATCAGGTGTGTCTCCTTTGTTTATATTATAATACATATCTGCATTCGGCCAGTTTACCGCCATCGAAATCTGCAGCGAATCTTTAAAAGTATTCTGTCCCGTACTTAGGTACGGCGATGGAATAAGCACATCATAATCAAGTAATGGCCTCTCTTCAAACATATATTTCTCAACTCCGTTATCTCCGAATGACTTCGCAGGTGTGTTTCCCATCACAAACTCTATACTCTTTCCTCCAAGTATTTCATCAACTGTTATATACGGTCGTTTGTCCTCGCCTGTAAAATTCTGTACATAAAAATTATCATACGAAACATTATTTGCAGTAACGGTAAACGTTTTTCCGTTCTCAAGGTTTATCTTCACTTCGTCGAATAAAGGTGTTCCTATCATAAACTTTCCCGAACCCGGCGTTACGGGATAAAACCCCATTGCACTCAACACATACCACGCCGACATCTGTCCGCAGTCTTCGTTCCCAATCAGACCGTCAGGCTTATCCGTGTAAAATTCGCTCGTTATGTAATTGATAAGCTGCTGTGTCTTGTGTGGTGATTTAGTATAATTATATAAATACGCAATGTGATGCGAAGGCTCATTACCGTGCGCATACTGCCCAATCAGCCCTGTTATGTCCGACTGCTCTCTGCCCGTTGTCTTTGAATTTGCCTTAAATAACTGGTCAAGCTGCCCCTCTAAATCATCCTTCATATATTCAGATAATTGTGGAATGTTCTGTGGAACGTAAAAAGAATACTGAAATGAATTTGCCTCTGTGTAATTGTTGTCAACGTCTGTCGGACTGAACGGATTCTTCCATCCGTTGTTATAACGTGGACGCATAAACAACGTTTGCGGATCAAACACATTCTTGTAAAACTGTGACCGCTTGTAAAACTCTTCTTTGTAATTGTTGTTCTTGCTCCACCCCGCATACTTTGAAATACACCAGTCATCAAAAGCATATTCAAGCGTCTTCGATACCGATTCGTGTTCTTTCTCCGCAGGTATGTATCCGTACTTTCTGTAAGCATCAAGACCGTATATGTTCAGGTTTGCACTGCTTACCATCGCATCCAG
>JBMOHR010000414.1:0-2376 GCA_049317745.1 Ignavibacteria bacterium
TTCGAAGGTAAAAGATACCTTCTCAATATTAAAGAAACAGATTCGGCACCGAAAGTAGTAATTCGTAATAAAACATACCTCGATTTATTCATTCGCAAAAATACTTCACGTGATAAGTGTAATGAAATCTTAAACGAATGGTATCGTGAACACCTGAAAGCAAAACTCCCAAAACTTATCGCAAAATGGGAAAGGAAAATTAACGTAAAAGTCAACGAATGCAAAGTTAAGCAGATGAAAACAAAGTGGGGGAGTTGCAACATTTCCGCAAAAAGAATATGGCTCAACCTCGAACTCGCAAAGAAACCAACCATCTGTCTCGAATACATCATCGTTCACGAATTCATCCATCTGCTCGAAAGACATCACAACGAAAAATTCCGTGCCTATCTAGACAAGTATATGCCGCAATGGCAAGCTCACAAACGTGAACTAAATCGCCAGCCTCTAAGCCATTCAAACTGGGAATATTAATCATCTGATTTAGCACTTCCCTAGCCCAAAATATTAAAAAAATTACATAAATACTGTAATAACAGCATAATGTTCTATTTTTACTATAATTATCTTTAAGATGTAATTTATTACTAATAATCAAGCGAAAAATTTTCTGAATCTGCAAATTAAGATATTGGATTTTAAAATTATTTCTTGTAAATTAGAGGTAAGCAAATCAAAGTAATTCTTTAAAATATATTTTTTAATCGAGAGAGATTAAATTTACAAGGGGAAAGTTTTAAGAGCCTATGATATAAAAGAGTAAATTTATTTACGGATAAATTGCTTATTTATGTTGTATAAGTACCCGTTATAGGATTACACTATACAATTCGAATAAATACATTCACGCATTATTTTCTATTCTTTCGTTTATAGATAATAGTAGTCATTTCAAATGAGCAATTCCGATGGTTGTGCCTAAAAATACTACGCACAAATCTTAAACATTGTATACTGTGATGAGCAATATCTATGTTCATACACAGGGACAGTTTAAATAATCAATTTAATAACGAAAGAAAGGAGATAGTGTCACTGGCACAAACAAAAGCAACAATGAACTAATAAATTTAAAAACTAAACAATAAGCTTGAATAATAATATTAAGAATATGAATGATAGTGAAGCTAATAAAATCTTGGAGAAGAGTATATCTAAGATTATTGATAATCCCGGATATGGTGATATTAAAATTATTATCGGGGAGAAAAAGGTTTGTGAAATCATTTCAACCCCTACTTACAATTTGGGTTACACAAAAACAAACTTTAAAGAAACTAAATCTATGACATCTATGGATAACAAAAGAAACATTAATCTTATAAGTGGTTTGATAAAGGAAATACAGGACGATACAGGCTTTGGAGTTGTAATGATTAAAATTATTGACCACAAGATAAATACAATTAGGCCAACACCTCTTTCGGGTAGTTGTTTACAACTAATGTATTATCCTTTGTGAAATAAGAGAAGCCAGATGCGATTTGCAAACATCTGCAAGTATATGCAAACATCGTATCTCTCTTTTACTCTGAATATATTGTGTTTCAAAAATAAAAGCAATATTTTAGAAGTGTAAGAAAAAGCAAGTTCTTTTAAATCGACGGTAAGAGTCGCTAGTAGGAAAACTAAGGGCGATATTGGAAAGCAAAAACTTTCCGGTATCGCCCTTTTTTATTAAACAAAATTTAATACATAAATAAAGAAATGAAAAGAAACATTAATATAGAAATAAACGAAAAGCTTGACAGATTGCTGAAGGCACAGGAAGAAAACGAAACAATGCTACCCTTCGATGATGCCTGTAAATATCTGTTCGTTTCGAAATCTACTTTATACCATCTGGTTTCGGAAGGTAAAGTCGGGTATTACAAACCAAATGGCAAACTGATTTATTTCTCGAGAGCCCAACTGAACAAATTTATTAAGGGTAGAAAATCTTTAAAGAAATTTTAAAGCAAATATAAAGTGAAGATTAACAAAACAAATATTGAGGATATGAGAATGAGTAAGGGGAATGCAAGATTGATGCTCTCAGGTTTACTGATTGTATTGATTAAGGGAGTCTATTTTTTTGGCGCCAGAAATGAGATTCTCAGGGGGCTGATAAGGGCGATTGATACTTCGACCGTACTTGGACCGTACTTGATTGATACTAAAATCATACTTGAAAGATACTATAGAGCAAGTTTAAAGGCAGGGCTGAGATACAATGGGTATATACAATTAATGAAAAACAGGAAGGAGGGCGGAGCGGTACGGAACGAGGGGATGAAGAGGCGTTCTTCGTGCCGAGGACCCCCTCTTTTAAGAGCAATTATCAATTATGAATTATCAATTATGAAATAAGAACAGGAAAAGACGGCACACTGATAA
>JBMOHR010000415.1:0-2353 GCA_049317745.1 Ignavibacteria bacterium
TATAAACAGTGAGTTCCAGACTTCTTTTCTCAGTAGCGGGAGCAGGACTTGAACCTACGACCTTCGGGTTATGAGCCCGACGAGCTACCAACTGCTCCATCCCGCGATATAATAATATGCGGATTTTAAACATAAAATTCAATGTAAATATTTCACTCACAGGAAGAAATTTACGTGAGACTGTATTCGCAAATAAAAAAACTTTTATGATGTATGGAATATGTAATATTTATTTATTATTTTAGTAATAGATTTTTTCATCATCATCCATACCAACCCCGGTTTGCATGTTATTTGAGAACATTATTGCTTTATTTAGTTTGGGCTGAATATTGTTAAGGTAGGTCTGATAATCTAAATTATTATTTGAATGAGAAAAAACACAGGCAAAAGGGGAAAAAATGAGCAGGACGAAATTAAGTTCGAGGATATTTTCGTGCTTGAAGATATCCAGCGTTTGCAGGATATGTTTTCAGACGCTACAGGCGTAGCATCTGTTATCACTACTCCCGATGGTATTCCAATCACAAAACCCAGTAACTTCACACGTCTGTGCAGCAGTGTTATTCAGAAGACTCAAAAAGGAAGTGAAAGATGTAAAGAATCACATTCATTAATCGGCGGATTTAACCCCGCAGGACCGAAGGTTCAGTCATGCCTCGGATGCGGCCTCTGGGAAGCGGGTTCAGGAATTTCTTTGGACGGTAAACATGTAGCTAACTGGATTATCGGACAAGTACGCAATGACGAAATTGACGAGAATAAAATAACGGCTTATGCAGACGAAATAAAGACAGATAAAAAAGACTTCAAAAAAGCACTGAATGAAGTTCCTGTAATGTCCACAGAACAGTTCAAAAAAGTTTCTGATATGCTGTTCCTGTTTGCGAATGAAATTTCAGAAAAAACATTCAGTAATTTACAGTTTAAAAAGCAGGCTGAAGAAAATAAAAGAACAGCAGAATTACTTAAATCAAGCGAAGATAAATACCATAAGGAACTCAACGTACTTCATTCCATTTTTGAAAGCCCTATAGGCATAATAATTTTCTCTCTCGACAAGAATTACTGTTATACCGCGTTCACAAAACACCATAAAGATACAATTAAGAAGATTTGGGGCATTGAAATCCGTAAAGGTATGAATATGCTCGATTTAATTTCCAGTCCCGATGATAGAATAAAAGCAAAAATCAATTTCGACAAGGCTTTAAACGGCGAGCATTTCATAATTACAGAAGATTACGGTGATGAGACTCTTAACAGGACTTCGTACGAAGATTACTATAGTTCTGTCAGGGATGAAAAAGGAAATACAGTAGGAGTGTCGGTGTTTGTCATAGATGTTACAAAGCGAAAACTGGCATACGAAGAAATAATCAGACAGAGGACACTTGTTTCATCTATAATTGAAAGTTCATCCGAAGCAATTTTTGCAAAAGACCTTAACGGTAAATATCTTTTCATTAATGAAGCTGGTGCGGAAATGCTCGGTTACAGGGCAGCTGATGTTGTAGGACGTACAGATTCTGAGATATTATCAGACGCAACTGCAAGGGAATTCAGAAAAAGTGACGAGAACGTAATATCAGACGGGCAAGTGTACATAAAAGAAGAAGAAGGATTAATCGAGGGCAAACTCCATACATTCCTTTCACATAAATCTCCTTTACGCGACAATTCAGGAAACACCATCGGTATTATCGGAGTATCTAATGATATTACAGAACGCAAACAAACTGAACTGGCTTTACGGGAAAGCGAAACAAAATTCCGCGATGTAATGCAGTCGGCAAAAGATGCCATTATAATCGTTGATACGAAAGGAATTATTACAGGCTGGAATAAAGGTGCAGAAAATATATTCGGATATACCGAAGAAGAAATAGTTGGTAATGAGTTGAATTTAATAGTACCCGATAAATACAGAGCAAACCATTACAGTAAGATTGAAAGAGTAATAAATGGTGATGAAGAAAGTGTAATCGGTAAAACCAGAGAAATTTCCGGACAGCACAAAAACGGAAAAGTATTCCCGATTGAATTATCAATTTCGGAATTTGAGACTTCTTCGGGCAGGTTTTTTACTTCAATCATTCGTGATATTACAATTCGCAAACAAACAGAGGAAGAACTTGTAAAAGCAAAAGAAAAAGCAGAAGAAAGCGACCGTTTAAAATCGACATTCCTGACAAACATAAGTCACGAAATAAGAACTCCGATGAATGGTATTCTGGGATTTACAAACCTGCTGAAAGAACCAAGACTCAGTGCTAATGAACGGCAGGAATATATCGACATAATTGAAACCAGCAGTCACCGTTTGCTGAATACGATAAATGATATTGTAAAC
>JBMOHR010000416.1:0-2349 GCA_049317745.1 Ignavibacteria bacterium
CTCACAAGAATATTATACTGATTACCTGTTTTAGGGTCACTGAAAAGTGAAGCAACTGTTCCGCTCATACTGGTAGTGATAGTATTGGCTATCTGCGAGACACTGATACCAAGAGCACCTGCCTTTACCCTGTCAACTGATATTCTTGCTTCAGGCAGATTATTCTCGCGGCTTATACGAACGTCAGTAGTACCGGCAGTTGATTTAACCAATTCGAAAATCTGTTGTGATAATTTATCTGCATCTTCAAAGTCATAACCAAGTATTGCAACGTCTATAGGTGCCGACGAACCGAAATTCAGAAGGAACTTAAGGAACCCGCTTGAATTCAGGTAATATTTTGCGCCAGCAATTTCCTGTACTTTAGGTCTTAAAGCTTTAATTATTTCTGAAACTGATCTATGCCTGTCAGAAGACGCAACGAGAGAAATCTGAACATTTGCTGCATGACTGCCTGCATTTCCTCCGAAAGAACTTCCGCTTTTTGAATTAGGAACACCGACATCAGATATTATTGTGTTTGCTTCAGGCACATTATCTTTTACTACCTGTTCAATTCTTTTAACTATACTTTCCGTCATTTCAATTCTGGAGCCAACTGGTAATAACACATTTACGTTGAACTGATTCTCATCTGCATCGGGAAAGAACTCAGTACCGATAAATTTAAATAATCCAAATGACAATATGGAAAAGGCAAATATACTAATAAGAACAGATTTTCTGTTTCTGATACAAAAGCTCAGAATGTTTTCATAGAGGTCATCGGTTTTATCAAAGAAATTTTTGGTTTTAATCTGTAATCTGTCAGATAACTTTTTAGAGTTTGGGTCAACTTCCCTTTCCCCTTCGAGTGCTTTATAACAAAGAAGAGGCGTAACTGTTCTTGAAACGAAGAATGAAGCAAAAAGCGCAACTGAGATTGTAATTACCAGAGGAATGAATAAAAGTTTTGCAATTCCTGACAGAAAGACCACGGGCAGGAATACTATCACAGTTGTTAATGTAGAGACAAAGATTGGTGATGCAACTTCTGTTGCAGCTTCGAGAGTAGCTGTTAATTTGCTTACGTTCTGATTCTTCATAAGCGTATAGTGTCTTGAAATGTTCTCAAGCTCAACTATAGAGTCATCGACAAGTCTTCCAACACCAAGAGCCAGCCCGCCTAAAGTCATAATGTTCAAGGAAGTATTGGTAAACCTGAAAAAGATAAAAGTAACAAGGATAGAAAGAGGTATTGCAATGAAGATGATTAAAGTACTTCTTGCATTTCTAAGGAATACGATAATAATCAGTATAGCAAGTATTGCCCCAAGCATACCTTCTTTTATAAGACTGTTTATAGATTCTCTTATGTAATTACTCTGGTCAAAAGCAGTTGATGTTTTAACGTTCGGCGGAACGTCTCTTAAATTTTTTAAAGCCTTTGTGATTTCGTTGACAACTTCAACAGTATTTGATCCAGGAGTTTTCTGAACTCTGAGTATTACCCCTTCGCTTCCGTTAGTTCTGATTTTCTGAGTCTGTTCCTGGTATGAGTCTGAGATTGTAGCAACATCACCGATTCTGACAGCAACGTTATTCACGTTTTTAATAACGACATCTGAAATCGGCTGAACAAGATTAAACTGACTTTCTGTTTTTAAAGAATAATCAAACACACCTGTCTTTATATCCCCGGACGGCAGGATTAAATTTGAGGCGCTGATTGCCTGAACCACCTGCTGTACAGAAAGATTGGCTGCTTCAACTCTGTTCCTGTCGAGAGTAACCTGTATTTCCCTTATTTTACCACCGACTACCTGTGCAGACGCAACACCCGGAAGATGTTCGAGCTGAGGACCGATATTATTGTATGCAATATCGTAAAGCAGGCGCTGGTCCATATCGCTGCCTAAAGCAACAGTGATGACAGGAATATTTGTAATATCAAATTTCAGTACCTGAGGCTGGGAAACTCCTGTCGGGAGAATATTAATAACACGGTTAATCTTTTGAATTACGTCAATTAATCCTTCACCGGTATTTGCATCCCAGTTGAAATATATTCTTACCTGCGAGACGCCTTCTTTGGTTGTTGACTGAATATAGTCAACATCGCTGGTTGAACTTACAGCTCGTTCAATAGGAATAGTAACGCTCTGCTCCATATCGAGCGGCCCTGCTCCGCTATAGTATGTAACCGCCGTAACGCTAGGAATCTGAATATCAGGAAGCATATCAATCGGCAGCTGCTGAAAAGATACGAGCCCCAGAACGAATATGGCAATTGATGCCATCAGAGTACTTATAGGATATTTAAGCGCAAGCTTTGTTAGCCACATATAATTATTTTACGATTTTAACTTT
>JBMOHR010000417.1:0-2349 GCA_049317745.1 Ignavibacteria bacterium
TTCTTGTCGTCAAAAGATTTAATGATAATATAATCAGATGACTTCTTCATAACTTTTCCTATAACCTGAACCATATTTTTCGTATCAAGTTCCGGTTCTATCTTTTTTAATTCTTCCGTCTTGTTCTGTATTTCCCTCTCTATGTCTTTTACCCTGATTACCAGTCCTAACTTCTTATTTAACAGGTTCTTTGAGTCATACATTACCTGTCTTTCCTTTTCGAACTCATTCGAAGGAAAATTATCCAGTAATGCGAGAGACTTCTCTACCCTGTCTTTTGCCTCACTAAACTTTTTAGAGTCATTTAACTCTTGTGCCTCGCTTTTTATTAATCGGTACTCATTTTTAGCACTTTTCAGTATTTCACTATAAATGTCCTTATATGTTATGGGGTTTTCTTTCGAGTCAATTTTTCTTAAATAGATTAATGATGTTCGCCAGTCCTGTTCGCAAATCAATAATGCCATAGCTGAAGAAAGTTTCCTGATTTTATCAACTGCGGATTCCTTCAGTTTTCCATCCTGATATTTAATCAGAAACTTTTCATATTTCGAAATCTGGCTTTCGAGTGATTTAACGTCTGACATATTATCATATGCCTCTATTTCAGCAAACTCGGTATTCTCTTTAAGATAAATAAATCTGTATGCAAGAAAACCTGCAGACAGGACTATCAGCAGAATTATAAACGTATATACAGAATTCAGGATATACCTGTTTCTTTTAATAGCAGGAAGAAGTTCACTAAGATATTTTATCTTTGAATTTATAAACTCACTCTCTTCGTCGTCGCAGTACTTAAGGTAATCTTTGTAGAACATCGAAGCAGCCCTGAATTCTTTTTTCTTAAAACTCTCTTCTGCACTTTCGTATATTTTCATTTTCACATTCATCATCGATATTGCCCTGTTATAAAAAACTTTTGCCTCTATGTTATTTTTCTCTACGTTTAATATTCTGTTGCATTCATTAATTGCCTCGTTAAATTTTCTTACGTTGAACAGATATTCGATGTGGATAAGCAATTCCCTTACAGGGACAGAAGACTGGAATAAAGGATTAAGAAGAATATTTCTTTGTGAGCAGCTGATAACTGCACAGCCATTACCCTTTTCCCAGCATCTGACATGATAAACAATACCACAGCTCTTGCAGAAGTATCTTTCGTTTTCATCGTCGATACTCTGCAGACAATGCTGACAGATTAACAGATGTTCGTCTTTATTATCTGTACTGCTCAAAATATTTTAAAGATTATTAAAGTTGAAAAATGTCAGACACATTGAAAGAACAAAAAATCCGCTGCTTTATACAACAGAAATACACTCAATAGAATAAGCATAATCCCTACTCCAACGTTTATCTTACTCAATGCTTTAGGACTGACCCTGTGCGTATTTTTTGAAATAACTTTTACAAGAGTCCAGAACCAGAAAGTCGTACCGGCAAAAACCCCTATAGAATAAGAAAGACCCGTGATAAATCTTGAATCAATAATTCCATAACTTTTCATATACCCTGTAAGAGCAAACCATGACGCAGGGATTGTAACAGATGAGACGCAAAGGAATGCCCCTTTTAAAAAACTACCGAACAAACTATTCTCATCTTTCTTAAGTAAATCTGTATGAAGGATTCTTGTAATATCCTCATTCGTATTTTCAAGTTTATTCTCTACTTCGTCTAGTTCATTATTTGTCCCGTAATCTGAATTGTTTTTAGCCCTGTTATCTGGAACTTTAGTCCTCATTAGTTTTAATCCTGATATACCAACCACAACACAACCCACAAACGTAAGAATAATCTTGAACAGCATTTCATTGTTTGAAAAGAATGTATCAACAGAATCAGGAATAAATCCCTTAATTAATGCATAGCCTCCGTAAGATATAATAATATAAATCATATCCATAAAACCTGCACCTGCACCGACAGCTACACCATTCCTTATCTCATTCCTAAAACCCTGCGAAATAACAAGTATGTTAGTCGGTCCCATGGGCGGCATCGATAATAAATACCCCGTAATTAATCCTACAACTAAACCGGTTATCAAATAATAATTATCTAAATTTTATTAAATTAAAGAATTACTAAAACATTTTCAATCTTAAAGTAATTATATTTAAGGTTAATAATTGTAAGAAGTAATTGTGATTTTATAATTAAAATGTAAATGCGAAGTAAGTTTTAAAGTATATTCAACCGGATAAAGAATTACAAAGATTTGAAAAGCAATATTACTGCAATAAAAACAGTGTTTTATGCTGATATGGATATCATACATCAATACGGAGCAGAGAGAGAGGGATTCGAACCCCCGGTAACCGTAAGGCTACAACGGTTTTC
>JBMOHR010000418.1:0-2347 GCA_049317745.1 Ignavibacteria bacterium
AAATATGAGCATATGATGGATGTAGTCAAGAATGCGGAAACGAGCCTTGATGGTTTTCAGCCATCTCATATTATTACGATTAAGTCGCATCATAAGGAAATTACGAACTTGACAAATATTCTGAATTATCACAATAAATATATTATTTCAATCTGAACGTTCAATAAGCACGCTGTAATTTGCATATGATATAGTGTAACTAGCCACTAGGCAATTCCAAAGAGTGGGAGCGATGAACAAGAAGCCAATCTGTATTTTCACACAAAGCCTCTTTTCCTAAATATATTATAGTCTTGTTTATTTTTTCTTGATTATAACAATCAATATTCTTGCCAATTTCATTACCTGCTCTTTGATAAATATTTGACATCATCGAATACTGTTGTGACAATTCAGAAAAGGACATTTTTTCAACATAACTTTTTGAAGTCCCTAAAATTGCTAATGAAAAGCCTATTAATACTACAAATATATGATGAAAAAAACTTTCCGGTATTGTAAGAATAGTATCAGTCGAATTTGAAAATAATTTTAATGATAATAACGATAATGCACATATTAGTCCCAAAATATAAGAAACCGAGGATAACTTCTTATATTTGTTTTCTTTAATATAATTATAATTACTTTTAATGTAAAAGTAGGATGCTTGTTTTTTAATCCAGTGTTCTAAAGTCCATTGATTCTCTTTAAGTTTGGATTGTAAAACATCATCATTGTTTCGATTAATTGTGTTTGTAATTAACTGAATATTACTTACACATTGTCTAATCCATTCAAGTTCTCCTTTATGCTTATTCAACAAATAATCATTGATATTCTCATGAATATCGTTGAATGACCAGTGGAAATGAACTCTCAAACCCTCTGCAATAGATCTGTAATCTTCGTGCTTTTTATCAAACTGTTTAGATTTTGCAAAAAGAAAAATGAGCAAACCAGCAATTAAACTCAAAGGATATAGCATAAGCACAATAGGATGATTTACAAATTCCAAAAATATTTGAAAACATAAAACTGCAAAAACAATTAAGGTTAAGCTAACTCTTAAGACTAATTCACGTTTATTTCTAAATTTGATTGCAAGCAAATCAAATACGGAGAAATAATCAGCCACTCTTTCCAAATTTGAATTAACAATACCAGTATTCTCAGAATTAATTAAATATTTTTTTGATGATTCTGGAAATTCCTTTAGATGAATATTAATATTTGCTAAATCTTTGTTTAATGTATTAAACATTTGAAAAATGTTGTCATAAAATTCTTTTGCAATGCTTTCTACTTGTTCATTATTTTTGTCTTTATGATTATTTGACCAAAAATCAGGATATATGTATTTTTCGGTAAATATTTTATCAGGAATTAAAGTATTGCTTTTTCTTGGGGTTATTATATGATAAACAGGGCCTGTTTCAACAGTGTTAAATGGGTTATGTTTTCTTTTGTATTCACCCGGAATACCATTGCAATGATATCTTACGGTACAGGCGGTTCCGCCTTCTAAATTATTCTCTATTCCATCCCATAGAGCAATTAAAACCTGACAATTTTGCACAATGTAAGCCCCTAATTGAGCATATTGTTTTTTCCTAAAATCATTATCATTTATAAATGATTGCACATTGTTATTAACAATAGGTAATTCAAAAAACAATTCTGCCTGGTCTAGTAATTCATTAAACTCTTTCGTTGAATACTCATCCATAAAATCTTTTAGATATTCGTCTTTTGCCATAGGTAAGGGAACCACCAATTTGAATTTGTTTTTGTCTTGAAAGAATTCATCTTCACGTCTTAATTCAAGAAAAGATAAGGCAACAAGTCTGTCGGCTCCTTCTGCCAGTGGCGAAAGTAATAAAATTGGAGTTTCAGGATAATCTTTTGCAAATTTGCGAAAATAATTTTTGACTATATCTTTTAATATTTCTTTATCTTCATCTCTGATATCTCTATGCCCTGTTATCCCAAATACTAATGGAACCAGATTTTCTTTTACTATTTTGTTAGATATATTTGCCATTAAATATTTGTTTTGCAAATAAAGTTTATATTTTGGTTCTCGCATTTTAAGTAATTAAGGACAAATCAAATTACCAAGACTATTGTCATAACTGGTGTGGGTTTTACTCAAGGTGAATAAATCTGTAAACCAGACGATTGTTTACTTAAAACATATAATAAATTAACGCTTATGTTAAACTGTTTCAATATAATTAGTTAATATATACATTTATTTGAAAAATTAGTTTTTGATATTGAATCTAAATCATTTTAACGGTAATTTATTATTTATTGGACTTTTTTATGATTGAAGTACCGAAAAGTACAAATTTGATGAAAAGAA
>JBMOHR010000419.1:0-2345 GCA_049317745.1 Ignavibacteria bacterium
TTTTTTAGGGTTAAAGATAAGAAAAGATAATTCTGGTTTACCAGCGTATGAATTGAAGAGCAGAAAGAAAAGATTTTACCACCAAAACACCGGAAGAACTTAGACACGAACCAGCCGTAACCGAATAATTTCCTGAATAAGAACTAACCTTCATTTTTTATATTTCTAAATGGTGCTGCCGGAAAGGATGCCTTTTGACTTAGTGTATTCTTTGCTTATAATATAATGCTTTTTGATTCCGATATTATCGCAGATTTTCTTCAATGCTGTAACGTCCCTTTCGTTACCTTTGTTCTTGACTTCAAATGCTGTTTCATTATTCAATATAAAATCAATTTCACTTGTATTGCGGACGTTGTAATATTTCAGTTCTCCGTATTTTGAAAGCTGGTTAGCAATCGCATTTTCAAACATTTGCCCCGTGGATATTCTTGCAAATATATTCAGTATCCCGTTATCGCTGAAATATACTTTCCTGCCTCCCGCTACACTCCTGTCAACACTTTTTGAATACTTTGGGATTAATTTTATAAAGAATATTCCCTGTAAAAACTCAAGGTAACTGTAAGTCTTTAAACGGTTTACACCAAGTTCCGATGCCAGTTTTGTAACGTCCAGTATGTTTCCCGTCCTTGCCGAAAGAAGTATAATTAAATCCCGTAATTCTCTTATATCCGATAAATCACTTAATAAGCGTAAATCTTTTTCAAAGAATGAAGAGAATATGTTCCTAAGTACCTGCCGTTTAGTCTCATAATCATCTGTCAGCACTACTTCAGGTAAGCCGCCGTACTCCAGATAGTTGTTGTATTCATTCTCCAGTTTTTTATATTCATACTCTCCCGTAGGTTTTACCGCAGAAAACCTGATGTGTTTTTCAGATTTCGGCTGGTCACTGATAAAGTACATGTATTCTTTGAAGTCCAGCGGCGGGAGTACGAACAGGAATTTCCTCCCGCTCAATGATTCAGGGAAAAGATTTTTCAGGTAGTAGTTTGATGAACCCGTTACCAGAAACTTTACTGAATATTTATCTATAAGGTATTTCATGATTTTTGTAATCTCAGGATAGTTTTGTATCTCGTCTATAAAAACATAAACCCTCTTGTTCTTTTGTGATTTGGATTCTTTCAGCAGGTTTGTGTATATGCCGTCGTAATTGCTGTTTTCGAACAATAATAAATCCAGCGGGTTGTCGAAATCAAACCAGATTTTCGGGTGTTTCACTTCCTCGTAAACCTGCCTGAGCAGTGTTGTCTTACCAACTTGCCTCATACCTGTAATTACGAGAGCATTTTTATGCTCAAGATACTTTATTAGTTCATCGTACAAATATCTCTTTTTCATGGTGTAAATTATTTCTTACAAATATGCACATATTTGTAAATTAATGCAACCTTAAAATAATGCTGAATTTTATGTGAGTTATAAGAGGTTAATGATGTACCTTCTCCGCTGATTATACAGAAGAGTAAAAAATTTTTACCGCCGGGAAGAAAGGCTTTTTTAAAATTATTCGCTGATTGTTGTTCGTTGGCAGCTTCCCGTCGTCTCGCTTGTCAGTGGTTTCTCACATCCCGTGTTTACTTCCTTTTCAGGACAAAATCATCCTCTTTGACTTCTTTTGCATTTATTATTTCAATTGTTAATCTTAACTTTGAAAAATTATAATATATGCAAAATTACTTAACTGATGCGCAGTTGCAGGCAGAATTCAATCACTGTGAGTTTTGCGAAGAAAAACCCTGCAAAGAAGCGTGTCCTGTTGATTGTTCCCCGGCTGATTTTATAATGGCTGCTAAACGTGGATTACCTCAGGACTTTAGCCGCTCTGCGGCAATCATTATGGGTAGCAATCCCCTCGGCGGTGTTTGTGGATATGTTTGCCCTGACTTTCATTGTATGAAGGCCTGTGTTCATAAAACATTCGATAATGCCGTTAATATCCCGCCTGTTCAGGCAACTATAATCAAGAAAGCAAAAGAAATGGGCGTTATGCCTGTATTCGATAATGCCGTTCCTAACGGTAAAAGAATTGCAGTTATCGGTGCAGGTCCTGCAGGACTTGGCGCGACTGCCGTGCTGTCACAAAAAGGTTACTCCGTCGATGTTTTTGAAAAAGGAACTAAACCGGGCGGTATGTGTAATCTTATTCCTGACCTCAGACTCGATAAAAAAGTACTCTATTCAGATGTCGATTTCCTTAAGGAACTTGGCGATATAAATATTATCTATAAAGCAAATGTTATTGAACCAAATGCACTGTTATCAGAATATGATGCAGTTGTAGTTAGTTCGGGACTTGATGTTGAACATAAACTTAACGTTAAAGGCGAAGATTTTGC
>JBMOHR010000420.1:0-2345 GCA_049317745.1 Ignavibacteria bacterium
TTTTATGCAGACAGTCCTGAGGATGCGATGGAAGTGGCAAGGAATGGAATAACGTATAATATTGACTTAAAGTATGTTCTGGAAGGAACACTGGTTGATGTTTATAAGAAAATGTGTGCTGAAGATGTACACGAACCTATACCAGTAAAGAAACCGGCAGTGTATCTGTATCCGAGAGAGCAGATGAATGTTTCGGTAAAGGTAAACGTTAACGGAAAACTTACATATACTGACCCGGAATACAATACGGGGTGGAATGTGAATGCGGCACCTACGGGCATTATAGATGGCAAGTATGATTATCTTTTCTATGAAGCGGATTTGAATAAGATAGAACTTCCGAATGAAGGATGGATAGTGGAGTATGGAAACCTGAAAGAATGGTTTGAAGAATATCTGCCGAAACTTGGTTTGAACAAGAAAGAGACAGAACAGTTTGAAGAATACTGGCTTGGAAAATTAAGGAAGGCAAAGTATTACGACATAAGGATACTCGGGGAAAAGTTTTTGTCTGAGAATATGGAGTTGCTGATTGAGCCGAAGCCTGAGACACTGCTGAGGCTGAACTTCTATTTTAAGCCATTGAGTTCAAAGATTGAATTGAAAGCACCTGAGATAAGAGAAGTAACGAGAAAAGGGTTTACGGTAGTTGAGTGGGGCGGAATAGACGGCGGGGATTTGAGGATAGTGCCGTAGGGAAAATTCTGTAATAGGTTCAAGAGCATACAGAGAAGTTACAATTGTTTCTATAATAGAGTAAAACAAGCTTCCAGTTTGTTAAATCCTTACCCGCAAACACGGATGTTTGCGTTACTCTATATTTTGCCACTACCTTACCTTCATAAAGAAAGTTTTATACGGTCCTTTTGGTTTATCTTCTTCGGGTTTCACAGGAGGAATTATGGGGTCTGGGTCGCCCTTAACGATAATACCATTGTTTTTTGACCAGACAGGTTTATTTTTAAGGTTCTGGGAAACTACTGCGGGAAACACGACCACCTTTTTGAACTCATTCATTATCTCAAACTGTGAAGGTTCAAGTTCAAACTGATACAAAGCAGCTTCATTTTGCTTAAGCACTAAATCCCTGGGTTCCTGTTCGAGTATTGCTGTCACTTCCCTGTTTCCTTTACTAACATCTACGGGAAAACACATATAAACAAATGCCATAAAGTAATAAGGAGGAACGGTAGATTCGCAGAAATCTTTATCAGGATAAAACTCATAAGAAAGAGAATCAGCGTCCATCTTCACATTCCTGAAAGAGCCTAAATGTTTCAGGGGCAGAATACTAAATAAAGTAGAGACATAATCTTTTTTTACAGATTTATAATTATATTTAAACATTTTATGGTAAGGTTCTTTACCCGGAAGTTTAGAATAGTTCCAAACAAGACCGATAAGAGGAGATTCATCAAAAAACCTGAAGAAAGTTGAGCGTCTTGAAAAGATGCTTCTGTTTTCAATCAGCGGTTCGGAAGTGGTTTTCTTGTAATACCTGTTTCTTTTTGCTGAATAGTCGGTACCTTTATTGCTTTTAACGACAACATCGCCGACGGCGCCCTTCACTTTTCCAAGAATCCCGTGTTCAAATAATGCCATTTTCAGACCTCCTACGGTTAAATTTTCAATTAAATTTATTAATGCCCCTGCCTGCGCATTGCTAAATATTGGCAGGTTATTGGCTAAATTACTGCTAAATTAGGTGGATTACAAGTGTATTTGATGTGGGTTAGACGTGTATTTGATGTGTATTAGATCGTCAAAAATGGCTTTTAGCATTTTCAGGCTTTTAAAAGCCTGATGATTAGAGAATCATCAACAATGCACATTTGATTATAGATTGTAATAGTTAAACAAGTGGTTGCTGAAAAAAGTTCCCGAAAAATAGACTTAAATAGTTTTCTACCGATATGCAATCTACGGGATTAAAAAAATATAAAATATTTAATATAATGGTATGCTCAAAGAGATAATGTATAATCAGAAATGATTTGTGTATTATTATAAGGCTTTAATGAATTCGTCTATACTCAGGTCAGCCTGTCTGATGATTGCTCTTAATGTACCCCTGTCCAATGTTTTGTGATTTGGAACGACTAACTGGCAAAAAGGATTATCTTTACGCATTACAATATGGCTTCCTTCCTGACGTTTTATAATGAATCCTAATCTCTCAAGAGCTTTAATACAATCTTTGCCTGAAATGACGGGCAGCCTGCTCATACTGCAATTAATATAGAGTTAAATTTTTCTTCGGGAATTGGAAGGTTGTCTTCCTTTAATGACTCAATATAGAGTTTAATAGCTTCTTTTATGTTTTCTATTGCAGATTCTTTTGTATC
>JBMOHR010000421.1:0-2338 GCA_049317745.1 Ignavibacteria bacterium
CCGTAAAGAAAACTGTTATTTCCGCCGCGGCGGATTCGAATCCGATCGACACCTCTCAAAACTCTCAGATGTATTACACATATGTTCTAAAAAGCAAGAAAGACAATAAACTCTATATTGGTCAAACCTCAAATTTACTTCGAAGAATAATAGATCATAATCTCGGGCTTGTAAAATCTACAAAACATAGAAAGCCATTATACAAAGTTTATCACGAGACTTTTAATACACGTTCAGAGGCAATGAAAAGAGAGAAGTTTCTAAAGACTGGTATAGGTAGAGAGTTCCTTAATAGTGTTATAAATCCGTAAAGAAAACTGTTATTTCCGCCGCGGCGGATTCGAATCCGATCGACACCTCAAGACAATTTTAAATTTCAAATTTGAAATTGTAAATTTGGAATGCACTTCTGATTAATAAAATCCCTTATTTTAAGTTTATAAGCATTACGCCGGTAATCCAGAAATCCTTTATTCTCTAACCCTAAATAATCTCTTTCCCTAATTTGTGTAATTCGATTAATTCGCGTAATTCGTGGACATCTTTACTTTGCCATCTTGCAAGATTTTCTACACTTACATTTTATTTCACTTCCTTGGATTTATTAAAAATTTAGGGCATTACGGTAGAGTGTATATTATTTTGATTAGAATAATTACATTAAAGAAATCGAATTCCCTAAACAAAAGATTTATTATGCCGGTAAACAAGTTTATTAAGTTTGTATTATTGTTTGTGCTGCTGATATTCTGTGCGGCAATTGCCGACCTTATACTGCACTGGTTAGATATGGTATGGGTTGACAGGTATCTGGGTATCACAGGAACGCTGTTTATACTAAGCGGTTTATACTATTCATTAAGGAAGAAGAAACTTTTCAAAGCTGGCTCCCCCAAGAAACTGCTTGCAGTACACGAATTCGTCGGATGGTTTGGTGCATTACTTATACTCGTACACGGCGGAGTTCATTTCAATGCTGTGTTACCGTGGGTTGCGGTAGGGGCGATGATAATAAATGTATTCAGCGGAATTATGGGTAAGTATTTACTCGCAAATTCTAAAACCACGCTGGCTAATAAAGAGAGGGAATTAGCCGACTCGGGGAAATCACAGGATGAACTTGAAAAGATACTTTTCTTCCAGTATCTGGCAGTAGATATGATGAAAAAGTGGAGGACGATACATCTGCCGTTATCACTGACTTTTGGTGTACTGGCTTTAATTCACATTGTTTCAATATTAATTTACTGGGACTGGCATTTATGATAAAGAACAAATTGTTTTACTTCGCGTATGGGTTTCTGGTATTAATGATATTAATTCTTGTGATAAATCCATATTTAATGATAACCCCCGGTCAATTAACTAAAGGGCACGAGAGTATTCAGAAAAACTGTTCCGCTTGTCATACGTATTTTAAAGGAGCGGAATTTGATAAATGTGTTGTCTGTCATAAGCAGTCGGATATAGGTATTAAACTATCGACCGGAAAACCAAATACTACATTTACTGACAGTAAAATTATATTCCACGCTCAACTAACAAACAATGACTGTATAAACTGTCATACAGAGCATAAGGGCGATTATAAGAATAATTTTAAGACCAAGTTTAACCATACTTATCTTGACGAGAACACTAAAGGTAGGTGTAACAGCTGCCACAAAAAACCTAACGATGAAATGCACAAGACATTTGAAGAGAACTGCTCTAAGTGTCATACATCGAATAAATGGAAGCCATCGAGTTTTGACCATCAGAAGTATTTTGTGTTTGACAAAAACCACCCATCTGACTGTAAGAACTGTCACAAGGAAAGCAATAGTTTTAAGTATACCTGTTATGGTTGTCACGAGCATTCAGATTCAAAGATTCGAAGCGAACATATAGAAGAGGGCATAAATAACTATCAGAACTGTGTGGAATGTCATAAATCTGGGAATAAAGAAAGCACAGAGAAAAAGAAGGACGGCAGAAAAGAAGGAAAGCGAAACGAAGAAGAGGAAGATGATTGAGTATATTAAAAAAGCCCGGAACTAAGAGGATAATCCGGACTTTCCCTATGAAATTAGAACAACATGTTGACGTATTATTCTCACAACAAATGAATTACAAAAATAGTAAGAAAATGGTTAAAGCAGGGTTAAAGATTCCTTAAAGAATGCTTAAAAATATGAAAATTAAGTATTCAAATTATCAGTAAGTACATACATTGAAATATGCAGATATACAAATAATTCAGTTGAAATTTAAAACGAAAAAGTGTAAAATATTACATATTGGGTATCACTACTGTCCAGTTGTTAGTTGAATAAAAACAGTTGTTTAGTAGTCATGT
>JBMOHR010000422.1:0-2335 GCA_049317745.1 Ignavibacteria bacterium
AAAGAACATGTTTTTAATTCTTGCCATTTAATACCTCCGATATTTTAAGGCGTTTAAAAAAATTAGTTAATTAACACTACAAATATATATCTAATAAATTCATTTGTCAAGTCATATTCTAAAAAAGTAGACAGTTTAATGTATTAAAAAAAGGACAGGCAAAAATAGCGAAAATAGGCTGATTTCAAAGAAAAAGCCTTTATCCTATTACAAGATAAGATAAAGGCTCAAAAATAATTAATGATAATCGCTTATCTCACACCGTGCATCATTCTTAAAAGTGGTTTAATAAGAACGAATAAAATAATTGAACTTATACCTGCCATTGCAACAAATATATAGAAGAAATCTACTGTTGTATTTATATGAAACAAACCTAACAATACAGGTTTGTAATTTTCTGTCGGGAAGAATGAACTTAAGACACCAGATAATTTAAAAGAAGTTCCAAGCGATAAAAACCAGACAGCCATAAGAACAGAACCAAACCTTATCGGTGCAAGCTTTACAATCATAGATAATCCGATCGGTGAAAGTGACAGCTCCCCTATCGTTAAAACAAAGTACATTATAATAAGCCATAACATACTTACTTTAACCCCAGGCGCAAGTACACTTACAGCAATTGCAAGAATCAGCCAAGCCATTGACATAAATATCAAACCAAGTGCTAGTTTAAAAGCAATTGATGGCTCTTTATTGAACTTAGAAAGAAAGGTCCATACAAATGCCATAAGAGGAGCGAACAAAACAATGAATAATGAACCAAATCCTTGTAAAACTGAAGCTGGAAGACTCCATCCAAATATAGAACGATCCACCTGAGTTTTAGCAAATAAAGTTAAAGATGAGCCTATTTGTCCAAATGCTATCCAAAAAATCATTGTGAATACAACAAATACAAACATAACTATAATTTTTTGTTTCTCAACTTTCGTTAATGTTTTGTCCATAAAGATAGACAAAGGAGCTGTAAAAAATACAGAATAAATGAACGAACCAATTATATCATAATCAGTTACAAAGATGAATAATATTATTAATATTAAAAATACAGATATATTAATAATGAACTGTTTATTAATAAAACCTGAATTTTTTGAATTCTCTGATTTGGGTCTTGCAGGAGGTACATCGCCAACAGGGGTTCCGTCAGGTTTAATAACATACTTATTCTTTAGCGGAATAAAAATTATCAAACTTAATAACATTGCTACTCCTGCAGCCAGATATCCCCATTTAAAATCTGCATTGTTACCTGTGTCTCCAAGGAACCCACAAAATATGGGGGCCAATAAACCACCGATGTTAATACCCATGTAAAATATTGTAAAGGCACTATCTAACCTCTTATCATCTTCTGGATATAATTGCCCTACCATTGATGATATGTTAGGTTTAAAAAATCCATTTCCTAAACAAAGGAATACTAAACCTGTATATAATAAAGTTGAAGCCCAGAAATTATCATTATATAACAAACCACTACCAAAGAGAATAAATTGACCCACTGCCATTAAAGCGCCACCTGTGACTATAGATTTTCTGTTTCCAAAATACCTGTCAGAAACAAATCCACCAATCAAGGCAGTTAAATAAACCATTCCTGTATAATTTCCATAAACCAATGAAGCTTCTTTATTGCTAAAATTTAAAGCTGTTGTCATATACAAAATAAATATTGCCTGCATTCCATAGAAACTGAAACGTTCCCACATCTCAGTAAAGAAGAGCAGAAACAGACCTCCGGGATGTCTAAGTTTTTCTGTATTATTCATTTAATATTATTTATGTTTAAAGTTAATTTAATCAGATTATGAACCCATTTCATTTATTCTTCTTTAAGATTATTTTTTCTCATCATCTTTAGGATTTGATCCATATTCATTTGTTCCTGTGTCACTGTCTGCAAAAAGCAACCAGAATATATAAAATGGAATAAACTGATATGCCCCTGAGCAACCTCTGTCGTGGCACCTTTTAGTTCCTTGAGCCCAAATAAACCAAAACAGTGGAATATAAACCAAAAGAAAGAACAAATAGCCCCCCCCTGATTGAATTAATAAATTTAAAATGATTGCAAAAATTGAGTAAATAATAAAACTAAGACCATATTCAGTTCTTCTAATTCGACCTTTAAACGAAAAGGGATTTTCAAATATTTTTCCAAGATTACTCGCACTCAGTTCAAGACCGTGTGCATTAGGACCCATCTCATTACGCCTTAACATAAAGGCAAAGAATAATCCTAAGAAACCAAGTATAGAGAATATCCACATTCCAAGTCTGTAACCTGTTGGGTTAGTAGCACTTGCACCCGAGAAATCGTTTGCCC
>JBMOHR010000423.1:0-2328 GCA_049317745.1 Ignavibacteria bacterium
AAATTCTTCTTAACATTCATTCAGAATGAATCCTGCGGTAAATGTGTTCCTTGCCGCGAAGGTACGAAGAGAATGCTCGAAATTATCGAAAAGATTCCTCAGTCATACAAGAATACAAAGAACAAACTTGAACAGCTTCAGCGCTTCAAGGGAATCATTCACCTGAACAGACTTGCAGACGTTATTAAAGATACATCTCTCTGCGGTCTTGGTCAGTCTGCTCCGAACCCTGTACTTTCAGGACTAAGATATTTCAGGGATGAATACGAAGAACATTTATACGACAGAAAATGTACGGCTGGTGTATGTAAAGAATTACTCTTATTCACCATAAATAACGATGAATGTGAAGGCTGCGGACTTTGCGCACGCAAGTGTCCTGTGGAAGCAATCATTGGTGAAAAAGGACAGGCACACTATATTATAGAAGATAAATGTATTAAATGCGGTATGTGTGTTGATAATTGTAAATTTGAGGCAGTGCTTGTCTCGTAATTATTATTAAATTAAAATTCGATTTTAACAATATGGTAGAACTGACAATAAATAACATAAAAGTAAACGCAGAAGACGGAATGACCATACTCGACGCAGCTAAGTCTGCAGGTATTGCAATTCCTACTTTATGCCACATGAAAAATCTCTTCCCTACAGGCGCCTGCAGAATCTGTTCTGTGGAAGTCGAAGGTCAGAGAGGATTAATACCAAGCTGTGCTTACCCTGTCTATGAAGGTATGGTTGTTGATACAAATTGTGCCAGAGTAAGAAGAGCACGTAAAACAATAGTAGAATTACTTATCGAAAACCATCCTCAGGATTGCTTAGTCTGCGTCAGGAATAAAAACTGCGAGCTTCAGGATTTATCAGCTCAGTACGGCGTTCGCGAACACAGGTATTCAGGCGAAGCAAAAGACCACGCAATTGATATCTCCAGTCCTTCAATGGAACGCGACCCTGCAAAGTGTATTCTCTGCGGCAGATGCGTCAGAGTCTGTAACGAAGTTCAGCAGGTCGGCGCAATCGATTTCACTAAGCGCGGATTCCAGAGTATCGTCACTACTCCTTACAATAAAGGTTTGAACATAAGTGATTGCATACTTTGCGGACAGTGTATCTTAGTCTGTCCAACAGCGGCACTCAGAGAAAGAAGCCAGACAAAAGACGTTGCCAACGCACTCGGTGATAAGAAGAAGTTCGTCGTTGCACAGATTGCTCCTGCAGTACGTGCATCTTTAGGTGAGGAATTCAATATGCCTTTAGGTACCGACGTAACAGGACAACTCGTAACAGGTTTAAAGCGTCTCGGTTTCAAACGTGTATTCGACACTAACTTTGCAGCCGACTTAACCATTATGGAAGAAACTACAGAACTTATAAACAGAATCACAACTAACAAAACTCTTCCTATGTTCACAAGCTGCTGCCCGGGATGGGTTAAGTACATCGAACATAACAGACCTGAACTGCTCGACCACGTTTCAACCTGCAAGTCACCGCACGAAATGGAAGGCGCAATATTAAAAACATACTACGCAAAGAAAATCGGCGTTGACCCTAAGGATATATTCGTTGTTTCAATAATGCCTTGCACAGTTAAGAAGTTTGAATCAAGCAGAGCAGAACTGTCCGAAGAACATATGCCCGACGTAGATGCAGTATTAACAACAAGAGAACTCGTGCGTTACTTTAATATGGCAGGAATTGATTTCTGCGACTTGCCGGAAACTGAATTCGATAGTCCGCTCGGTGAATCAACAGGTGCCGCTATTATATTCGGTACCTCAGGCGGTGTTATGGAAGCTGCTATCAGAACAGCATACAACACACTTACTGGCAATGAACTCGACACACTTGAGTTTGAACAGATACGCGGATTCGACGGAATCAAAGAATTAACCGTAAACATAAACGGAACTGATTTCAACTTTGCAGTCGTTAACGGAATCGGAAACGTTGCAAAAGTACTCGATGACGTAGAACAGGGAACGTGTAAATATCATTTCATAGAAGTTATGGCGTGCCCGGGCGGCTGTATTAACGGCGGCGGACAGCCTATACACCAGAAACCTGAAAAGGTTATCAAGCGTATAAAAGCTCTCTATGAAATAGATTCAAAGATGATATTCAGAAAGTCACACGAAAACGAATCAGTAAAAACATTATACAAAGAATTCTTCATCGAGCCTAACAGTCATAAAGCTCATGAAATTTTACATACACATTATCACAGCAGAAAAAAATAATGTACGGCACAGTTGAGACAATACCGTATTTGTGCAAAAGATGTTACTCCTGCATAAGAGAATGTCCTGCAATCGCTATACGCGT
>JBMOHR010000424.1:0-2324 GCA_049317745.1 Ignavibacteria bacterium
TCTCCGCCGTGGTATGTCCCGTCAGGATTAGCAAGAGGATTTATCCATATCTCACAATTCTTGACAAGGTTTGTAATAGTTGCGTTATTCCCATTACCGCTTAATAGTGTGTCAATTAATCTCAGCATTAAAACGTAACCTGTAGTTTCGTCTCCATGCATAGAAGAAGAATACATAAACCTTGGCTTTGGTTTCCTGAACTGTACACTATCGCTGATAACTGCACACAGCATTTGCCTGCCCTGAACCGTTGTTCCAAAATTAACTATCCTGCAAAGGTTAGGATAAGCTGTTGCAAAATTATTCATCATCGTAATGTACGCAGGGTATGAAGGATAAACATCCCATGCTGCTATTTGTTTTAAATCATCTGTAGTAATAATATTCTCTGCATCACCGGGATGTTTTAATAATTCAAAATCTATGTTTTGTTTTGAGAAATAATCCATCTCTTCCGGGGATGCATATGCATAAACTTCAAAGTAGAATAATTTACTTTTAACATTATCGATGGAAATATGTCTTCCAAGTTCATTAATTGCGTCTTTGGAGATTAAGTTAAACCGGAAATATAACTCGCCTTTGGTTTTAACAGCGTTTTCAACTTTATCTTTCTGTGCATTATAACTCTGATAAGTCTGGGAAATAGAAAAACCCGTTAACATAAATGTTATTACGAGTGTAAGAAGTAGAACCCTTTTCATATAGAATGATTTGTTTATATTAATAAATATATATAAAATTAACAAATATAAACCCTTAATAAAATGTTTAATTTAATGCTGCAGTATAATCTGTATCAATGTGCAATAACATTTTTCTGCACAGTCATTCATTTTTAATTTGAAAGTTTCTTCCAGTTTGTCTATATTTATAATTCTTTAGAAAAAACATATAAATCAAATTTTAACTATGCCTGATAACGGCGCTAATGTTGGTAAAATAGTTCAAGTAATTGGTCCTGTAATCGACGTTGATTTCAGCGGCAGCAAACTGCCCGAAATCAATAACGCATTAACAGTCAAAAGGACTAATCTTGAAGGTGTTGAAGAAACTCTCGTAACTGAGGTTCAGCAGCATCTTGGTGAAAACAGAGTAAGAACTGTTGCTATGGATTCTACTGATGGATTAGTAAGAGGTATGGAAGTGATTGATACAGGTGAGCCGATAATGATTCCGGTAGGTCCTGAAGTCCTTGGAAGACTTATTAATGTGATCGGTGATACTATTGACGGTAAAGAGCCTCTAAAGACAAGTATGAAATATCCTATTCACCGTGACCCTCCAAAAATGACAGAACTTTCCACAAAGAGAGAGATGTTTGAAACCGGTATTAAGGTTATTGACTTAATAGAACCATACACAAGAGGCGGAAAAACAGGTTTATTCGGTGGTGCCGGAGTTGGAAAGACAGTTATCATACAGGAATTAATACATAATATCGCAAAACATCACGGCGGTTATTCGGTGTTTGCAGGAGTTGGTGAAAGAACAAGAGAAGGAAATGATTTATACCTTGAAATGAGTGAATCAGGAGTATTGAAAAATACTGCACTTGTTTTTGGTCAGATGAATGAGCCTCCGGGCGCTAGACAAAGAATCGGTTTAACTGGTGTTACTATCGCTGAGTATTTCAGGGATGAATTAGGTAAAGACGTACTTTTATTTATAGATAATATTTTCAGGTTTACTCAGGCAGGTTCCGAAGTATCTGCTCTTCTCGGACGTATGCCATCAGCAGTAGGATATCAGCCTACATTAGCAACAGAGATGGGTACTTTACAGGAGAGAATTACATCAACATTAAAAGGTTCTATTACTTCCATTCAGGCAGTATACGTTCCTGCTGATGACTATACTGACCCTGCACCGGCGACAACATTCGCGCACCTTGATGCAACAACAGAGTTATCAAGAAAGATTTCAGAACTTGGAATCTATCCTGCGGTTGATCCTTTAACTTCAACTTCAAGAATACTTGACCCGTTGATTGTTGGAGACGAGCATTATGACGTAGCACAGGGAGTAAAGAAAATATTGCAGAACTATCAGGATTTACAGGATATAATAAATATTCTTGGAATAGATGAACTTTCTGACGAAGATAAAGTTGTAGTAGGAAGAGCAAGAAGAATTCAAAAGTTCTTGTCTCAGCCGTTCTCAGTAGCAGAACAGTTTACGAATTTACCCGGCAGATACGTTAAACTTGAAGATACGATTAAAGGATTCAAAGGAATATTAAACGGTGAATACGACGACCTTCCTGAACAGGCATTCCACCTCGTAGGAACGATTGAAGATGCGATTGAAAAAGCAAAGACTCT
>JBMOHR010000425.1:0-2313 GCA_049317745.1 Ignavibacteria bacterium
ATATTTAAGCGCAAGCTTTGTTAGCCACATATAATTATTTTACGATTTTAACTTTAGACTTATCACTAATCAGTTCCTGGCCAACAATTACAACCTTATCACTTTCATTAACTCCGTTTACTATTTCTGTTTCATTATTGGATGAAATCCCAACATCAACATATTTTTTACTGACGACCATTTCATCGTTTACGACGAACACATAGCTTTTATCATTTTCTTTAAGAACACATTGCGAGGGTAATTTAATAACATCGGTATTTTTATCCAGCAACAATTCCACCTTTGCAAACATTCCGGGCTTTAACAATTCATCTTTGTTTTCTAAATCTATCTGTACTGGCATTGTTCTGGTTCCAAGATCGATTGCCTGACTCATTTTATTAAACCTGCCTGTGAATACTTTATCGGGATAGGAATCTATTTTAATGTTAGCAGATGAAATTTTATCGAGCAAAGGTAAATCCTTTTCGACGACGTTCACCATTATTTTCAGTCTTCTGATATCAGAGAGTACAAATATAGTATTCTGTGCAGCACCTGTTGCACTAACGTAAGTTCCCCTGTCGAGAAGTTTTTTAGTAATATAACCTGTAAACGGCGCTCTTATATCACAATAACTTAGCTGAATTCTTGAGTTTTGTAAATTAGCATAGGCAGTTTCCATCTGAGCAATCGAAACATCCAGTTTAGTTTTGGCATTATCATAATCCGACTGTGAAGCCAATCCCTTTTCCAATAAGATTTTAGTTCTCTCTAAATTAATCTTATCGTTTTCGGCTGTAGCTTCAGCAACGCGGTAAATGCCCTCTATTTGTTTAACATTCTGTGTGAAGATACTCTTATCAATAACTGCGAGCAGCTTACCTGTGGTTACATAATCACCTATATCAACAAAAATCTTTTCAATGTTTCCGTTAACTCTGGAGAAAATGTTTGTCTGCTCAATTGCGAGTATATCGCCAGAGAAATCTATATTGCTTGAGATGTCACCGCGAACAGGATTGGTAATCTCAACTGATAATGAGGCAGAACCCTTTTTTTCGGATGCTAAAATATTTGCACGTATCCTAAGGTAGATAAGCACAGACAGTGCCAACAGAATAACGACCGTAACAGAGATAAGGACTTTTTTCTTTCTATTCATTTAAATAATGATTTGCTTTAAATTCAGTAATTTCATCTATTATAACAATTCAAAAACATTAATATTTGTAAAACAGGCATAATATTTAAACATGAAATCATTTCTTTTTATTAGTCTCTAATTTTTGTAACTTTGTCGGTTATTTAATATAATGAAGAAACAGATATGAATATTCACAAAAAGACACTCGTTCAGTTACTGATTGACGGCATTAAGAAATTTGATATTATGGAAGACATTCTTTTTACTAAGAAGAATGATGTGTACGAAGGTATGAACAGGTTTGAGATTGTTAATTATTCTATGTGCATTAAAAATTATCTGGAAGGGCTTGGGTTGAGGAAGAACAGCAATCTGGCTATAATTTCGGAGAACCGCGTAGAATGGGTGATTACAGACCTCGCCTGTATATTTTCAGAGAACATAACTGTTCCGATTTATCCTTCACTTTCATCGGAATCAATTAAATATATTCTGAATGACTGCAAGGCAGAGATAGTTTTTGTGTCAACAGGTTTGCAGCTCGATAAGATTCTTTTGATTAAAAAGGACTGCCCCGATTTAAAATATATAATCTCTTTTAACAGTGTGGAGAGGGCAAACGAAAAAGAACATATAATTTCTTTTCAAAACATATTCTGTGAAAAGAAGAGTCTTACTAAGAATCAGTTGCTTGAGAAGCTGGCTGTGATTTCTGACAATGTTAAGGAAGATGATTTGCTTACGATTATTTATACCTCAGGGACCACGGGTGTTCCTAAAGGTGTGATGCTCACTCATAAGAATATTTATTCAAACCTTGAGACGTTCCCCGATGTTCTGCATTATGATGAGAGGGATGTTTTCCTTTCGTATCTTCCTTACTCGCATATTTTTGAAAGGACTACAGGATACTATCTGCCGTTCTTTGCAGGTTCGAAGATTTATTATGCACAGAGCATTGATACTATTGCTTTGCAGATGACTGAGGTGAAGCCTACGATTATTATTACTGTGCCAAGGCTGCTTGATAAGATTTACAATAAGCTGATGAAGACGGCGGTTGAAATGGACGAGGGTTACAAGAAGAAGATTTTTAACTGGGGTATTGAAGTTGCGCGTACGCACTGGAACAATAAGAATACTTTGAAGTGGAAGCTGGCAGATAAACTTGTGTTTACTAAAAT
>JBMOHR010000426.1:0-2311 GCA_049317745.1 Ignavibacteria bacterium
TGATTTTTTCATCTTTTTGTATGTTTATACAAATTTACGAATAACGAATGATATTAAAAAGAGGCTTTAATATCAATATTCCAATTATTATTTTAGTTGTTTATATCTTTTTAAGAAATTTTAAATAACTTTAAAAAATAAGCAAGCAAGGAGCTAAGTCTTATGCCTGATTATAAATCGGAACAAATTAGAAATATCACTATCATCGGTCACGGCGGATGCGGTAAGACCATTTTGGCAGAAGGTATTTTACACTCGGCAGGTGTTACAAACAGATTCGGAAAAATTGAAGAAGGAAACACCGTAAGCGATTACCACAAAGATGAGATTGAAAAACAAATGTCTATCAATTCCTCACTCTTAAACTGTTTCTGGAAAAATGCAAACGGTGACAAGATTAAGTTTAACATTATCGACACTCCGGGATTCATGGACTTCGTCGGTGAAGTTAAATCATCGTTAAGAGTTACCGAAACAGCATTGATGGTAGTTGATTCTTTCAAAGGGATTGAAGTAGGAACTGAAGCTTGCTTTAAGCATACTAAAGAATACAATAACAACATTGCCTTTGTAATCAATAAACTCGATACTGAAAACGCAACTTTCGAAGGTACAGTAGAACAGTTAGTTGAAAGTTTTGGTGCACAGGTCGCAGTTGCAATGTTCCCTGTTAATCATGGTCTTGGATTTAATCAGGTAGTCGATGTTATTAAGATGAAGTTGTATAAGTTTACTACTGACGGCAAAGGTGACTTTACTATTGAAGATATTCCTGCAAACTTAAAAGATAAAGCTGATGAATACCATCAGAAACTTATCGAAGCAGTTGCCTCAGAAGACGATGCACTTATGGAAAAATTCTTTGAAACAGGTTCTTTAACAGAAGATGAAATTGCAGCAGGTTTAAGACTCGGTATGAAAGAAAGACAACTCTTCCCTGTATTCTGTATTTCTGCTTCTACGAACGTCGGAATAAAACCTTTAATGGACTTTATTGCCGATTACACAGAATCACCAATGGACAGACATCCTGAAAAAGGACACAGACCGCATAGTGATGAAGTTGTTATCGTTAATCCTGACCCGACAGGCGACCCTGTAATTTTTATTTTCAAAACAATTTCTGAAAAGAATATCGGTGAGCTTTCGTTCTTCAGAGTTTATTCGGGTAAAGTAAATCCGGGTATGGACTTAATCAACGAGGCAACAGGCAAAGCCGAACGTCTTGCACAGACATACACAATGAACGGCAAGGACAGAAAAGAACTTCCTGAAGTAATCACAGGTGACTTTGCTGGCGTAGTTAAATTAAAAGATTCACACACAAACAATACTCTTTGTTCGAAATCATATCCTGTAGTTCTTGAACCGATAAAATTCCCGACTCCTAATATGAGTATGGCAATTGCTCCTTCAAGAAAAGGTGAGGAAGATAAACTCGGAACAGCACTTCATTCGTTCCACGAAGAAGACCCTACATTCATAATGAATTATGACCCTGAAATAAGTCAGACTATCATTCACGGTCAGGGAGAGATTCACATCAACACAATCATCAACAGGATGAAGAACAAATACGGTCTGGAAGTTGTTCTTTCCGAACCGAAAATTCCTTACAAGGAAACTATCAGAAAGAAAGTAAACGAAATAGAATTCAAACATAAGAAACAAACAGGCGGCAGAGGCCAGTATGGACACGTCGTTATCAGTCTGGAACCGCGCACAAGAGGTGAAGGCTTTGAGTTTGTAAACGGTATCGTCGGCGGTGTCGTTCCCGGAAGATTCATTCCTGCAGTTGAAAAAGGTATCATCGAAACTATGCAGTCAGGTGTTTTAATCGGTTGTAAAGTTATCGATATTAGAGCATCGTTAACCTTCGGTTCATACCATAACGTTGACTCAGACGAACTTTCGTTCAAACTCGCAGCTTCACAGGCATTCCGTAAAGGTTTCAAGGATGCAAACCCTGTAATACTTGAACCTGTTTACGAAGTCGAAATTTACTTCCCTGAAGAATTCATGGGTGCCGTATCTGGCGACGTATCTTCACGCAGAGGTAAGATTCTTGGTATGGAATCTGAAGGCAGACTTCAGGTCATCAAGTGCCACATTCCTCTTTCTGAAATGGGCGGTTATTCTTCTAAACTTCGTTCGTTCACTCAGGGACGCGGAACTTACACAAGAAAGTTCTCGCACTACGAGGACGTTCCTAAAGAAGTCGAAACAAAAATCATTGGCGACTACGAAAAGAAGAGAGCAGAAGAGCAGAAATAATAAATTAATAAACACGAAATATATAAGAAGGGCTGAA
>JBMOHR010000427.1:0-2299 GCA_049317745.1 Ignavibacteria bacterium
TTGTACACTCGAAGGGAGGAACCCCACCCGTCACGATGAATCGGGACTGCTCTTTCCAACACATTGTTTAAACAAAAAACCCTTTAAACGTTTAAGTTTAAAGGGTGTAAATGCAAGTTTAATAAACGCTATATAGTTTCATTATGCATTACTTTAATATCACCATACGTTTTGTGTCCGAGAAATATTCAGTCGTCATTTTATAGAAATATACTCCGCTTGAAAGCTGCGAGGCATCGAAGCGAACTTGATAAGTGCCGGGCTTTAAAAAATTATTAACGAGAGCCATTACCTCTTTACCGTTTAAATCATATATTTTAATACTCGTCTCACCAGGCTTTGCGCATTGAAACCTGATTATTGAAGATTGATTAAACGGGTTTGGATAATTAGGATAGAGCATAAATCTATCAGGAGTTGCGGAAGAAAGATTATTAATTCCAACAGTATTTCTTTTAATGATGAAGAATAATTCATTCTGAGATTTTAAAGAATCAGAGCCGTTGAAAGAAGTTGCATTCCAGACACAGAACAAAGAGTCTGCGTTTGGGTTTATGGATACAGCGAGTGAATCGAGAAAACTTTTCCTGACCGTAAGCAAAGTATCGAAACCATTGCTATCGCTGAAATACGAATATTCATCGGGTGTGGCAGCTTTCCGAACTTTCCATTTATAATTAATGGAAGGATGAGTACCTGATTTATTCCATTTGAAAACAAGCTTCGAAGTATCGGATGCATTTGTATGAATAGTTGTTATTGAAGGAGGATGTACAACATTAAACACGGACATATTAGCACCGACAATTTTTAAATAGTTTGTATAAGTTACGGAGTCTGTTCCGAAAGAATTAGAAACTTTCAACCTCACGGAATATATGCCGCTATTAGGATAGTTAACAACAGGATTTTTCTGATTAGATGAAGACGGTATACCGCCTTCAAAAGTCCATTGCCAGTTAGTTGGTATTCCGCCGGATTCATCGAAGAAGTTTATACTCTGTCCGAAATTCACTGACATTTTATCTGACCTGAAATGAGCAATAGGTAAACCGCTAACCGGAATTCTGCCTTCTGAAGTAATAAGACCTGATCTGTAATTATACAATGCGGCATTCATTCTGTCACGCTGACCAATGGTAAACATATTTTTGCAATCGTCGCTTGTTCCGTCCATATAGTTCATAAACATATCGCCGTAAGGACCGTTATTACAGGTGATGACAGGAAAGACAGGGCAATGAAAGTTTGCCGCGAATTGAGTTGGAGTATCGTCAACATAATCCGTTCCGCAATTTGTTAAACCCCAGAGGTGCTGAAGATTAAACCAATGACCAACTTCGTGAGTAGCGACTCTCCCTTTGGAATTTTCTGAAAGTGTAGTACCAACAGTACCAAAAAGTATATAGTGCATTACCGCACCATCGGTTTCGGGGTAATAGCCGGGAAGCTGAGTGTACGCACCGTAATACTGAATATTACCAATCCAGAAGTTAAGGTACTTATCTCTGTCCCAGATGTCGTGTCCGCCTTGCGCAGTGAATTTAATAGCTTCATTAGTAAACATTGAAACAGAAGTTTGCGTACGGGTAATACCTATAGAAGGATTTCCCCATGGGTCTCTTTTTGCGAGCACAAATTCAATACGTGTATCTGCGCCAAGATATTTATAAGGAACGGGAGCATTTGCAGTATCCCAGTTTAATCTACGATAATCTCTGTTGAGTGCATCAATCTGTGACTGAATTCTTGCGTTTGAAATATTCTGGTATGGAGTGTTATAGACAATATGAACAACTACGGGCACTTTAACTATTGCAGTATCGGAGGGTTTGCGGTTTGCAATATATTTTTTAGTGAGGAGTTCAAGATCCTGCAAACGTCTTTCATAAGCGGGATCATTTTTTAAATGTTTATCGTGAAGCTCCATCGTGGTACATTTCAAAGAATCCTTAACGGCAAACTGATTGACGATATCATCGGATAGGAATGTAAAACCGGTAACAGTACTGTTAAGAGCAAGAATAAACAGAAGTACACACAATAATAAGAAGAATGCAGAATAAAAAAACAGATTCTTTGTTTTCATAGCATTGGACGCAATTAAATTATCCTTAAACTAAAGGTTTAAAGTGTTATTCATTTTATTGCTGCTTCCTTAGAGAGAATAAACGCATAGAATCCGAACACGAGAATACAGGCAGATAATAAAAGCAAAAAAGCCCTTCAAATGTTGATTCGGAGGGCTTTAATCTGGTACACTCGAGGGGACTCGAACCCCTGACCCGCTGATTAAGAG
>JBMOHR010000428.1:0-2298 GCA_049317745.1 Ignavibacteria bacterium
TACTTGCAGCCTGGAGAGATTTCAGAACTGGGGTATCACCTGCATTAAGGCGTATAGGTTACACTTATTCAACCGACGGAGGTACAACCTGGTCACCAAGTCAGTTAATCCCTGTACTTGACCCGAACCATCCGCTTGCAAGCGACCCTGTGGTTGTTTCAGATACAAGCGGAAACTTTTACGTTTGTACTGTTTCTTTGACTACTGCCGGTGCACTGGATCTTCTGGTTTTTAAATCGACAGACGGCGGCGCAACTTTTAACAACTATTATTTTGTACAGGGCGGCGGTGCCAACAGTGAAGACAAAGAATGGATGATATGTGACCTTACGAAAGGAAGCAGTCCATACAAAAACAATTTATACATAAGCTGGACAAGGTTTGGAACACCCGCAGGAATACTTTTAACAAAATCAACGAATGGCGGAGTTAACTGGTCCTCACCTGTACAGGTTAGCAACGGAGGCGGTGTTCAGGGTTCGGACCCTGCAATAGGGCCTAACGGAGAAGTGTATGTGGTATGGGTCGGTGGAACAGCTACTAATGACATTATATTTTTTAACAAATCAACCAACGGCGGCGCTACATTCGGAACAGAGGCCAACATCGCCCAGGGACTTTCACCCAATATTACAATTACAAGCAGCGGAGTAACTTTTCCATCAATAGATTGTGATTTATCGGGAGGACCAAGAAACGGTTATTTATACACTGTATGGTGTGACGCAAGGAACGGCGACCCGGATGTGTTTTTGATAAGGTCAACGAATGGCGGCACAAACTGGTCAACACCCGTAAGAATTAACGACGATGCAGTCGGCAACGGTAAACTGCAATGCTGGCCGTGGATTTCTGTAAACGAACAAGGAAACATTGCAATACTATATTACGATTCACGTAATTCAACAAGCACGAATATAATTGATTCCTGGCTTGCAAGGTCTACTGACGGAGGATTAACTTTTATAAATGAAAGATTAAGCTCAACCAATTTCACTGCCTCCTCTCCAAATTCAGATGTCAGGTTTGGTGATTACATTAATGTGGATTATTCAGGGAGCAGAATAGCGGCTGTCTGGACAGATCAAAGAGCCGGCGGTATTAATCAGGAAATTTATACTGCCGTTATAGATTTATCTACGGGTATAACACCTATTTCAACAAAGACTCCGGATAACTATAATTTGTCACAAAATTATCCCAACCCGTTTAATCCGACAACAAAGATAAAATTTGATATTAAGAAATCAGGGCTGGTAAACCTGTCCGTTTATGATTCAAGAGGATCGCTGGTTTCCGAACTGGTTAATGGCAATTATAATACCGGATCTTATGAGGTCAGTTTTGATGCGGGCAAACTTTCAAGCGGAATATACTTCTACAAACTTCAGACAGAAGAATTCTCAAATGTAAAGAAAATGATGTTAATAAAATAACAGAAGTTGGCAAGTTTTATGAAGGCTTTCAGATAACCGAAAGCCTTTTTCTTTTAGTCGATATTAAAATAGTTAAACACTGACTTCAGGTTTATTCCGAACTTTGTAAAACTATGACCTGCTTCTTTTTCTAAAATAAGTTTGCCGTAATCATTTCCGAAATGTTTTAATGTCTGCCTGTAGTCCAGCAAATCGTCGTCTTCTGCAAGCATCAGCAAAATCTTTTCCCTGGGATATCTGCTGAAATCAATATCGGAGGATAAATTCTTTAGTTGTTTAAGGTATTCCTCTTTAAATTCAAACTCTTCTCCTGTCTGATAGTTTTTATTCATACCTAATACGCTTTTTAAGTCTATATACGGTTCCACGGCAGGATTAACGAGAACAATGTTTGTATCATATTTTGTTCCGGCCCACATAGCATAATATCCCCCAAGGCTGCTGCCAAAGACGATTGTATTATTGTCTGCAGATTTTAAAATATTCTCTATTAATTTAATTGCCTTTTCGGGTTCAACCGGTAAATCAGGCGAAATAAATTCCTGATTTATAAAGTTCTTTATACAGTAATCTTTCAGCACTTCTGCCTTTGTCGCGCTACCGGAACTTGCAAATCCATGCAGGAATAAAATCATAAATCGATTAATAATTTAAATGATGTAACTTAATAAAAAAGATTCTTCCTTAAAAGTGCAATAATTTTTCGATGATTATTAGTACAACGCTATTAATATTAATTACCTGAAAAGACTACCGAAAGAGTGCGAATTTCAGCGCTTTTAGGCATAAATATCGTCAGAGACCCTTCATATTTATAAATTTTCCCCTACAATCTGAAGTTTAAAATCAGTAATTTTGTGTA
>JBMOHR010000429.1:0-2288 GCA_049317745.1 Ignavibacteria bacterium
GCGAATTATCAAACTCATAAGAAGGAACGCCGTAGTTCCCGATAAGCGGATAAGTCAGAATAAGAATCTGTCCTTTGTAAGAAGGGTCTGTTAGAGACTCGGGATAACCCGTCATTGCAGTATTAAAGACAACCTCGCCAGAGACAGAATATGGAAAGCCAAAAGAATGGCCTTTAACTTCAAGCTTATTTTCGAAAACCAGTTTAATATTGTCCTTAATAATCATCGGTGCAAATATATAAAATCTGGGATTAAATTAAAAATCCATTACAAGTTTATCATATCATTTATTTAAGAAAAATTATAAATTCCATTAATAACAATTAAAACCAAATCAACAATTATGAAAAAATTAATTTTACTATTTGTTATTCTAACCTTTTCAAACCTCTATTCACAATCAGATAATTTCATCGGCAGTACGACTAAATCTGTTTTACAAAACGGAGTATGGAGTTACCAGACTGTTACAAATCCGCTTCTGAATGAAGGAGCAAACAGGATGATAAACGGAGAAAGCAATGACTTCAGAGCATCAAACAGTTCTTATATGCGCTGGTCATTTACAGATGCGGCCGCAATCAACAATGACGGAATGATAAGCGGCGACGGAAAAACATCGGCTGTCGGCTGGTATTTAAACAATAAAAGGGTTTCTGTTTACGGAAACACAAACAATACACCAATCTGGGAATATCCCACGGCTACCAATAACGGCAGAAATTACATTGCGGTATCGGATACAGGCGATGTAATTGCAGCAGGTTCATTCAGGAATTTTTATCTGTTTAGTAAATCATCTTCAACACCATTCTTTAATTTTAATTTGCTGACAACAGCGGATACAGGTGCTGCAGGTCCGCTTGACCTGACTTCAAACGGCTCACATTTATTAGCCAGTGCAAACAGGAATGATTCATCGTGGGTTTACTGTTTCAACAAGAACTCTACAGTATCAATATGGAAGACAAAAGTACCGGGACAGATACAGGGAATCAAAATTGCAGGAAATGACACCTTAGCTATAGTTAATACTTACAGCGCATACTACGTTTACAATATTTATACAGGTGCCTTAAGGTATTCCGCTCCTATAACCGACGGTACGCAAGCGCCTCAGGGAATCAGCGGAAACGGAAATATTATAGCAACGATAAACTACAAAGGCTTCGTAAAGGTTTACCAATGGAACGGAAGCGCATATAATTTATTGTGGCAGTATCAGGAACCTCCGGGAACATACTACAACTGGGTAGCGAGTGTTGATGTTACAAACGACGGAAGTTACGTTGCGATAGGCACATTGATATTTGTAACATCAGGTTCATACGACGGTACAGTACGATATTTTAAAGTTTCAAACGGTTCTACTCCAATCTGGTCGTATACAGGGTTCGGAGATGAAGTTAATATGGTTTCTATTTCGAAAAACGGAAAATATATGGCAGCTTCATCCTGGGGCAGGCTTGATAATTCAAAGGACGATATTTATGTGTTCAGGTGTGACCCCGGAACAGGACTTCCATGGTACAGTTATAACTCATCAGGTTCTGCGTTTATGTGCAGTATTTCTAATGACGGAACATCGGTTATAGCAGGCGGAAAGGCAGTTCATGCAAGAAGTTTCGGAAGCGGCGGAACGATGTACAATATATTTATCGACACAACATTAAACCCTGTTTCAATCGGAACGATAGGTTCTGAAACACCTACTGAATATTCACTGAAACAGAACTATCCAAACCCGTTTAATGCAGAGACAATAATAAGTTATGCAGTAAAATCAATGGGGAATGTATCTCTGAAACTTTACAGTATAGAAGGAAAAGAAATAGCCTCTTTGTTCAGCGGATTCCAGAATGCAGGTAATTACAACCTTAAATACAACGCAGCAAACTTACCGAGCGGAGTGTATTTTTACAAACTGGAAGTTAACGGCTACAGCGAGACACGAAGAATGGTGATGACGAAATAACACATTAACATACATTATTTAAAGAGATATTTCTGAATAGAAATATCTCTTTTTAATTTATAGTTTGGAAGTACAATATTATTTATGGCAATTACAAAAGCATTCTTTGTTTCAGATTTACACGGAAGAAAAACGAGATACGATAAACTGTTTGAGGCGATTTATTCAGAGATGCCGCAACTTGTTCTTATAGGGGGCGATGTGCTGCCTTCGGGGATATCGATTCTATCGGATGAGAGTATTAACGGTGATTTCCTGGATGATTATCTTGCGAATAAGTTTGAAGTACTTAAGAAAAAGATGAAGGATAAAT
>JBMOHR010000430.1:0-2286 GCA_049317745.1 Ignavibacteria bacterium
ATACATGGTCATTCTCATCGTTTCTGATACATACGACGTTTGTAGGAATAACTACTACGTCAAGTTTATATATTTCAAAAAATTCTGTTGCTTCAGTTTCCGCAGTTCCTGTCATACCTGCAAGTTTTTTGTAAAGTCTGAAGTAATTCTGTAATGTTACAGTTGCAAGAGTCTGAGTATCCTTCTCAACTTTAACTCCTTCTTTGGCTTCGATTGCCTGATGGAGACCTTCAGAGTATCTTCTTCCCGCTAAAATACGACCTGTAAACTCATCAACAATCATAATCTTATCATCCTGAATAACATACTCAACATCCTTTTCATAAAGTCCGTAAGCTTTTAAAAGCTGCTGAACCGTATGAAGCCTATCACTTCTTTCTGCATAAACTTTATATAACTGCTCACGTTTTGTCTCTCTGTCTTCTATTGAAATAGTTTCGTCGTTCTCCAAAAGAGCAATTTCTGAGCCAAGGTCAGGAAGAGTAAAGAAGTCTCTTTCCTGAGCTGAAGGTGCAAGGTACTCACGTCCTTTTTCTGTTAAGTCTGTTATGTGAGACTTCTCGTCGATAACAAAGTACAATTCATCGTCAACGATGTGCATATCTCTTGCCTTATCCCTGTTATAGAAATTGTCTGTATCGAGCATAATTCTTTTATTCGAAGGTTCGGATAAAAGTTTCTGAAGTCTCTTGTGTTTTGGAAAACCGTGGTTTGCTCTTAAAAGAAACAAGCCGACTTTTTCAATGTCTTCAGAACTTGGTTTTTCCTGTGTAAGTATCTTCTCACATTCACCCGTTAATGAATTTATTAAGGTTTTTTGAGCTTCAACAACTCTCTTAATCCTTATGTTCATTTCATCAAACTTATGTGTAGGAGCCTCAACAGGGCCAGATATAATGAGCGGTGTTCTTGCTTCGTCAACAAGAACGGAGTCAACTTCGTCAACGATTGCATAGAAATGTTCTCTCTGAACAAGGTGTTCTACGTCAACCACCATATTATCCCTCAGGTAGTCAAAGCCAAACTCATTATTTGTACCGTAAGTGATATCACAATGATACATTTTTCTTCTCAGTTCCGAACTCTGGTCATTCAGAATAACGCCGACAGTAAGTCCGTGAAACTTGAAAATCTCTCCCATCCATTCACTGTCACGTTTTGCTAGATAATCGTTAACCGTAACAAGATGTACACCTTTTCCTGCGAGTGAATTAAGGAACAAAGGAAGAGTTGCCACGAGAGTTTTTCCTTCTCCCGTTGCCATTTCTGAAATCTTTCCGTGATGGAGAACTATCCCGCCGATTAACTGAACGTCGAACGGAACCATATTCCATTTTACTTTAGTTCCTGCTGCTTCCCATTCTTTGCCTACAAGTCTGCGGCATGTATCTTTTACGACAGCAAAAGCCTCAGGAAGTATCTCTTCAAGAGTTGCTTTTATTGTCTCATAATAATCTTTATTTAATTCATCGAGTTCATCGTATACAGCATATCTTTCCTCGTGTTCAATGTCGGTCTTTAATTTTTCTTTTAATTCGAATATTTTATCTTCAAGTTCTTTAACTTCAGATTTAATCTTATCTTTAAGTTCCTGAGTTTTTGCTCTCAGTTCATCGTCAGAAAGTGAATTATATTCTAAATATAAACGGTTAATCTCGTCAACTAAAGGTTGAACCAATTTAACATCTTTCTCGTGTTTACTTGGAAAAAACTTTGATATAATCTTTAACATAATACATTAATATTTTTAAACAACTTGTAATTTAGTATAATATATGAACAAATAATATTCATAAATTGATTCATTTTCTTTACCTAAAATCCCTCATTTTCTGCTCAAATTCCTCATTTCATGTACCTGATGAACTTTCCTACGCCTTAACGCGCTATACATCTATTTTCTATAGAAAGTTACTAAAAAATAATGTAATTTAGACAACATTTAAAATTATAAATAAAGGAGCTGATTATGGCAATAGTGATAACATCGGAGTGTATTAACTGTGGGGCATGCGAACCTGAATGCCCAAATACTGCAATCTATGAAGGTGGTGCAAGCTGGGCTTTAGCCGGTAAAGAATATTCTGAATCTGATGCCCCTCCTTCGGGTGCAGAAGGGTTCTTTTCAACTGACTTTTTCTATATCGTTCCTGATAAGTGTACAGAATGTAAAGGATTTCATGATGAACCTCAGTGTGCTGCAGTTTGTCCTGTGGATTGCTGCGTACCCGACGAAAAACATGTTGAAAGTGAAGAAGATTTACTTAAGAAAAAGGAATACCTTGA
>JBMOHR010000431.1:0-2273 GCA_049317745.1 Ignavibacteria bacterium
TTGGCTTTTGCCCTGAACAACAGCGACTCCACCGAAGCCACGCTCACCTTCATTATCTCGCTAATCTCCTTGTACGAAAACTCCTCCACCTTGCTCAGCGTAAACGCCGTCCTCTGTGTTTCGGGCAGCTTCGCAATTGCCTTAAACATCACCGCCGCGCGTTCCTTATTTTCCAGCTTCACGCCCGGATGTTCAAAATCAGGAATCTGCATCTCTTTCGTCTCTGCAAAAATAGAAGTCATAAACCCAAACCTCTTCTTCCTGCTTCTCTTTCTGATAAGTTCTAAAGATTTGTTAACGGCTATTCTGTACAGCCAGGTATTTAGCGATGAGTCTTCCCTGAAATCACCAATCGAATTAAAAACTTCCACAAAAACTTCCTGTGTCAAATCCTCCGCATCTTCCACGTTCTGTATCATCCCAATCGTTACATTATATATACGGTCTTTATATAAGTTCACCAGCTCTTCAAAAGAGTCCTTATCCCTTTTCTTTAAACCGTTTATTAATACATTCTCTTCCAAATTATATACTCAAAATTATTCTTTGCATCTTTCTGTTATTTATATTAACAATTAACGTGCCATACTATACGACGATATACGCCCAAAAACCCACATATCATACTGAAGTTTTTCGTAAAGTCTCAATTTTTGGTAAATGCTTCGGCACATTTGTCGAAATCCTCTAACCTTTTTATTCGTTTAAACTCTTTAAACAAGGTTTTCTTTGTGGCACAGCAATTGCTTATTAGAATATGAAATTAAACAATGAAACATTTAATTAAAATATAAATTAGGAGTAAAAAATGAAATTTCAAAACAATTCAGTGTTCGCTATAATTCTGGCTGTAATTATGATAATCCTACTGGCAGGAATTACGATTGCACAGCGCAACACAACAGACACATTCACACCTGTAACCATCACAGGAAATATCACGGAAGTAAACCATCCAATCGCAAACTTCAAATCAGAAGACGGCACAGTTTATCAAATCCATATGGGACCTTACTGGTACTGGCTCGATAACGGCTACAAATTAAACAACGAATCCGCAGTAATCAAAGGCGAAGTCAAAACCGTAAACGGAGTCAACGAACTCTACCCCGTAGAAGTATCCCAGAACAGTACAACCATAAAACTCACTGACGAAAAAGGCATTCCTCTCTGGGCTGGATATAGTGGTAATGGCTACGGACGCGGAAACGGCTATGGCTGGAACAACGGAGCCTGTAAATACGACTCATCAAAATGCGCAAACTGTGTAAACAAAGACAACTGCTGCAAAAATAATAATGGCGTCTGTCCAAAAGGAAACAATGAAAAGTGCACTGGCTGTAAACAAGGCAACGGAAATGGTAATGGATGTAAATACGGAAAAGGCAATGGCAACGGAAATGGCAATGGATACGGCTGGAGAAACGGCAATGGCAACGGCAATCGCTGGGGCAACTGCCAGAGAAACACCACAGACAATTCGGATAACTCCACCGGAAACCAAAACGGTCGCGGCTGGAGACAAAACTGCCCGAACAGAACAAAGTAATTCCCTTAATTTAGTATATTTTCCCTCTAAGAGGTGCCGCCATGGCACCTCTTTTAAATTTTCAGTGCACTAAAAAGGACTTGACTTTAAGAAGATAATACATTATATTTGTAAACAAATTATATTCAAGCATTTTTTGTTAGGAAAGCAATATTTGAATATATTCCTTCAAAAACACCAAAAAACAACCCCACAAAAAAAGAATCAAAAAAATGGCGTAGTAGTGACGTATCGGTAGCGTATTTATGGCGTATTGGTTTGCTAATTATCTACTATTCGGAGGCTTAGAAGTGGTTAAGATGATTGAAATATGAGCTATTTCGATTATAGAATTTGACCTTTTGTCTTTGAGCGGCAAATACAATACTGGGACAGAAAAGAGGATATGTAATAATAAAATTAAGCACATTTATTTGCTATTTTGACTTCTCCCCAAGTATCACACTCTTCGCCAACTTATCCACCATCTCATTCCAGTAAACTCCCGTATGACTGCTAATCTTCACCCACTCAATCTTTATCGTCTGCTTCTTCATAAAATCCCTGTAGTACTTCGTCGATATCAAATTTGCCTTCCACTGCCCCAAAGCCCAATACTTCAAACCGTTATAGTCATAATACAAACGAATCTCTTCTATCCCGTTCGCATTGCAATACTTCACTGCCTCTATCACCGCCTTTATCTCTCCCGTTATCTGCCGCGAACTTTTTATCTTATCCGTAT
>JBMOHR010000432.1:0-2249 GCA_049317745.1 Ignavibacteria bacterium
GGTCAATATAGACCGCTTCCCACCCCATATTATTTTTTTGTGTTGCGACAAAAAATGATTTTTGTTTATATTATTGATTTCCTTGTCTTTTGTTATTATATTTGCTAAGGAGAAAATTGTTTCAAATTAACCTTTAAAGTGAAAGGACTCATTATGAGAAAATCTACCTATTTGTTCACTGCTATATTGATGATTTTATCGATTGGCATTTATTATGCAGGATGTTCCAATGATCCTGTTTCAACTCCTACAGGCGGTGGTACAACTTCCATTAAAGCAAACGGAACGATTCAGCAGATCACCCGTACAAATTCTACGGGAACTCTTGTTGTCGTTGACCAGAATGGTTCGCCTATTACAGGGCTTACGGGTTCTAACGTTACTGCTTCTATGAAATGGGGTGCTAAGTCTTCTGATTCAGTTTCAGGAGCTGTTACTGTTTTGTCAAATTCTGGCTCAGGTAAGAATGTTGCTGGTTCTGTGACGATGGATTACAGCGGTAGTATGGGCACTCCTCAGATTGTTTGTATGCAATCCGGTGTGAAGACGTACGTAAATGCAATGGGCAGCAATGACCTGACAGAAATCATCAAGTTTGATAACAGAGTTCTTGTTGCACAGCCTTTTACCAGCGACAAAACTTTACTGAACAAGGCTGTTGACAGTGTTTACAGTCTTGGCGGAACTACTGCCTTGTATCAGTCTATCTTCAAAGGTATTCAGGATGTACAGGGTTATAATTCATCCACATACATCAAATCTGTTATTGCATTTACTGATGGCGGAGAGAATGCTTCTACTGTCACAAGATCTCAGATGATAACGGAAGCATTAACTAAGGCAATTCCTGTCTTCTCGATTTATCTGGCTTTAGATTCGAACAATACACAAGCAAGAGATATGAGAAATATTGCCGATACAACAGGAGGATTTTTCTTCTGGGCAAAACCTGATTCAACCTGTAACTCAGCTTTATCGGGTGTTTACAATACGATTAAAGGACAGATTGCGGGTTCATACGCAATGAATATTACCTGGCCGGGCGGTACTTTACCACCAACTGGTACACTAATTACAATCACTATTTATGTTACACATTCAGGTATGTCGAGTGCATTCAGCAAGACTTTCCTGATTTTGTAGACATTTTAGTTTAATAGTTTTAAGAGAAGGTCACCCGGATTGTTTAATTCGGGTGATTTTTTTGGGGAAGTTAAGAACAGGAAGTACAATTATACCTCCACGGTGGGTACCACAGAGTGCGGAAGAGAAAAGATTACAGCATAGTTGGAAGAACTTGTAGGCGGAAGAGTTTTTAGTCAATAAAAGTTCTGGTGATTGGTGGAAAGCTAAGGTAAATAGCGGTGCTCGTAGTTTCATACATAAGAGCAGAGTTGTGATTCGTTAAGATGATTATTTCCGCTGCTTTTGTAATTATTGCAGATGCAGCTTTATATTGTTAACAGGTACTTTTACAAAATTTAAAACAGAAAACAATGGACGCCAAAATAGAAAACGGAAAGCTAACCATCGTTATTGATTTACAAGAACCTACCCCCAGCGCATCAGGGAAAACTTTGGTAGTGGCAACCACTCACGGTAATGTGGTTACGGAATGTGTCGTTGATGGAAAACCTGTGACAATTGGGTTGAATGCTTATATAAAGAAGTAACGTCTTTTTATCTGCCCCGGAAATTTCGTTTAATAGAAACTTAATAATACAATTTCTAATTAAACGAAAGGAAAGCATAATGGAATATGCTGGAGATCCAACATTCGACTCAATTTTTACCAGCCGTAAAGTAACAAACATATTCGAAAGTCTGTCCAAGGATGATAATATTTTAGAAACTGATTTATTCAATATAGTTGATGGCGATATAATAGTTCCTTATTATGTTGAAACCTTTATCATGGATGATTGTGCTGTCTGTTATTTTAAGAATTTTCTACAAAAGACTTTATTCGCTCCTTACATCAGAGTTTACAGTAAGAACAAAATACACTTTGGTTGCAGAGCTGAGTTCCCACCACCTGCATTTTACAATAAAACATTTTCAAATGTCCCACAGAGATACATCAAGATGAATGGTGATGATATTCACTATGTGTTTGATTTGTTGTCGATTAAAAAAGAGTTAATGCCTTTCGCGATATATGATTTTTTAACGCACTTCGAGGAGTTTTACTTTCCTGTCGAAGGGCAATTTTTAAGTGAGTTTGTGATGAGGTATTTGGGGAAGTATAG
>JBMOHR010000433.1:0-2247 GCA_049317745.1 Ignavibacteria bacterium
GCTCTCTGCTGCTGAATCTGTGCTCTTACGGTATTCATCTGTGCAAGTGTTGCATCGTAGTTTGTCTGTGCATTATCAAGGTCTACTTGTGAAGCGAGTCCTTTATCGGTTAAAATTTTAATCCTGTCGAGTTCAAGTTTATGTTTCTTAAGGTTTACTTCCTGAGTTGCAAGGTTACTCTGAGCAACATTAATTCCGGCCTGTTCCTGTTTCAGTTTAGGCAAATAAGAATCGGGTCTTATCTTAACCACCACATCGCCTCTCTTAACCACATCACCTTCTTTGAAAGGAAGCGAAATGATTTCTCCACTTACTTCGGCACTTATAACAACTTTAGTCTCTGCCTGTATTTTACCTGTAGCAGTAACGATTTGCGTAATGTTTTGTTTCGTTACCTTTTCAGTCTGTACTTCAATCAGCTTCTCTTTCTTACCTGATATTATGACTGCAACTACGATAAGTATGATTACAACTATAATACCAATCCAGAGAATACGTTTTTTCTTCTTCTTGTTCTTCTTTATGTTATTCTGTTTTACTTCTGTGTTAGGTTTACTGTCTTCCATATTCTTTAATGATTAAACTTTTAATATTTTAATTGACCAGACAGATACTCTATCTGCTTTTGTGATAGTACAAAATTGTATAATGCATTTATACGGTTAATGTATAAATTGTTCAGGTTAGTTGTTGCCACCTGAACGTCGAGTAATGTTCCGTAACCGATTCTGAAATTTTCTTCAGATAATAATTTATCCTGTTCTGCTGATATTATGTTTCTGTCAAGAATCTCTATTTGCTTGTAAGATGATTCAAGGTCGTAAATTGATTTCTTTAAATCAGAACGGATAAGTTTTTCAAGTTTTGCTATATCTTCCTGTTTCTGCTTTATGTTTACTTCAGCAACCTGTCTGTTAAGGTCTGTCTTGAATCCCTGTAAAATCGGATAGCTAAGCGTCAGACCGTAAGAAAGGACTTTGTTCTTATCAATACTATTAAGATTATTACTGCTCCAGTTATAATTTCCGAATGCAGATAAACTCGGGAAATATAAATTCTTCTTTGCAATGCTTAACTTCATTTCATTAATCTGAATACTCTGCTGTGCCGAAGTATAATCGTACCTCGTTTTCAATGCATTCTGAACGAGTGATTCGAAGTTAGCATTTTTTTGAATCACTGCGCGAAGCTCCTGAAGTGTAACAGGTAGCGCCATCTTGCTGTAATCCATAATAATTGACTTTGTAACATCGTCATTAAGCGTTGCTAAAAAATCAACCTTGGCTTTTTCAAAATCATTCTTTGAAGTTACTACTGTAAGTTCATTCTGCCCTACCTGAACATCCTGTTTATAAACATCCGACTGAGTCTTTTTTCCGACGTTTACGTATTCCTTTATCTTGTTAAGCTGGTCGATAGAAGTCAGAAGGTTATTATTGTTCGTTTCGACAATTTTATCCTTCTTAATAACATCAAAAAACCTCTGATAGACACTCATGATAATGTCGTACTTGGTTTTTTCCAGGTCCGTGTAAAGAGAAGCTAAACTTTTCTTCTGAAGGTCTATATTCTCATAATTTGAAAATCCGTTAAAAAGTGTCATTGAAGAATTCAACCCCAGGGAAAAGTTATCGGCAGTGGTGTTATTATCAGGAATGGCAATAGGAATACCATTCTGATAAATTGTACCGCCTTTGGAATCTGTATTATTCCTGCTCCACTGTCCAGAGAAGTTTAAAGTCGGGATTAAATCCCCGTACGATGATTTAACGTTGAATTTTTGCAGAGTGATGTTGTTTTGATAAGTAGAAACAGCAGTACTGTTCTGTATTGCTGTATTCACTGATTTTGTTAAGTCATAAACTTCCTGTGCATTCAGATAACTAACGGATAATGTAAAGATAAAAACTAAGACAAATAATTTTCTCATATATATTTATGTTTATTACTAATTAATTAAACGGTTTAAAGGGCAAAAGGTTTCATATTTAAGCGAAATAACAAAGTTTTCTTTCATAATAGATAAGTTTCCCATACTTTACAAATGTAAAGATTATAGAGACGTTTTCCAATTCATTAAAGTAGAAGGAAACTAAACGTTGATTACGTTTAGAGAGACTAAAAACTTGAACTCAATTCTTTTATCATTAAATATGAGATTAATGATTTTCACTACTCTTACTCTGCAACAATAAGCACTATTAAGTTTTGAAACAACCCAAAGCAAACCAAAGATGCTCCATTCAG
>JBMOHR010000434.1:0-2246 GCA_049317745.1 Ignavibacteria bacterium
TCAAAGAATTAAGAACATTCTTAAGCGACCTGTTAAACGATTTAGACTAATTAGAATCAGATATTAAGGTATATCCGTTACGGTCTTTTTATATCCTAATAAATTACATTAATTATTATTAATTTATCCAAATTTAAATATCTATGGCAGATAATAAGATTATATTTTCAATGGTGGGAGTTACGAAAACATTCCCTCCACACAAGACAGTTCTGAAGAACATATACCTGTCCTTTTTCTATGGCGCAAAGATTGGCGTTATAGGTCTGAACGGATCGGGTAAATCAACACTGCTTAAAATCATAGCAGGACTTGAAACATCGTTCGACGGCGAAGTGCACTTCACTAAGGATTATTCAATAGGGTTTCTTTCTCAGGAGCCTGAACTGGACGACAAGAAGACAGTGAAAGAAACAGTAATGGAAGGCGTACAGGAAATAGTTGACATATTAAAGGAATACGAAGAAGTGAACAACAAGTTTGCCGAGCCGATGACGGATGACGAAATGACTAAACTAATAGAGCGTCAGGGAGAACTCACAGAACTAATCGACCACAAAGGCGGATGGGAAATAGATGCAAAGTTATCGCGTGCTATGGATGCCCTGCGCTGTCCTGATGATGATGAATTAATCGAAACACTCAGCGGAGGCGAAAGAAGACGTGTTGCTCTGTGCAGACTACTTCTGATGGAGCCAGATATACTATTACTTGATGAACCAACGAACCATCTTGACGCAGAATCAGTAGAATGGCTTGAACTTCATTTACAGCAGTATAAAGGTACAGTCATAGCCGTAACTCACGACAGGTATTTCCTGGATAACGTAGCAGGTTGGATTCTTGAGCTCGACCGCGGAGAAGGTATTCCGTACGAAGGGAATTACTCTTCCTGGCTTGACCAGAAATCCAAGCGCCTTGCGATGGATGAAAAGACTGAAAGCAAAAGACGTAAGACTCTCGAACGCGAACTTGAATGGGTTAGGATGTCAGCCAAAGCTCGCCACGCAAAATCGAAGGCAAGGCTTCAGGCATACGACAAACTTCTGAACGAAGACACAAAACAGAAAGAAGACAAACTCGAAATATACATACCAAACGGACCGCGTCTCGGCAATAAAGTTATTGACGCAATAAAAGTAAAGAAATCATTCGGAGATAAAATGCTGTTCGAAAACCTGAACTTCTCACTTCCCCCTGCGGGAATCGTTGGAGTCATAGGACCGAACGGAGCAGGTAAGACCACTCTCTTCAGAATGATACTCGGTACTGAAAAACCTGACGACGGAAGTTTCGATGTCGGTGAAACAGTAACGATTGGATACGTTGATCAGAGCCACATAGAACTTAATCCCGAAGACACAGTCTGGAAGGCAATTTCCGAAGGAGCAGAGTCGATTGAACTCAGCGGAAAGCAGTATAACTCACGTGCTTATGTAGGCAGGTTTAACTTCAACGGAGCCGACCAGGAAAAACTCGTAAAGAATTTATCGGGCGGAGAAAGAAACAGGCTTCATTTAGCATTAACATTAAAGACACAGGCAAACGTATTACTGCTTGACGAACCCACGAACGACATAGACGTAAACACACTGCGTGCACTGGAAGAAGGACTCGAAGACTTTGCAGGATGTGCGGTAATCATATCACACGACAGATGGTTTTTAGACAGAATTGCAACTCACATACTCGCATTCGAAGGAGACTCGGAAGTTTGCTTCTTTGAAGGCGGATATTCTGAATACGAAGAAAACAAGAAGAAGAGGCTTGGAGATGCAACACCTAAGAAATTCAAATACAAGAAACTATTCTGATAGTTTCATAAAGAAAGTATTCGAAAGCATCGTTGACTTTGCATATCCAAAGATATGCTTAGTCAGCGATTGCCGTATAAGTCCTGGCAACTCAAACGACTTTGTATCTGATGATGTACTCGCAAAACTTGAACTCATAAAAGAAGAAGAGTTTTCATTCATACGCACGAAGATAAACGCAGACTTCTTTTACTCGCGATACGCTTTCCGCCACGACAACGAAATCCAGACACTCGTCCATTATTTAAAGTACAAGAAGTTCACAAAGATAGGACACTTCCTCGGCACCATAACAGGCGAACAATTAGCAGACAAGCATTCCGACAAACTCAAAGAATATAAATACCTATTACCCGTTCCCCTATTCGGCGGCAAGCTCAGGGAACGCGGCTACAATCAGAGTCTTTACATCTGCAACGGCATAGCAGAAGT
>JBMOHR010000435.1:0-2244 GCA_049317745.1 Ignavibacteria bacterium
GAATCAGCGTAGCAGCAGCAACTTCCAACGTTTATTTAAATAAAATATATACTTTTTCTAACGTTGGCAGTGCTACAGGTGTTACTAACGGTATTATGGTTACAGCGGCATTTACACAATCAAAAGTATACAGGAATAAAATTTACGACTTGACGACAAGTGATGCATTCTCAACTACACCCGGAGTTAACGGAGTTGTTATTAGTGGAGGTACTTCTGTTTTAGCTTATAATAATCTTATTGGCGATTTAAAAGCACCTGCGTCTACATCGCCTGATGCAATAAGGGGAATCAGCGTAACTTCAACTACTGCTTCAACAACATATGGTATTTATTACAATACTGTATATATATCAGGAACTTCAAGCGGAGCAGGATTCGGAACAACGGGTATTTATCACACTGCGAGTACAAATCCGATTACTGCAACACTTGACCTTCGTAATAATATTGTAGTAAATAATTGTACGCCTACAGGCTCAGGTCTTGCTGTTGCATACAGAAGAAGTGCTGGAACAACCGGTATGCTCTTTAATTATGCAGGTACATCTAACTTCAATGATTTTTATGCAGGTACACCGGGAGCAGCTAATCTGATTTACTACGATGGTACAAGTTCTGCTTTAACTCTAAATGATTATAAAACAGGTGTGTTTCCTGCAGGTACTTTGGCAAACAGGGATTCTGTTTCGGTTACAGAAAATCCTGTATTTCTTAGCACTACAGGTTCAGACGCAAATTTTCTCCATATAAACAGTGCCACTGCATCACAGCTTGAAAGCGGCGGTTCAACTATTGCAACTTACACAACCGATTATGATTCAACAGCAAGGTATCCGAATACAGGATATCCATTGAATCCTTCATATCCACCAACTGCACCTGATATCGGTGCAGTAGAATTCGGAGGAATACCTTTAAAAGTGAATCCTCCTTTAATTGTGTATACACCTTTCTTAAATACAGCTTCTGTCACATCAAGAACGATTATAGCAACTATTACCAGTGTTAATGGTATTCCTGTATCCGGGACAGGTATGCCAACTCTGTATTTTAAGATTAATGCAGGTTCATATACACAGGTTGTTTCAACAATTTATGCAACTAACCAGTATCAGTTTGTCTTATCAGGTACTTTTAATCCGGGCGATACAGTATCTTATTACTTTGTTGCACAGGATAACGCATTACCTCCGAACGTCATTGCCTCGCCATCGGCAGGTGCGTCAGGATATGCGGCTAATCCGCCATCGGCATCGGTTCCGCCAACATCTCCGAATATATACTATATAATCTCACAGCCTGCACTTACAGGGGATTATACTGTTGGATTATCATTGTTCAATAAAATATCAGGAAGAAATATATCATTCGCAAAAGTTGTCAGTAAAGTGATGAAAGAAGTACCTGTCACGGAAACTGACCAGGGAGTAAAAGATAATGGAACTTCCGAATCAGGATTCGCAGTTAACTCAAAAGGAAAGAAAGAATTCAGGGAAGTCGATGAAGTTAAATGGGTGCCTATGGAAAACGGAAGGGAATACACTGATGATTTATTCATTAAGAAATCTGATAATCCGAATTTCAGTTACCCTGCAGGTGTGAACGGTATCTATGCAAGCATTAATGCGGCCGTGAATGACCTTAACCTAAGAGGTGTCAGCGGTAATACAAGATTTTTATTAAATGATGCATTTGATTCTACGGAAACATTTCCGATAACTGTGAACGTTACGAATGCTAATTTACCCGGCTCTTCAGCAACGGTTACTATTAAACCTAATACAGGTGTCGTTCCTTTTATTTCAGGAACTTCAACATCTACAATGTTTAAAATATTTAACACAAACTATGTCACCATAGACGGTTCTAACACCACTAATGGTACTACACGTGATTTAACAATAACAAATAATTCTGCCACAACCCCTTCTGTTATCTGGATAGGTTCTTATCTTACTACTCCAATAACAAATACAGTTGTCAAAAACTGTAACCTTATTAACGGAATTAACTCAAGTTCGGCATTCATTATTTCTGAAGGTACGGTACTTGGTAATCCCGGATATTTTAATAATATCACAGTCCAGAATAACTCTATACAGAAAGCATACTACGGTATTTATGCAATCAGTTCTGCATTATCAGGTAATGGCAGCGGCACTATCATAACAGGAAATGATTTAAACGTTGCCGGTATGAATTCAATCAGGATTGGTGGAATATATGTTCAGGGTCTGAATG
>JBMOHR010000436.1:0-2243 GCA_049317745.1 Ignavibacteria bacterium
TAAGCAAAATGAATTTAAGTTGCAATAGGGGAATTATTATGAAATTGTTAAGAGATGGAGCAGGCAATAGGCAATAGAGATTAGGCAATAGGCATTAGGGAATAGGCACGAGGCATTAGGGAATAGGTGAGCTATGAAAGAAAAGGAATGGAACGCGGATAAGAGACGATGAGACAGATGACCGCTGATAAAGAGCAAAGAGCTGAAAGATTATTTCCCGCGAAATTCACTAAATTCACGAAATTAAAGAAACTAAATATAAGAGAAACTAAATATAAGAGAAACAATATCCACGAATTACACTAATTTTGCGAATTACAATAATTTAAAGATTAAGAGAAAAGCTTATTCAGGGTAAGAGAAAAAGCTTATTTAGGGTAAGTGCAAAAAGATTATTTAGGTTAAGAGCAAAGAGATTATTTATATTTTCTAATCTGTGAAAATCAGTTTTTCATTGAATATCAGTGTGCCTATCTTTTAAATATATTAGAATATTCCTTTTCAAATAAAGATAGTTTCCCTTAATATATTGTCTTTTAATTCAGGACGAATATCAGATTTAATTACAACCTCAGCATTGTTGCCAATTATACTTTTAATTAAATTTTCAATCTGTATAAACTTCAGAAGCCCGATGTTTTCGTTTAATTCAATTAGTATATCAATATCACTTTTTTCATTTTGCTCATTTCGTGAATATGAACCAAAAATGCCAATTTCGCTAATATTACATTTTTGCTCTAGTTCAGGTTTCGCTGCTTTTAAATTATTTATTATTTCGCTTAAGTTTGTCATATTGCAAAGTATAAAATATTCTAATTTAAAACTATGATATAAATGAGAAGGTTCTGCCGCAGTTAAAACAAAGCAAAGAGAAAAGATTATTCCCCGCTAAATTCATCCTCCCAACAAGACGGCGGACCTTCGGCGAAATCCACGAAACTAAAAGAAGAGATGTCCACGAATGAAGCTAATTAAACGAATTTACACTAATATAAAAGAAAAAGAGCAAAAGCTTATTTTAAGAGCGATTGAAAAAGCGTCACTTCGTGGTCACAAGCGAATTAGGGTAAGAGAAAAGAAATTATTTAGGGTTAAGATCAAAAAGAGTGTTTTACATATTCTAATCTGTGGTTATCAGCAAAATCCGTGTCATCCGCGTTCAATTTCTTAAAAAGTGTAAGTGCAGAAGAATTGATTACACTAAACTTTGCTTCTCATATAAATCCCAAATCGGAAAACACATTTCGTAGTCGTTCCACTGTAAATCACCATATGTCAAATCAAATTTCTTAAATTCTTGTATATCCTTGTACTTGCTTGCCATTGGGTTTTTCGCACTTAAAAGAAAAGTCTCAAAATCAACTACGTTAGTCTTCCCGTCAGAAAATATTAGTTTCAGCTTATATTCGTTTAAGTAATCCGCTTTTATTATTTTAATGTCCATTATACAATTCTTTTATTTATTACCTCAGATTTCACAGGGATGTTATACACAAAATAGTCAATCCATTTATGTACTATATCATCCCGGTATTTTTCAATTATGAGCTTGAGTTTCTTCAAATTTTTCTCGTCAAGTGGTTTTTTACCTTTTACATTTTTAATCTCTATTCCTATAAATTTTCCATTTTCAAACAATAATACTGCTTTGCTTTCCTTATCCTGATATTTCCCGTGTACATGAATCGGTTCATGTTCTAATGAATAGAATAATATTATTAATCCAAAATATTCGTAAAGTTTAGGCATATCATTTTAAAATTTTAAAGTACAAATCATCTTCAAATTTCCTTCTCACAAACTTACAGAAAATGAATTAGACTTTCAATAGTTTAATTATAAAGAACAGTGAAGAAGAGTAAGTGAGGAAACGAAATTTAGAAGGGAAGAGATAGAACTTTAACCATGAATATCAAAGAAGACACTGATTCAAAAGATTTCAGAACTGTACGGAAATCGTGGTTTTATAAGTCTTGATATATTAAGATGTTATAATATTTATTAGTTCGAAAAGTTCGGAAAATGATTTTCAATGTAATACACACTATTCAATGTATTGGTGCTCAAAAATACAAAACTTGGATTGAAAGCTAAATATAATGCATGATTTTAATTTGGCTGCTATATTTAAAGTATGATTTAAATTTCAACTGATTCTCAATTTGTATTAATTTGAGTTCATTTGTGGGAGAATATCCACTCTATTCCTGTTAGAAGATTTCAAGATGTAAACTAAAATG
>JBMOHR010000437.1:0-2227 GCA_049317745.1 Ignavibacteria bacterium
TTATCCTGAAGCAACTGTCTTACGTATTCAGTGAATTCAGGCGCTCTTGAATCTGTGCTTATTTCCTGCTGATTCAATGAAACTCTTATCGGTGCTGCAATCGAAGATTCATACACATCCTTAGTAATATAACTCTCTTCGAACATCGCATTAAGAACAAGGTTTCTTCTGTTCTTCGAATTCTCAGGCTGTTCTGTCGGGTCGTAATTCGTCGGTGATTTTAAAGTTGCAACAAGTATCGCACATTCATCAAGGTTCAGCTCTTTTGAACTCTTGCTGAAAAATGTGTTTGCTGCTGCTTCAATACCATAAGCGCCCTTGCCAAAATAAACAGTGTTGAGATAATAGGTTAGGATTTCTTCTTTAGTGTAAGTTCTTTCAATCTGAACGGCAGTCATCGCTTCACGCAGCTTACGGTTATAAGTCATCTCTTTTCTGTTGAGATAAAGATTTCCTGCTAACTGCTGTGTGATTGTTGAGGCACCTTCCTTCTTACGGAAGGTAATTAAATTCTTTATAAGTGCCTGTCCTATTCTTTGTAAATCAACACCCCAGTGACTGAAGAACTTTCTGTCTTCCGTTGCCACCAGTGCATTTATCATATCCTTGGGAATGTCAGTATATTTTACCTTTGTTCTGTTCTTTAAGAAAAACTTATCAATAAGTTCACCGTTATCAGAATATATCTTGGTTGCTTCTTCAATTTTCGGATTTTCCAGTTCGGATAGTGACGGGAGTGATTGTGACAGATACACAAGGTATCCCGTAACTATCAGAAATACGAAAATCATAATAGTAAGAATAAACCCGAATGATAACTTTTCAGTCTTATTCTTTCTCGAAACTTTCTTGCGGTAACTCTTATCCGCAAAAAACTTATTTAATTCTTCTTCTTTTTTATTCTTGGATTTACCAAACATATTATGCCTTTGTATCGGCTATTAATTCATCAATTATTTTATGATTCTTTAAATCATAATATTTCTTAAAATAGAAAATTCCATCCGAAAAAACACCGTAACTGAACGTCTTCATCCAGTCACCTAAATTTATATAAACTCCGCTTCCTTCTTTCAAAATCAAAGGACGATGCCTGTGTCCCATAATAACAAAATCATATCCCTCTTTTATCTTTGCAATTGCAGCATCTTTTAAACCGTCTTTTGCGGAATAGTCCTTCTGGGATGTATAGTCACGAGATTTTGACGATGTACTCTTTGCAAGCCATAATCCGAAATCTGGATGTATCCACGAATAAAGAAACTGCGCAACTCTGTTCCGCAATATTTTCTTCATTATTTTGTAACCCGTATCATTATACGCAAGCCCGTCACCGTGATGTATGAAGAACTTCTTTCCGTCTATTGTTCTCTCAATATGAGTATTCATCATCTCAATTCCGAATTCATCGTATAAATAAGTACCCCGCCAGAAATCATGATTCCCGGCGAGGTATGTAATCTTTATGTTAGCATTTACCATATCGTAAATCTTTGAGAATATCCTGTAAAATCCTTTAGGTACTACCTGTCTGTATTCTATCCAGGAATCAAAAAAATCTCCGACTATGTATAATTCTTTCGCTTTGTCTTCGATTAGTCTGTCAAAAAAACTAATCACCATATCTTCCTGTTCCTTCTTGAATGGGTAGTTCTTCATCCCAAGATGAACGTCGGATATGAAGTAAGTCGCATTAACCATTAAATGATATGTACTTACTTAATTTTTACCGATGTAGTGAAAGACTGGTTACCCATCTTGCAGGTTCCCGTTTCAGTACTGCAATATCCGAACTTTACTGTGCCTGAAATCTGTACAGTTGAACCGCTCGTTGCATTTCCGCTTACTTTGAATTTATACTTAATGGTTGAATTTGTAATGTAACCTTCATCATTGGCTGAAAATGTAGGACTTCCTGAACCTGTTATTCCGTCACCGCTGATCGATACTTCAATCGCTGGTTCCTGTGGAATCTTTACTTTGTTTCCGTGCTTGAATTTAATCGTTAATGTTCCTGTACCGCCTGGTTTAACTGATTTTGTTACTGAAACTTTCAGAGTTGGGGACGATTGTGCTGATGCTTCACTACTCATTGAAAAAACAGCAAAGAAGCTGATGAGTAATACTACTGCTAAAATTCTTTTCTTCATCTTTATTTTAATAAATTAATTATAATATTAATACTGAATATAAAAATTTTAGTTCCATAATGTAATTCAAATCAACA
>JBMOHR010000438.1:0-2218 GCA_049317745.1 Ignavibacteria bacterium
TAGAGTTTTCATTAATAATAGGTTTATATTCTTCAGCGTTAAACAATTCGATTAAGGTTTTAACGAGTGCATTGCCCTGATTAAATACTTCAGAATAGTCAAAGACAGGAATCTCTCCCGATGACTCATAATCTATTTCAAAGTTTTTTTTTTCAGGGTCTCGAGTCCCGATATCAGTTCTGAAATATCAACTATTTCCCTGTTAACCCTGCAGAGTTCAACGAGCAGAGACTCCATCAGTACTTTCTGATTCGAGGAGAACTTAAACCGTGCTTCGGAATCGAAGAGGAGTTTAAGAATTCTCTGAATCTGGTCAATTGAATAACTCTTTGCCTCTTCAAGGAATTTGGACTTTGTATCGTCCGATTCATCGAGCAAATCAGATGAGTCTGTTGATTTCACTATCAGAAGGTTTCTGTAATGGTCGGTAATACCGTTGATGTAAGTAATTATATCAAGACCGTTTTCTTCGAGGTTATTGAAATATGAAATAATGCTTTTTATGTCAGACGTAATTATAAACTTTGATGTATTGAAATATATTGTGTTGTCGGGGAGGTTGAGGAATTCCTTGAGTGAACTGAATTCTATGCTCTCTCCGCAGAACGAGACTGCCATATCGAATATTCCGAGAGAGTCGCGCAGTGCACCGTCTCCGAGTTTTGATATGAGGAATAATGATTCGTTATCAATCGTTACGTTCTGTTCCTTTGCCACGAACTTAAGTTGTTCCATTATTTCGGTAATCTTAAGCCTGTGTAGTCCGAAACGCTGGCATCTGCTTACTATTGTAGGCGGAATACGTTCGGGATTTGTTGTTGCGAGTATGAATATTAAATATTCAGGCGGTTCTTCAAGTATCTTAAGCAATGCGTTGAATGCCTGAATGGTTAGCATATGAACTTCATCGACGATAAAGAATTTATAGTCAGCTTTAATAGGAAAATACTTTGCAGCATCCTGAATAGAACGGACGTCGTCAATACCGCGGTTTGATGCGGCATCCAGTTCGAACACGTCAGGATGAACTCCCTTGGTTATTTCTGAACAGTTCTCGCAATCGTTGCAGGGTTCGCCGCCCTTTGCGTTCTTGCAGTTGATTGCCTTTGCGAATACACGTGCGATTGTTGTTTTACCAACACCCCTTGGTCCGCTGAACAGGTATGAATGCGCTATCTTCTTGTTAATGATTGCATTCTTTAAAGTGGTAGTGACAAACTCCTGAGAAACAACATCAGCAAACGTTTGCGGTCTGAACTTTAACGCCGATACTTTGAATTTTCCTTCTGACATATATTTTATTTACTCTTCTTTTTAAAGCTTAATTGTTTCCTGTTAAACAAATGTACGATTGCATCTTCAATCTTCGAAACAGTTATAATCTCAAGTTTTGAAGTTATATCTTTTGGTATTTCTATTAAATTCTTTTCGTTATCCTTCGGAATTAATACTCTCTTGATTCCGCTTCTTACTGCGGCAAGGAGTTTCTCGTTAAGTCCGCCTATTGGAAGCACGTTTCCGCGTAACGTTATTTCTCCCGTCATCGCAGTGTCTGTTCTTACGGGAGTTGACGTGATTGCAGATAGCATTGCCATCACCATCGTAATACCCGCAGAAGGTCCGTCCTTTGGGATAGCACCTTCGGGAACGTGTATGTGAACTTCCTTATCCTTGAAATAATTATCGGGAATTCCGTATGCCTTTGCGTTCGACTTAATGTACGAAAGACCTGCGATGGCAGATTCTTTCATAACGTCTCCGAGTTTTCCTGTGAGAGTTATTTTTGCTGTCCCTTTCATCACAGTAACATCGATGTTCAGTATATCGCCGCCCATAGAAGTCCAGGCAAGTCCGTAAACGGAACCTATCTTTGTCTTATCGTCTTTCTTAGTGTCAATGTCTTCATACTTCGGCACGCCGAGATATTTCTCAACAAGTTCAGTGCTTACTTCAATCTTCTTCTTTTTTCCGCCGCTGATAAGTTTATCCTTAGCGGTTTTTCTGATTATAGAACTTAATTCCCTTTCTAGGTTTCTTACTCCTGCTTCGCGTGTGTATTCACGAATCACTTTCAGTATAACATCATCGGGGAACTTCACTTCATCTTTATCGAGACCGTGTTCTATAATTTCCTTACCGAGAATATGGTTCTTTGCAATCTGTATCTTTTCAAAATCGAGGTAAGACCTCATCTCAATGATTTCCATCCTGTCCTGAA
>JBMOHR010000439.1:0-2214 GCA_049317745.1 Ignavibacteria bacterium
ACTTTTACTGCTTCTTCAGCAGACACAACTTTACTTTTGTAATTGGGTACAGTCATATTAGAGGAAAATTTTTAAAATATTAAGGTTAATTGTTATTTTAATACTTCAAAAATAACTGTTTTAAACAATTTAAGAAACCCTTTTTTTAGGTATAGTGTGAGTTTTTAAATAGACTATTTATTCGATAAGCAATAGCACACGCATTTCTTAATATAAATTTCACAAGTGACATTCAAACTAAAATAGTATCGGATGTGTTACATAAATTAATAGTGATTGTATAAATTTAATATTTATAAACATAAACAATAAAAATCAATGAAAAACTATCTTCTTTCTGTTTTATTGCTGCTATTCTTTACCGGTGTCGCTCACAGTCAGTTTGACGACATTCTAAAAAAAGCTACCGAAAAGGTAAAAATTACAGAACTTCCCGAAGAAAAGAATATTTCTACAAGCCTTTCAGACGCACAGCCCGAAGCATACTGGCTTAAGATTCTGGAATCGCAGCGTACCGTGCAGCAACCACCGGATAACACTTTCGATTATTTTCCGGGATACTACAGGCTTACTGTTAAAACTTTCTGCCTGAAGGCTGGGACACAACGCCCTTCATCAGGGAACGGTTACAAACTTGCTCCTCTGAAAGGAAGAGTCGGCGATGTAGTTGAGAATATTCTCGTCCGTTCAGCGGAGCATCCGGAAATTGATCAGAGAGATGTACAGGTTCTTCTATGGGCAATACAGTCTCAGGCTAAGTTCACTAACCTCCCGGCAGACTTTCAGACTAAAGTAAAACCGCTGCTTACAAATTCTGATTTGGTTAAACTCGATGTTAATCCTACGGAGATTGCTCTTGATTTGCTTCCTGATAACCTTACTTCAGCAGCAAAGTACTACAAGGATTTAAGAAACAGGGTAACAAACCCGGCATCAAATTTCACTGACATAGAAAATTCTGTTTTCAGCGAAACAGGTGTTACCGTTACAAACCCTTATAAAGAACAAATAAACCGCGGGATGTGGTATTATCTCAATAACGGATATTATGCAAGATTGTTTCCGGAGCATTATTACAAGTCTGATATAGAAATCTTCAGACCTTCTTACATAGATGTTACAAGAGACGACAAAGGCAGAGTAACTTCCTACGGAAATGATGATTATAAAGTATCTGTGACTTATGATGATGAACCGGGACGGAATGTTTTCACGACTCAGTCGGGTAAACAATTGCCAATCTGGAGGTTCAAGAGTATTCAGTACACAGGACCCACTCCTGAATGGAATAAAACTATAGAAAACACAGGATGGATACTAAGGTATGAAAAAGGCTTAAACAGCGGCAGTGGTTTTGATTATTCAAGGATGGATGACCCTCTGGAAGCTGCTTACAGTATGCGTAAAGATTTTACAAAGCGTGCAACAGACGGAGCGAAAAAATATGCGAAAGAACAGTTCAAGAAAGAAATTGGTAAGCAGGAGATAAAAGAATTTGACGACGTTCAGCATATGAAAGACGGTATTGAGGCAGCTACTGACTTAAACGACTTTGAAAAGAAAGGCGAGTGGATACAGAAAAATTTAGAACTTACAACCGACTGGTTTACACAGGCAATCAATGCTCTTGCAGGCAGCGATGAAGAAGATGATCAAAGCAAGAAAAAGGGAAACAGAGATAAGAAAAAAGCAAAACCTGAAAAGAAATTGTTTGTTCCATCAGGTAATGGACAGCGTCTCGGTGTTTCTGTAGGAATAGGGTTATAAAATTAAATTGATTGATAAACAAACAGGAGTGCGATGCACTCCTGTTTTGTTATTATTGAGTATATATGTTTATTCAGAGATTGCCGACCATGTTTTTCGGAACAACCCACTGGTCAAACTGCTCGCTCGTTAAGAGTCCGAGTTCTATTGCCGCTTCGCGAAGAGTTTTATTTTCCTTATGAGCTTTCTTAGCAATCTTAGCTGCGTTTTCATAACCTATGTGTGTGTTTAATGCTGTTACGAGCATTAATGAATTTTCAACGTGTCTCTTGATAACCGCCATGTTCGGCTCAATTCCTACTGCACAGTGCTCATTGAAAGATTCGCAGGCATCACCGAGAAGTCTTGCCGAATGCAAAAGGTTTGTAATCATTACAGGTTTGAATACGTTAAGTTCAAAGTGTCCGTATATACCGCCGGTTGTGATTGCAACATCGTTTCCGATAA
>JBMOHR010000440.1:0-2212 GCA_049317745.1 Ignavibacteria bacterium
TCTGCATCTAATTTATCTTGTCCCAAAGCATTAGAGAAAAGAGCTATAAAGAATATTAATCTCAAGATAATTCTTATCTTTTTCATATTATCAATAAATTATAATTTAAAAAGACCAATTTAATTCCTCTGGTTTTCGCCATTATACTCAATAAATGATTCAGGGGAATAAGTCACCCTTGCAAAGTTCTTTGTTAGTAATTCGGTGCTGATAATCTTTCCACTTTCAGTCTTTAATATCTTTTCTCTCCATATCTCATTTTTACGAAAGAACAGTCCGTCTATTTTTAAAAATTGATGTTCCTTTTCAATTACACAGTATTCAAAATCTAATTCTTTGTTGATTCTAAGTTCACCCTCTAAATATTTTTCTGTGAGCCAAAGATTAATCTGGAAAGTGTAGTCTGTTTTGTTTGTAAATTGATAGTCGTGATAATTATAGAATACTGTTGCTCCGCTTCCGAAAGGTAATACACGTTCATCATCAGGAAATGGGTCATACGAATGAGGATAAATTTCAGTAACCGTTAAAGGACTATGCATTATTAACCAATTAATCATGTTTGATATCTGGCAAATCCCACCACCTATACTTGATTTCACTTCACCAAATGACAATTCCATTCCGTTTAAATATCCTTTTCGTTTTGTTTGCAATCCGACAAGTTTGCAAAACGAAAATGTTTCCCCTGGTTTTATTAGAATGCCATCAATATTCTTAATCGCAATTTTCAAATTAGTCACTTTGTTCACTTGTAATTGCATATCACTCTCACCAAGTTTCTTCAGTAAAACAGATTTATGTTTCTTTATTTGAAATGGCAACTTCTCATTACTAAGATTATTTGCATACTTTCTACCATCAAAATACCAATTATAATATCTCTTTAACCTTTTTAACCAAACAGCCAAAAGATATAAATACCTATGTCGTTGACTTAGCAATTTTTGTTGTTTCACGGTTATCTGATTTCTTGAGCACAGGTTTCATATTATTGTTTTTATAGTGTAATGTAAATAGAATATCGAACTTTTCACCGTTTTATCCTTCACATATTAATTAATCGGTTGAATAGATTCATTATTAATGCAATGAAGATTCTTACAAAAATGTTCTATTTCTTAATTATCTACTTTATTTAAATTCCAAGTGAATGAGTTATTATCTGTATATCTATGCCAATCTCCCATAATTGTTCTTCCATCTACTGAAACTGTGCCAACAAATTTCCCGGAACCTTTTGCGTTTATATCTTCTAACATTGTAATTTTTCTTGTTAAAGGTTCATATGTACCGGTGAAATTTGTTTTGAAACCGTTAGGTGTTTTTTTCCAGTATACCTCATTATATCCTTTAATGCTTGATCCCTCAAAATCATTAATATAGACATACCATTTAGTTCCATCTTTAATAGATCCGGAATATTTGCCCAATAAATTTATTTTGAAATTCTGAGCCTCATTTTTATCTGTATTGAAGGATTGTTTCAAACCTCCTGGGTCAAGTTCTTCACTCTTTCTATCAACCGATTCCTTGCTGTTTGTAATTTGTGTATTTTTAATATCCAATTTGTTGTCTGAATTTTTATAAACAAACAAATAATATAAAGTAGAGATAAGAATAAACAATATAATGCTTCCCACAAAATACCTTTTTCGACTTATTTTTGCGCTGCTCCCGTCTATTAAAGATAAGTTCTTTTCTGATTTTAACGAAACATTTATTGGCTCATTTATTCTTTTATCGCTATTTGATGTTATTATATTTTTTTCTGCATTGAATTGTTTTTCAATTAAATCCTTGGGTAAAACATTTAAGATTTTTCTGTTATAGTGTTCTTCGCTTAGTCGCCATTTATTTATTGACTGTATATCGCCCATTCTAAGTTCAAGACCAGGGGGCAGAGTTGTGTTTTCTAAATATATCGCAAGGAATTTTTTTCCCTTGTTCAAAGCAAAATTTATTTCGTTTCTTACGTTTGCAGAGGCTATTGAAGAATTTGATATGAAAACGATAAAAAAGGAAGCATTCTGTAATGCTTTGGCGATTTCCTCTGGCCATTCACTTGAAGGTGTTATGCCTTCATCATACCAAATACGGTATCCAAAATCATGGATTTTTTTGATCTCATCATATACTATGGATATATTTCTGTGTGAGTAGCAAACAAAAATGTAAGGTTTCTCACCATTGTATGCTTCAAACGGTAATG
>JBMOHR010000441.1:0-2210 GCA_049317745.1 Ignavibacteria bacterium
ACAACATCGTTCTGCAAAAGTTTAAATTCCTGCGAAGTTATATTGGGCTTTGCTTTCAGCACTTCTTCAATTCTTGCAGCCCTGTATGGAGGCTCGTAAAGGTTTGATATGTAATACTTGTAATCCTTTAATGGTTTGTTGTTTGCAGTCGCAATAATATTATCTTCAGGGTTGTAAACCATCGGCATTTCATCAAAGCTCACAAATCCCGTCCACTCTAAATCTTCATTGTTAGGTATAGAAGCGTTAACATCATTCTCACCTTTTCTGATTGGAATCTTCCCTGCTGCCTGATAACCTATGATTCCGTTGATGTCAGCATAAGTAAAGTTTGAAGCAGGTAATCCGAAGTTTCTAAGAGATTCACGGAATTCATTCCAGTTTCTGGAATGACAAACATCGTAAAAACTTTTTATCTCATCGCTTATTTCAAAACCTGTCCATTTGAAAGTCATAAGATATTTTTCGCCTACTTTGAAATTGCCGCCTTCCATAAACCCAGTCCTGTCGAGGTTTGAGACCACAGGACCAACCTTCGTCGAATAAACTGTGTAAGGCACTTCATCCTTCACATCTTTTATTCTGATGTATTCTTCGGTGCTGTCTATATCGTAAGAAACATTTTTATAAATATATCTTGCACTGTTTGTCGAATCAATTCTTAAAACTAAAAAATCAGAATCATCATTCATCAGATTTGTTATACCCCAGCTTATCGTTCCGTTCGAACCAATCGCTATTCCGGGCGCACCGGGGATTGAAAATCCGCAAGCCATTGTATTGTCTGCAGAATTTTTTATCACCACTTCGTACCAGCGCGAAGGCGCCTGCAGCACAAGGTGCGGGTCGTTTGCAAGTATAGGTTTTCCGCCTTCGGTCTTCTTTCCGTTCACAGCCCACGAGTTGCTTCCGATGTGCGTGCCTATCAGTCCGAAATGATTTCTGTACGCACTTACGCCGTCATAAAATCCTTTGCCGAGTTCAGATATCTTCTTTAACTTATCTTCTGTCTTATTTGGTTTTGTATCTTTTGTGTTTCCTTTTTCCTGCTTCACTATGTAAGGTGCATCTTCAGGATAGTTCGGGAAAAAGTCTTTTGCTTTTTCCATACCGAACTTGCTCACAAGCTCTCCGAACATAAACTCAGTCATCCACGAAATATTCAGTTCCCATCCCATCATCCTCACAACCATCAGCGAATGTTCCGGCTTCCATTCTTCGGGCTTATAGTTCAGAACATCAAACTCAAACGGTAACTTCTTATTATTCTCTTTAATAAAAGCATTCACACCTTTCGAATAATTCTCAAGGATTGATTTTGTCTTCGGCGAAACATTCTGGTACAAAGTATAAGCATACTTCCCGATTCCGACTGTCCTGAAAAGTTTATCGTATTCAAGAACATCCTTTCCCATAATCTCTGCAAGCCTGCCTTCCGCAACTCTGCGCGTCAAATCCATCTGCCACATCCTGTCCTGTGCGTGCATATACCCCAGCGTAAAAAACAAGTCCTCATCACTCTTCGCAGTTATATGCGGCACGCCGTACTCATCCGAAACCACCTCCACATTGTTCACAAGCCCGGCTATATTTTTCTTTCCCGATTCTTCATAGAACGACTTCCTCGTCAGCTTATTAAACTGATAATATAAAGTAATCCCCGTAATAATCAGGAGCATAAATACCCCAATTAAATTAAATAATATTTTTCCGCCTCTGGTATTAAACATATCCTCAAAATTTCAAAAACAAACTATAAAATAAAGTGAAAAAGAAATAAATAACATATCTCCCCGTTTGCGAGGGAATAAGGGAATGGACTGTCCCTCTCTCACTTATAATACTATTTTTTTCAGTGATTTTGCCATACTGAGTAAAATAATTTTCTGTTCTCCTACCTCAATCTTGGGAAGGCAGCATTACTGATTCATACTCTGGTAAACCAGAAATATCTTTTCTTATCTTTAACCCTAAAAAAATCTCTAATTAGCGTAATTAGTGGACATCTTTTCTCTTCTCTATTTTTTTGCTCCGCCGCGGCGGATGCACGTTTTCACTCGTAACTGTATAAATATATAGACGTCTTTAGAATACTTTTTTTATATCCCTTATCTTGGTCTATGATTGGCCTGTGATTGGTCTATGATTAGTCCCCCATATGTGTTCTGATTCCCCCAAACAAAAAATCCCCTGCTAAACTTAATTAACAG
>JBMOHR010000442.1:0-2191 GCA_049317745.1 Ignavibacteria bacterium
TCGATTTTATGCCGGATAAAGCTCAGATTCCTGTCTGGGATGGTTCTGTCCTTAGGTTAGAAGACTAAGTATTCTATACTTATCACAATAATCCGTGACTGGTTTAATGAATTAAATTCTTAGATTAAGATGTGTAAACATTAAGTACTGGGAAGCGACAGCGATGCGATAGTTCCTTTGCCTCGCTTTGACCTGATTGTTACGCTGCCGTTCATCTTTTCTGCAAATTCTTTGCACAGTTTTAAACCAAGTCCCGTACCCTTTTCGCTTTCTGTTCCTTTTGTAGTTATGTTCTGTCCCTGAACGAATAAACTTTGCAGAGTTCTGTCGGGAATGCCGACTCCCGTATCAGCTACATCAATTCTTATAAATCTATCATCCGCAGATTTTGAAAAGTCAGATGTTGTGATTTCTATAGTCCCGCCTCTTGGAGTAAACTTAATCGCATTCGATATGAAATTCCTTAGTATTGTCTTCAGCATATTCTTGTCTGCATAAACATTGAGGTCTTCTTTTGCCTCGTATTCAATCGTTATGTTCTTAAAGTCTGCCTGATTCTTACTGAACGAAACCTGACTCACAATTACATCTGTTAAATTCAGAATCTCTATGCTCGGGTTTATAACGTTGTTCTTCGTCCGCGACCATTCAAGAAGGTTTTCAAGCAGAGAGTAAGCTTCCTTCGTGGATGTATTTATTAACTTTGTTCTTTTTATTATTCTGTTCAGCGATTCAAATTCTTCCTTTGAAAATATATGTTCACTGAGCAGGTTATTCTGTTTCTTATTGTCTAAATCCTGAAACAGCAATTCCGAAAATCCCATTATACTCGTTATCGGACTTATCAGATCGTGTGAAATAATCGACAGCAGTTTCTGCGTTTCGCTTTTGTCTTCTTCGTTTATTAAAACCACGAATGATTTTAAATCTTCTGTGGAAATTATTGTAACTCTGAAAGTGAAATCCTCATCATTGATTCTAATCTTATACTCAATATGTTTTTGAGCCTTTCCTTCTCTGCAGTCCTTAAGTGCCTCGTTTAAAGCATCTTCGTTATTGATTACGTCGGTTAAACTTTTTACAGTCTTTAAATCTTTGTTAAAATATTTATACACATAATTCAAAGCATAATTGTTGTACTGTAATATCTGCATTTCGCCGTCGATTACTATTATAACCTGCAGAGCATTCGTAATATGTTTGTTAAAACTGTTCAATAGGAAACGTTTCTTGTTAATGATGTTTACTCAAAATCGTAACATTAAACTTAACCTGAAAGGTTAAAAAAAGCGTACAATGTATTGTTTTCTTCGCCCCACTCGTCGTACAAAAGTACCGTTCGTATATTTTAAAGTGTATCAGCGGTTTAATCTTCATAGGTTTGTAAAGAAGAAAGAATTATACAATCTTTTCTAAACAAAATTATTTGAAGGAATAAAATTATGGCAGACAAGAAGTTCAATGCATTCGCAATGGCTCAGACACAATTCGATAAAGTGGCTGAGGTTCTTAATCTCGATGAAGCAACAAAAGATTTATTAAGAAACCCTATAAGAGAATATCACTTTTCTATTCCCGTGAAAATGGATGATGGTACATCGAAAGTATTCAGAGGCTTTCGTGTTCAGCATAACGATGCCCGCGGTCCGGGTAAGGGCGGTATCAGATTCCATCCTCAGGAAACTGTCGATACAGTTAGAGCTCTTTCAATGTGGATGACTTGGAAGTGCGCAGTTGTTGACATTCCCCTCGGCGGTTCCAAGGGCGGTGTTATCTGCGACCCGCATAATTTAAGTATGAGAGAACAGGAACAGATTTGCAGAGGCTGGGTAAGACAGATTTCGAAAGATATCGGTCCGCTCAGAGATATTCCTGCACCCGATGTGATGACCAACGCACAGCATATGCTTTGGATGCTCGATGAATTTGAAACTATAACAGGAAATAAATATCCGGGACTTATTACAGGTAAGCCTGTCGGTATGGGCGGCTCGCTCGGCAGAACTGAAGCTACAGGATACGGCGTAATATTCACACTCCGTGAGGCACTTAAAGAAAAGAATATCGACCCTAAGACTACAACTGCAAGCGTACAGGGATTTGGAAACGTATCGCAATATGCAATTGACCTATACACAAAACTCGGCGGAAAAGTAATTGCTGTTTCCTGCTGGGATCAGGAAGATCAGGT
>JBMOHR010000443.1:0-2173 GCA_049317745.1 Ignavibacteria bacterium
GCAATTCGTGATAATTCGTGTCTGTTCTTCGTTCTTATATCCTTAATGATTTTTTAATTCATAATTCATAATTCATAATTGCTCTACCCCAGTTTCTTCTCCAGTGTCTTCACCAGCAAATTCCTCAACTCTTCATTCTTTACTTCATCTATTATCTCGTGTGCATAAGCCGAAAGCAAAAGTTTCTTTGCCTCGTATTCAGATATCCCTCTCGCCCTTAAATAAAATATCTCGTCAGGATTAATCTGCCCTGTCGTTGCTCCGTGACTGCATTTCACATCATCTGCAAATATCTCTAACTGCGGTTTCGAGTTTATCGTTGCCTCATTTGTAAGCAGTACATTCTTGTTCGTCTGGTATGCGTTAGTTTTCTGTGCGTCCTGTCTTACCATTATCTTACCGTTGAATATACCCGTTCCTTTATCATCCAATATACCTTTGTAAAATTCATTACTGTGGCTGTTCGGCATTGCATGATCTGCAAGTGTGTGGTTGTCAATAATCTGCTCACCCTTCGTCAGATAAAACCCTCTGAAGTAACAGTCTATTCCTTCTCCGTTTATTACTGAGTTTAAATTATTCCTTAATAAACTTCCGCCCCACGATATTGTTGATGAATACAGCCTGCTGTGATTCTTCTGCTCTACCTGTGTCGTTCCAACGTGATATGCATTATCTCCTTCGTTCTGTACTTTGTTGTGATGCAGCTCTGCATTCTCTCCTATAAATACTTCTGTTACAACGTTCGAGAAACTTGCTTTCTTTCCGTTTGCGTAATAAACTTCACTCACTTCAGCGTTCCCGCCTTCTTCAACGACGATAAGGTTTCTGTGGTTTGCAAATATTTCAGTGTCTGAATCTTCTATGAAGTTAATAACCATAACAGGTTTCTTAAGTGAAGCCCCTTTCGAAACGTAAACAAACAGTCCGCTGTTAATCATCGATGTGTTCAGTGCGGTGAACCCGTCAACCTTGTCACTTGCATATTTTCCAAAGTGTTCTTCGAATGCCTTGTCAAATCCCTTACTGTAAGCATCTGCAAAACTTCCTATAAATACTTTATTGCTTTCTTCTGTTATCTTTGAAAGTTCCGATGAATAGTTTCCGTTGTATATTACAACTACGTTTGCATCGAACTTATACTCTGCAAGTTTTTCTATTAAGTTTTTCTTAGCGCCGTCTTTCTTTACAGTAAAATCTGTATTTACTATTGGAGCTACGTTTGTAAACCTCCACTCTTCATTCTTCTTAGTCGGAAATCCGATTCTTTCAAACTCTGAAACAGCCGATGCGCGTTTGCTTTCAAGTACCTTTGAGTCGGATTTAGTAACTGTATTTAATACATTCTTAAGTCCCATCTATCCAACCACGCTTTCCTCTTTAATCCAGTCGTATCCTTCTTCTTCAAGCTGGTATGCCAGACTCTTATCGCCTGACTTTACAATCTTACCGTTGTACAATACGTGTACAAAGTCAGGAACTATATAATCCAGTAATCTCTGGTAGTGAGTAATCACAACAAATGCATTATCCTTACTGCGTAATTTATTCACACCGTTAGCAACGATTCTTAAAGCATCAATGTCCAGTCCCGAATCAGTCTCGTCAAGTATTCCAAGTTTAGGCTCAAGCATTGCCATCTGAAATATCTCGTTACGTTTTTTTTCTCCGCCCGAAAATCCTACGTTCACGTATCTCTTCGTCATCTCAACATCGAGTTCAACAAGTGCTGCTTTATCCCTTAATCTTTTCATAAACTCACCAGCCTTCATAGGCTCAAGTCCTTTGTACTTTCTTGCTTCGTTTATGGCAGTCTTCATAAAGTTAGTAGTTGATACACCAGGTATCTCAATAGGATACTGGAACGCAAGAAATATTCCCTCTCTTGCTCTGTCTTCTGCGGCTAAATCAAAAAGGTTCTTTTCGAAGTAAGTAACCTCTCCGCCTGTAACTTCATACCCTTCCTTACCCGCTAAAACCGCCGCCAGTGTTGACTTTCCCGACCCGTTAGGTCCCATAATCGCGTGAACTTCACCTGCCTTAACTTCAAGGTCTATTCCCTTTAAAATTTCTTTGTCGTCTATTCTTGCCTTTAATCCTTTTATTGATAACATATTGTATTATACTTTTATATTCTTAATTATTTAAAATTCTTTTTGTCCTTTGTGACTTA
>JBMOHR010000444.1:0-2167 GCA_049317745.1 Ignavibacteria bacterium
AACATTATTGACTGAGCAAATATTAATGGCATAACACCAGCCTGATTAACCTTTAAAGGTATGTACTGTGTAACGCCACCAAAAACTTTTCTACCCACAACCCTTTTTGCATATTGAACGGGAATTTTTCTTGTTGCTATAGTAACAGAAATTACACCTGCTATTATAAATACAAACCCTGCAATATAAACAACTTCAATCAAAATGTTTCTTACACCTGATGCAATAATCTGATATTCATCAAATATTGAATAAGGGAATCTGTCTATTATACCGATAAATATAATAAGAGAAATACCATTTCCAATTCCTCTTTCTGTAATCTGCTCACCAAACCACATTAACAAAATTGTACCTGCTGTTAAGAAAACAACAGTAGCAAAAGTAAACACAAACATAGACACTTCCGGACTAATAATGTGTAAATCTCCTGCTCTGCGGCTTGCAAGCTGAACGCTGATACCCCATGCCTGTAATGCTGCAACGGGTATAGTACCAAGTCTTGTTAACTGATTTATTTTTTTCCTGCCTTCCTCACCTTCTTTCTGAAGCTTCTGGAAGTATGGAAATACTGCACCTAATAACTGTATTATAATAGATGCACTGATGTAAGGCATTATTCCTAATGAAAATACTGCAGCCTTACTGAATGCTCCACCTACAAACATATCATACAGACCGAATAAACCGCCTGCATTTGAATTCTTGTTTGCTTCAGCTAGTATAGAAGCATCTATACCCGGCAGGGTAATGTGGGCACCAATTCTTACTACTACCAACAAGGCAATAGTAAAGAAGATTCTCGTTCTGAGTTCTTCTATCTTGAATATATTCCTGAAATTTTCTACGAAACCGCTCATATTATGATGGCTTTTCCTCCGAGGTTTTCGATTTTATCTTTTGCTGATTTGCTAAATGAGTTTGCTGAGATCTCAAGTTTAGACTTTAATTCACCGTTACCAAGAATCTTTAATGGTTTACGTGAATCCTTCACAAAACCAAAATCAAGAAAATATTTTATGTCCACAGCAGTTTCTTTAATCTTACCTTCGTCGATAAGTTTCTGGATACCACCAAGATTTAAAACATTATACTCAACTCTGTTTATGTTTTTAAATCCGAACTTAGGAACTCTTCTTTGAAGCGGCATCTGACCACCTTCAAACCAAGCTCTGTATTTGTTACCTGAACGTGACTTTGCTCCGTTTTCGCCTCTTGTGGAAGTACCGCCAATTCCGGAACCCTGACCTCTACCGACTCTTTTTCTCTTTTTTCTCGAGCCTTCTGCGTATTTTAAGTTACTGAGTATGTTCATTTGTTTTTGTTTTCTGTCTATTACTATAACTGTTATTATAAAAAACCCTATGTCCGCTAAAAGCGGACATAGGTATTATGAAAATTTAATTTCAATCTTAGAAGTTAACTTTAAGCTGGAAAGAACCTGTACCTGTTCCAAAAAATGAACCTTTTGGGTTGGTAACTGTTGTTGATCCTGTTGTGGTTTCTTTTCCACTAATTGAATTAAATCCTAATGTGTATTTACCACCAAGTGCAATACCCGGGGTGAAATACCAGTCAAATCCAAAATTTAATCCTGCACCGAAAACACCACCTGAAACTTTTGTTTCAACTGCTGCTGCAGTCTTTGATGTAATTTTATTGCTTATCATACCATAGTTGATGTTTACACCAAAATAAGGTGATACACTGTACAATGATTTGAAATGATAATCACCATCTACTGAGATACCGAATGTTGACGCTGAATAATCAAAACCACTTGTGTCAGTACCAGTCTGTGAAGCAGAACCGAAGTTAAGACCACCTGTTAATGAAATATTCTGTGTTACAAAATATCTGAAACCAACACCAGCCATATTAGTAACTGTTATTTGGTCTGTTGCGATATTGTAACCTGAAAATGATCCTGCAGGTGCACCACCTAAATCACTTTGAAATGGTGTATATGAGAATACAAATCCTTTTGCGCCCTGATGTACTTCAGGCTTTGTTCCGTCCCAGTTTTTGTTAATCTGTGCGAACGATGCACTCACAACAAAAAGTGACATTACGAAGAGAACGAATAATTTTTTCATTTTGTTACCTTTCTTTTTTTGTTTTTAAATAGTTTTTAACTGTATTGCTTTTATTTGTTTGATATTGCTGA
>JBMOHR010000445.1:0-2161 GCA_049317745.1 Ignavibacteria bacterium
TTCCCCTTCTGATACTTAGCATCAGAAAGCAGCTTCTCCACTTCAGCGTATTCAGGATAATCCCTCGTAACTCTTTCGAGCAATGTTATTGCCCTGTCATAATTTCCACCCTCTATACTCCTCTTCGCGACTACAACAAGTACATTATTCCTGAACGGTACAAGCTTTGTGTTATAGTATTCATAATCGTATGAAGCCCCTGAATACAAATCATAATACGTTGGAGTTACAGACGCATCGATGAAGTCAAGCGCATCGGAATACCTTTTGTCAGCAAAATAACTGTTCGCATAATCAAGTCTTGATTCCATTATACTGTTCACAACGGTTTGTCTGAGCCTTGTGACATCCGAATACAGCTTAAACGTTTTCGGGAAGTCAGAAATGTACTTCAGCAGTGTTGTTGAATCACGAACAGGATTAAGCGTTTGTACATAACTCCATTTTTCATCGAAGAAATTTGGTATTCCCTGTCCGAGCATATAATCAATCACCGAATTCTTAGCATAGTCATCAGGAAAATCCGATAAGTATATTATCGCATCATACCAGTTTCTCTGTTCAAAAGATTTCTGCCCGAGATTAAACTGTTCATCATAGTTTGTTTTAGTAACCGGCAATGTACGATGCATAATACATCTGTAATTTGTGTTATTAAGGTCATTTACGATGGTCACGTCAAACACATCAAGCCCAGTCTGTTCTTTATTAAGCTGCCTTAAAGCATATGCTTTAAACTTCTGGAAATTCTGTGAGAATATTTCCGCCTGAAATTTTGCAATCTTCACTTTAGCACTTACGTTTTCAAACATTGCATAATCTGTAGGCAGAGTCAGAGTTACATCATACATCTCAGTATTCGGGTCATACGAACCAATGCTGAATATTTTCACTTCAACCAGACCGAGTGAATTCTTCTGGTTTTGTTTAATCACACCTTCCGAAACTTTCAGTTCATCGGCAACATTAGACACGATTGTCTGTTTCTGTATTTTAAACCTGTCAGCACGGTTAATCTGGTCCTGTTCAGTCTCAAAATCTACCTTTGTAGTAAACAAATCAGGAAACTTCTGCGAAATCTTATTGTAATATTTCATTACTTCAAAATCATAAACCTCAGTACCTTTATCAGAGAGAAGAGCAAATTTTTTCTCATCGCTGCTGAACACATAAGAACTTTTAGCCTGATTGAAATTATCAATCTTTGCCTTGTAAACCTGCTTACCGCCAAGGTTAAAGAGCCAGCGTCTTGACGCGCCCGGGTCTTCAACAAGAAAATAATTAAAAGTAGGAGTTGGAACAGGCTGTAAAGAAACATTACTGATTTCCTTAATACCTATTATTCCGTTCTGTGTAAGTTTAAAAAGTTTAATGTACCCCTGGAATGAACAAAGTATCAGTTCACCGCGTTCATCAAAATCTATCGAGCGAAAATCTTTCAGCGCAAAAGTTTTTAGTTTCTTACCTGACTTTGTATCTATATAGTCTATATTACCGCCGTTCTTGCAAAACAGAGTATTACCGTCTTCGCTGATATCCATAACAGATTCTCCCGCATAGTTTAGAAGAATATTGTCATCGTAAATATCAAACAGAATAGAATTTGAAGGACCCGAAGCCACAATGTATTTCGAATCAGGAGTCAGAAAGAAGTTATTAATATTTTCTGCATCAAAATCCTGAATAAGTTGTCCCGACTGTAGATCGAAGAAACTTAAAAGATTCTTATCACTGGACAGTTCAAGAACTGCTAACTTAGAGCCGTCAGCAGAAAACCTGACTTTGAATTCATTTGTATACGAATTCATTTCAAACATTCTTTTCACTGAGTAAATACCGTTAGCATCATACGCACCATACTCAACATAATACGAACCGTCCTTTGTAGAAATCCTGGCAGTATTCAGATTACCTGAATTGTCGAAGAAACCTGCATTAGCAACATTTGCATTCTTAAAATTCAGTGCAACAGCATCCTCAAATTTTGTCTGTGAGAATAACGAAGTCACAAAGAATAATATAATTATTAACAGAACTGACTTTTTCATAAGTATTTAATTATAAATTTGTAATAATTACAATAAAATAAGTAATTTACACATTAATAAATATTCATTACTAAACCATTGCAAACTGTAGTTCAAACATTCCTGTTTGAAAC
>JBMOHR010000446.1:0-2151 GCA_049317745.1 Ignavibacteria bacterium
ACGGTTCTTTGGAGGAGAAACACCGCTCAAGTTACCGCTCAAGTTACCGCTCAAGCTACCGTCCAAGCTACCGCTCAAGCTACCGTCCAAGCGGCAGCGAAGGTGAATGAATCTGTCAAAAGGATAATCCTTGTTTTAAACGGCGAGTTAAAAAGATCATCGCTTCAGGAAGCTTTAGGGCTGAGGCACAGGAAGAACTTTATAACTAACTATATTAATCCCGCTATCAAACAAAAGATTATTGAATTGACTATCTCCGGAAGTCCAAACAGTCCAAATCAAAAATATCGACTGACAGCAAAAGGACTAAAACTGCAAAATGAATTATTAGTAAATCAGAAAAAGAAAAAATGAATAACATCGGCAAAATAGAGCGCGAAACACAGAACAGACTGATTAAACTTTTTCAGGATGAACTCGGTTACCGCTATCTCGGTAACTGGGAAGAACGGGCGGAAAACAGTAACGTTGAAGATGATGTTTTAAAATCTCATTTATTAGAAAAAGGTTATAACGAAACTCTTATCGGAAAAGCTATTTTTAATTTTAATAAAGCCGCTAACGATAAAAGTAAATCTCTCTATGATGTAAACAAGAAGGTTTATTCAATGCTCAGGTACGGTGTAAACGTGCAGTCAGAAATTGGTCATCATAAAGAAACAGTCTTCCTCATTGATTGGAAAAATCCATTGAATAACGATTTTGCTATTGCCGAAGAGGTTACTGTTAAAGGCATTCACGATAAACGTCCCGATATTGTTTTGTACATAAACGGTATTGCACTTGGTGTTATTGAATTAAAACGCAGTACGGTTTCCGTATCCGAAGGTATTCGCCAGAATCTCGATAATCAGAATAATCTTTTTATAAAACATTTCTTTAATACTATTCAGTTTGTAATGGCCGGCAATGACCACGAAGGTCTTACCTACGGTGCAATTGAAAATAAGGAAAAGTATTTCCTGAAATGGAAAGAAGTGAGCAAAGAATTAAACAAGAATGATAAATATCTTCTTGAGTTAACAAAACCAATCAGGGACAGAGCAGCGAAGTATGAATATAAACTCGATAAGAATGTTGTTGAACTTTTGAACAAAGAAAGATTTACAGAACTTCTTCACGACTTCATCGTCTTCGACCGAGGCAATAAGAAACTTAGCAGACATAACCAGTATTTCGGAGTTAAAGCCGCACAGGAGCGTATCAGAAATAAAGAGGGCGGTATTATCTGGCATACGCAGGGTAGCGGGAAGAGTCTTACCATGGTCTGGCTTACAAAATGGGTTAGAGAGTTTAATCCTAAAGGCAGAGTACTGATTGTTACTGACCGTGAAGAACTTGATGAGCAGATTGAAAAGGTTTACAACGGCATTTCCGAGAAAATACATCGGTTGAAAAGCGGAAAAGGTTTGCTTAATGTTTTAAACAATAATGAAAAATGGTTAATGTGTTCGCTCGTTCATAAGTTCGGCGGTAAAGAAGAAGGCGACGTGGATAAGTATCTTGAAGATTTGAGAAAACACATTCCCGATGATTACAAAGCAAAGGGAGATATTTATGTCTTTGTTGATGAATGCCACAGAACACAGTCGGGAAAACTTCACGAAGCAATGAAGTTCTTTCTGCCCGATTCACTTTTTATCGGTTTCACTGGCACACCTCTTCTGAAAAAAGACAGGCAGACAAGCATAGAAATATTCGGAACATACATTCATACTTATAAATTTGATGAAGCAGTAAAAGATGAAGTTGTTCTTGATTTAAGGTATGAAGCAAGAGACATCGAACAGAAGATTACTTCTCTCGATAAAATTGACGAATGGTTTGAACTGAAAACAAGAGGTCTTACTGATTTTGCAAAGGCAGAACTGAAACAGAAGTGGGGCACACTGAAAAAAGTGTTTAGTTCTAAATCACGTCTTGAAAAAATTGTGATTGATATTATGATGGATATGGAAAAGAAAGAGCGTCTTCAAAATGGTAACGGAAATGCAATGCTTGTTTCCGACAGTATTTATAATGCCTGCCGCTATTATGAGTTGTTTCAAAAAGCAGGTTTAAAGAATAGTGCCATCATCACTTCTTTCGTTCCTACTTATGCAGACATTAAAGGCGAAGCAACAGGTGAAGGCGATACTGACAAAATTAAGC
>JBMOHR010000447.1:0-2150 GCA_049317745.1 Ignavibacteria bacterium
CTTTAATTTAATCATCTCAAATTTAACATAAAATTCAATTCCTTGATTTCTTTCATATTATTTAACTATAAATACAGTGATTTTGTTCACTATTTTAGAAATATTTTTGAATAATCCGGATTTTAGCGCCGGGTTATTTGAATTGTTAATTCAAATAACATACGATATTTTGACGAATATCAAAACACGAATATGAGAAAATACATTTTACTATTAGTTTTTATTGCAATTTCTTATTGTAATCTATCGGCACAATCGGACTCCACATCTTCCTTAGGGAAAAAGATACTTGACCACACTGTTTATCCTAACTGGAATCGTCTGGAAAACATAGACATTTCCAACGACGGTAAGTTTTCTTCGTTTGAAGTGAACAAACAAAAAGGTGACGGAGTGCTGAACATTAAAAATCTCAGTAACGATGACGCTATTGCCATTTCGAGAGGATACGAAAGTACTTTTTCGTCTAATAACGACTTTGTAGCATTTAAAATTAAAACACCGGATGATTCTTTAAGGAAACTGAAAGTTTTAAAGAAGAAGAAAGAGACTTTTCCTAAAGATACACTCGGAATAGTATTATTAAACAGCGCATTAAAAGAAGCGAAGGTATTAAAGATTAATAATATCATTTCGTATAAAATGCCTGAAGAGAGTTCTTCTTCGGTGGCTTATTTGAGAGAATCGGGCAGAAAGAAAGATTCACTTTCGAAGAGTGATATAGATGTTTACGATTTAACACTTTTGAACCCTGTTGCGAGTACAAGTAATATTTTTGAGAATGTTTATGAATATGCATTTTCAAAAACAGGAAATGCACTTGTGTATATGGCATTGAAAAAAGGTAAGACTGATACAACACAGGTGTACATTCTGAAAAAGGATACGGATAAACCTGTATTACTTTTTGCAAATGCCGGTTACGGGAAATCACTGGTGATTGATGAATCTGGAAACAATGTTGCATTTATTCATACACAGGATACGGCAAAGGTAAAGAGATACGGATTGTATTACAGCGACACAAAGACTTCAAAACTTGCGGCGGACAATAACAACGCAAGTTTACCGAGTGACTGGGAGATAAGTCCTTATTCAGAATTAAAGTTTTCGGATAACGGAAAAAGTTTGTACTATCAAACTGCTCCGAAGTTAATACCCGAACCCAAAGACACATTGATTGATGAAGAGAAGTTCAAGGTTGATGTATGGAACTATCAGGACCCATACTTACAGACACAACAGTTACACGACCTTGACAAGACAAAGAAGAAGAACTATCTGGCAATGTACGACGTGGCTTCTGACAAAACTTATCAGGTAGAAGATTTACAGTTTGAAAAAGTGCGGAATACTAAGTCAAGAAATTCAGATTACTATTTAGGAATAGACCAGACACCTTATAAACGTTCTTCGTCTTGGATACAACCTGACCAGTTTGATTTATATTCTTTATCTCCAAAGAATAACGTTAAGAATTTAATCGCAGAAGGAGTTCAGCAGGGTTATTCGATTTCACCTACTGGTAAATACATCACCTGGTTTGAAAACTCCGATACATCATATTATTTATACAACAATGAAACGGGTTCGAAATTTTCACTGACTAAAAGTCTTCCTGTTAAATTCGGGAACGAACTGAATGACGTTCCGAACGTACCCGATGCCTACGGAATCGGCGGATGGACAACGAACGATGATTATGTTTTGATATATGACAGGTACGATGTCTGGAAACTCAATACGCAGGGATTGCAGGAATCCGTGAAGATAACTAACGGAAGACCTGAACAAACTGTGTATAGAATACAGGACCTGAACAAAGATGTTGAAAATATAGGATTGGATGACAAGACTATTCTGAAAGTCGTGAACGAAACCAACTGGCAGGAAGGATATTATTCTGTAAAGCTGAGTGATGGTGTTGTGAATAAACTAATAATGCTCGACAATAAATTTATTGCAATAGATAAGGCAAAGAATTCAGAGGTGGTTACATTCCAGAAATGCTCTTACACTGAGTTTTCTGATTTATGGGTGTCGGATTTATCTTTTAAGGAGATAAAGAAGATATCCGATGCTAATCCTCAGATGAAGGATTATCTCTGGGGCACTGTTGAGATTGTTAACTGGAAAGACTTTAACGGCAA
>JBMOHR010000448.1:0-2143 GCA_049317745.1 Ignavibacteria bacterium
GGTGCGAGTTCCTGAGCAAGCGAAGAACTATATCCCACCAAAGCAAACTTAGAAGCGCAATAACTTCCCACGTCAGAGAAAGCCTGTACTCCGCACATTGACGCAATGTTGAATATATATCCCCGTCCTGACTTCTTCATTGAAGGCAGCACGCTTTGTACAAAACTGGTTGTTGCCAAAAAGTTTACATCCATCATCCGCTTCGTTTCTTCAATCGCCATTGATGAAGTACCCGTTCTGTAGTCACCTGCATTATTTACAAGTACCGATACATCCCCAAGTTCTTTAAATACACGTCCGACGAACTCTTCTACGCATACTCCGTTTACTACATCAAATGCTGAATGAATTACATTCGTTTGTGGAAATTGTTTCTGTATACTTTTCGATGCGTTCTCTATATCGGTTTTTGAGCGGGAAACTAAACCTAATGAATAACCCTGACTCGCTAACTCAGTTGCAATCGCAAGCCCTATTCCCCGGCTGGCTCCTGTTACAATAGCAACATTATCCTGCATTGTTTCTCATCCTTCGAAATGATTATAGTACTTATTAATAAAATATAAATGTATTAAAATATATAAACAAAATAATATAGTAAAAGTGTCAGGATATTACAATAATCAAACTTCGATACAAGGTTTTATATCATTTCGCTTATAGAAATATTAAAGAAACACTAAACATATATCCTTAGTTTATAAATTTATTACTTGAATGGTTTACACATTATCTGAGTAATACAAGTTTTTTGGTCTCAACATAATTACCTGCCTGCAAGCGATAGTAATACACACCGCTTGCTAAATTGTCTGCATTGAAATTCACTGACTTATACCCGGGTTGTTCAACACTGTTTACAAGCGTTGCAACTTCCTTGCCGTCCGCATCAAAAACTTTTAGAATGACGAGCTCTTGTTTTTGAAGCTGGTAGCTGATTATAGTGCTTGGGTTAAAAGGATTCGGATAGTTCTGCCTTAACTCGAACATCACAGGAAGTTCACTTTCTGATATAGCTGTAGGATTTATAGGAGTTACCCTCATATTATCTGCCATATAAATAACACCGTAATCCTGACAGGTTGGCGGAGGGCTGGCATAATGAACCACAACGCTGTCAAAGCCCTGCGCGAATGTACACCTTAGAGTATCTACCGGCCAGGTTCCTGGAAAAGTAGCTGTCCTAGTATTTGTTCCTACATAAACCCCGTTCTTATATGCAGTCACACGCATTGTAGCAGCATCATCGCAACCCAGTTCCTGACAACTATACATAATCGAAAAAGCAGTAATTGTCGTATCGAATCCAACCCGAAGATCTGACAGATAAACACTGCTGGGATATATAATCCTGCCTGAAAATCCCGGTGGTGTGAAGCCAATCGCATTAGCGTTTTGAATAGAGTATCCCTGACCTGTTGCCGAAAAGTGGGCAACAATACCGTTTACAGTAAGTGTTATAGGTAATGCAGTGTATAGCGGGGCATTATCGAAATCAAAAAGCACTGCCTGAGCATTGACGGGAGCTGTTTGTATTATCAAAATATACGCAATTATACAACTTGTCAAAATCCTTTTACAGTTTTCTGTTACTGTTTCAATTGTGTGATTTGAAAACAAATTATTGAATGAACTGATAGACCGAATACTCATAATAATAATTCCTTTCTAGAATTTATTAAAATTGGCAATTACCCATAATCAATTTAAAAGTACTTAATTTGAATTTTAATATCAAAGATATTTTGTCGTCTTCATCTTGTCTAAAAATCATAGTTGTTACTCTTTTTTGACTAACTTTCATCCTGCAAAATAGCGGCAGACATTCGGCAAAGGAGGGTTGGGTTAAGTCCACAAATAGCAAAGGGGAGCTTTGGAGAACACCGAGATGAGAGAAAAAGTGGACTGTTCTTTTAGGTCATAAAGAAATTAAAACGATTATAAAGAAAATTATTTATAAAAATTACACAAAATATAGCGTGAAGGATATTTTTGAGAAACCGGAGATAAAATACAAATATTAGTAGTGATTTATTTTAAGGTTTTATTTTAATTAAGAAATCTATATTTTAACAATTCTATTTAAAATAGTGTGGGACAGGTAGCTCAGTAGGTAGAGCAACGGCCTGAAAAGCCGTGTGTC
>JBMOHR010000449.1:0-2139 GCA_049317745.1 Ignavibacteria bacterium
GTACCTTCCATTATTGATTCACCCATCTTGGGCATAACGATATCAACTAACATATTAATTTATCTCCTGAGTAATTGTTTAATAATATACTTAGAACAAATATTTGCCTATAAAATTCAGGTTATATAATTACATCGAACAAAGAACTGATAGATTCGTTCAGATTCGTCCTTATTATTGCTTCTGCGAATATTGTCGAGACGCTCTTCACTTCAATCTTATCAGAACTTCTCTTAAGAGGAACTGTATCGGTTATATAAAGTTTTTCTATCGGTGATGCTTCAAGTCGGTCGATTGCTTCTCCCGATAATATCGGATGAGTACAGGCACCGTAAACTTTTAAAGCACCTTTTTCTTTTATCGCATTTACTGCATTTACAAAAGTTCCTGCAGTATCTATCAGGTCATCAATAATAAGAACATTTTTATCTTTCACCTCGCCGATGATATTCATAATCTCTGCAACGTTCTGCTTCGGTCTTCTTTTATCGATTAAAATCAAACCCGCGTCAAGTCTCTTTGCATAAGCTCTTGCCATTTTAATGCTCCCAACATCTGGCGAACAAACAGCCAGATTAGGAATCTGCATATCGTGAAAATATTTCAGGAAAACTGCCGAACCATACAAGTGGTCAACTGGTATGTCAAAGAATCCCTGAATCTGTGCAGCGTGAAGGTCCATTGTGATAACCCTGTCAGCACCTGCTTTTTCCAGAAGGTTAGCAACCAGCTTTGCCGTTATCGAAACTCTCGGCTGGTCTTTTCTGTCCTGCCTTGCGTATCCAAAATAAGGAATCACAGCATTCACTCTCGCTGCCGAAGAACGTTTTGCAGCATCCAGCATAATCAGCATCTCCATCAGATTGTCCGAAGGCGGATTTGTTGATTGAATAATAAACACATCTCTTCCGCGAATATTTTCATTGTATCGCATCCATATTTCACCATCCGAAAAGTGCTTTAACTCACACGCACCAAGTGAAACGCCTAAAACATTAACTATCTTTTCTCCAAGTTGATGAGAAGTTGTTCCGGTAAAAATTTTCAAGTTTGACATTTTTTGACTAATTATTTATGGCTAAAATTATCAATAAACTTACTTTAAATCAAACCATTATAAAGAACTAAATTAAGTTTCATTATTGAACGGGGGAAAATCTTCCGGGACACATTTGCAGTACTGTTTTACGTTTTTTCTGATACAAAAAAGATGTAACTTAATACGGAAAATCAGATATTAATAATTAAAGTTTATTAATCCATATGAAACTTTCAAATAAAGAAATCCGGTCAACTCCATCTACGGAAAGAGTTAAATCAATCAGGTCAAGATATTTAAACGAGCCGCTCTTCATAGATTCAGAATACATTAAGTATTATTCCGAAGCTCACAGCAAAACAGACGGTAACAATGTTTTCGAAAGACGTGCCGAATGCCACTCCTATGCGCTTGAACATCTTACTCCCGTAATCCGTGAATTCGACCTTATTGCAGGAAGTAAAACCCGTTATGTCCGTGGAGCAATTCCTTACTGTAATTATGCCTCGCGTTACATTCTTCGTGAATTCAAGAATGAAGAAGCTGAAGCTCAGGATGCTTTTACCGACATAGGTGAAGGCGGCGGTATTGCAAAGGCAAGGGAGATTTCTAAAAAAGGTGATTATGAATTTTTCTGCAAGAAATATCTTATCAGTAAAGAAGATAAGAATATATTAAAGGAATCTGCCGAGTATTTTCTTGGTAAGAGTATGCAGGATGTAGGGGATTCTTTATGGAAAAATGTTTATGATAAAGCAGAATACATCGATAAAGGCTGGCAGGCAGGGCTTTACACTGCTCCGCACGACCCTGCGCCCGAAGGAAGGTATGTGCTTGATTTTGAAACTGCGCTTAATCAGGGATTAAATGGAATCGTTGAAAGATTAAAAGATAAGATTAAGAATGCCGAAGTAACAGATTTTAAGTCGGCTGAAAAAATATATTTCTGGCGTGCAGGTATCCGTACACTCGAAGCAACAATCCAATGGGCAAAGAACTATGGTCTTGAAGCAGAACTGCTTTCCAAAGAAGAGAAAGACCCTGCCAGAAAAAAGGAGCTCGAAGAAATTGCCGAGAGATGTTTTTATGTACCTGCAAAC
>JBMOHR010000450.1:0-2139 GCA_049317745.1 Ignavibacteria bacterium
TTACTCTGAATGATGATGGATGAGATAAATCAATTCTCTTTATTGTTGCCCGCTGACCTGAATCTAAATCTGCTATTGTCATATTTCCTTATTTAGATTAAATCTAAATAAGTTAATCTGCATTTTCAAGTCAAAGAAACCGGTCTAAAACAAAAATCCCGCTGTTTATGCGGGATTTAGTAGAATTGTGTATTTCGAAAAGTCTATTTCTTTACTGTATTAAGATTGATTAAACTTTCTTCCCGTTTGTTCCTGAATAAAATAAGGCATGCAAGACCGATTACTATCATTCCAATCGAGATTAATTGTGCCTGTGAGAATATATAAATTACTTTTGGGTTTAATCTGATAAACTCAACAATCAGTCGTTCTGAACCGCTGAATATTAAATAGATGAAAAACATCTGTCCGTAATACTTCATTTTTCCTCTCATTGACATAAGTATTACGAATATTATGATTGCAGCTCCCAGTTCGTACAGTGGTGTAGGGTGAACTAAAACTCCAACATGTGTTGGAACGATTCCTTTTACGTAACTGTACCCTAAAAATTCGAATGGAGTATTGTTTACAGGCAATCCGTAACAACCGTCTCCCGATAGATGACATCCAACTCTTGCAATCCCGTAACTAAGCATCGTAGCAGGTGCCATTGCATCGATTATCTGCAGCATACTTAATTTCTTGTACTTACAATAAATATATATCATTAAGAACGCAACAATCAATCCGCCGTAAAATGTAAGACCCGATGGTGAAAATAATGTATCAGTAGTAAAGTAAGAAAAAAATGCTCCTCCCTGACCAAAATTCCATTCTTCAATTATATAGAATAATTTCGAACCAACTAACCCGCCTATTATTGCCAAAAATGTTATTGCAACTCCAATGTTCTCATCCAGCTTAACTCTCTTCAGTTCACGCGAGAACAAAGTACTGCCAATAAGAAAAGCTATTCCAAGCATCAGACCGTAACTGTGAACTGTCACAGGGCCTATTTTAAATAAATCAGGATACATTATACCTCTATCTTTAAGAATTTTTTCACAGGCTGCTTTGTAAGCTTAATACCTGCTTTAGTAATTTTTAATTTAAATATATTTTTATCAACATCAAGTTTCACTAACTTTAAATCGTATTCTACATTCTTGTAACCGTATAACTTGTATTCATAAAGTGCATTACCCGATTTTGCAATCGATATTACGGGTGCTGATAAACCTTCAATCACAAACTCAATCATTTTATTGTCCAGGTCTATCTTTGGTGTAACATTTATCTGGTAAATAAAACTCCTGAATATTTTTGTAGTGATTAAAGTAAACTGTAAGTAATCAGCTTCCTTTATTCTGTCATAACCTTTTGAGATATGAAGCTCATACTCAAATTGCAGTTTTTCGGGTCTTACTTGCTTTGTCCTCATATCAGTTAAAATTGTAATTTGTTATCTCATCAAGATTGATACCGCTTTCCGATCCGTCATTCATCCTTTTTATCTTCACTTCATTTGTCTTTATCTCGTCATCACCAATCACTGCTACATACTTTGCTTTATACTTGTTCGCTTCCTTCATCTGTGATTTTACACTTCTGTTCAGTAAATCTATCTCGCAGAATATTCCGTTCTCTCTTAATTTGCTGGAAATTACAAGAGCTTTCTTTCTTGCTTCCTCTCCTGAAGTAACTATGTATAATTGAGGATTATCCTCGTCGGGAAAAATGTAACCACTTGCTTCCAGTACTAAAGTTAATCTCTCAAGCCCGCATGCAAAACCAATCGCAGGAGCCGGCTTGCCGTCAAGCTGCTCAATAAGTTTATCATATCTTCCGCCCCCTAATACTGCATTCTGTGCTCCAAGAGAGTCTGAAAGTATCTCAAAAGTCGTTGATGTATAGTAATCAAGACCTCTGACGAGCTTATAATCAATAACATAATCTATATCGAGTGATTTAAGCCCGTTCAGAACATTCTCAAAATGAACTTTGTTCTCATTACCGAGGTATTCATTTATCGTAGGAGCATCTTCAAGTATCTTAATATCATTTGGGCTCTTTGAATCAAGTATCCTTAATGGATTATTCTCAAGTCTGCGTTTACTGTCTTCAGATAAATCAACTGAATATTTTAAAAGATATTCT
>JBMOHR010000451.1:0-2138 GCA_049317745.1 Ignavibacteria bacterium
AGTGTACTTATTTCCCTGCCGAGTAAATCATAAACTTTCAACTGAACATTAGTCCCGTTTTCAATTGAATACTTTATCCTGGTTTCAGGATTAAAAGGGTTCGGATAGTTTTGATTTAAAGAAAATTTTTCAGGTGTTGAACTTATCTGATTTACGCTTACTACTGAACCGGATGTGTCAATCGTATACGAATAACTAACATCTCCGTTATGCCTCGTAGCATTTTCTTCACTTGGAAGATATGTTCTAATGTATTCTACCTTAGCACTGGTGTTTGATACAGTAACTGAAAGATAACCACGACTTGGAATGAATACTCCGTTAAGATATCCATAAGCTGTGCTTGACATCTGTGTGTAGCTCTTAGAGGAAGGTTGTGGTACTTCCTGATATATTACTCCGTCTTTCATCTGAAAACCAAAGAAATGATCGTGACCGTGGAAAAATGTTGCTTTGTTTTCAACCATCAATGTATGAAGTGATTTTTGCCAGCCCGGACGGTAAGTGCCAAACCCCCAGGTAGAATCAAGATTATATCCACCATTTTCAAAGAACGATGCTACTTCAGTTCCTCCGCGTGCATCAGTTCCGTTTCCTCCAACAAGATTATGAGAAAATACAAATTTGAACTTAGCAGTACTCGTAGTTAAAACTTTTTTAAACCAGTTATACTGAGCTGCCCCCAGAGTCCATCCCCATCCCGGTTTGCTCTTTGTGTACCAGTAAGGGTCAAGAACTACAATAAGTGCATTACCCCACTGAAATGAATAATAATTCTGACGAAGCCCTACATAGTTTTCAGGTATTGTATCGCCCGAGTAATAAGAATTCGGTTCCGGGTTCGGATAATATGTTTTACGCATATTAGTAGTTACGACAGGAAGACAGGTTGAAGTACTGTCAATCAACCAGCCCAATTCACCTTCGTGATTACCAAGGGCAAGATACAGAGGAATTGAATGGCAAATTAAATCGAAGTATGACCTTAAAAGCAAATGACGGTCTCTTATAGTTACAGGAGTTTTCACGAGTAACTTTTCCGACATAAACGTATCACCTAAATCCACCAGAAAATCAGGTTTCTTAGCAGCAATATTCTGAAGTGTTAATGCATAAACCGCAGGGTTTGAATTTGTATCAAGATGCGGGTCAGCTTCAATCGCAAAAGTGTAAGTGCTTCCAGAAGGTCTTGGTGTACGGAAGCTATGTATGCTTCTTGTTATAAATGTTGATGTTCCTGTATCGCGGTATTTCATCCTATAAAAATACTTTGTATTTGCATTCAGATTTGTAAGAGTGAATACTGAAGGAATACTGTCAAGACAGCTTTGCATACTCGTCTGGTTAGGATAATTTACCGAATCAGTTCCATATTCATAATACATATCTACATTCTTGTTCGCACAGGCATTTATTGTTATCGAGCTCAACGTGGGCCTTCCAAGCAGTTCCTGGCAAAAGAAAGTAGAATCAGTGGTAACTTTTAGATTACTAATCAGGACATCATCATCAACATCCTGAAATCTTGCAGGAGTAAGGAATAACAATGTTACAAGCACTATAAAATAATTTTTCATTTATACTTATTTTTTGTTTTAATTAAAATCTTACTTCAGCAGAATCATCTTCTTTGTTCCGCTGAAATTATCTGTTTCCAGTTTATAGAAATATATACCGCTTGTATATCCGGAAGCATTAAAGTTAACTTCATACGTTCCAGATACTAACTTCTCACTCACGAGTGTTTCAATTTCTCTGCCTGTTACATCAAGAACTGTCAGGTTTACATAACCGCTTTTAATCAAATCAAACTTAATATTTGTTGTTGGGTTAAAAGGGTTTGGATAATTCTGCTTTAATGAATAAGTAGAAGGAATACTTTCCGATATCTGTTTTATTCCTATTGCTTCTGTATAAGTTCTGCGCCAGACTGACCTACCATATGTACCCGCAAATACATAGTTATTTGCAATCAATAATGAACCGATATCCGGAGCAGGTGTAAATCCCTGATTTTTGTCAAGCCAGCTTGTCCCATTGTTAGTTGACAGAAATACACCGTTAAGTTCTGTTCCTGCAAACAGATTTACTCCGTTCACACAAAGTGCGTAAACAGTTTGGCTGTTCATTGCGGTCTG
>JBMOHR010000452.1:0-2133 GCA_049317745.1 Ignavibacteria bacterium
ATATCAAACTTCTTCCATTCTTTCGGCAGACCGATAATTGCGTCCTGCACATCTTCGAAGTTACGGACGTCGAGTTCGAATGCGAAAACTTTCACCTTATACTTTTTATGCAGTTCATTAGCGAGTTTTTCTATTCTGTCTATTCTTCTTGCACATATTAAAAGGTTCGCACCCAATGCGGCGAATGCTTCTGCACATGCCTTGCCTATTCCGCTTGAAGCGCCTGTAACGAAAACGTTTTTCTTTTTAAGACTTTTCATAATTGATTTTATACACCACTATAATCCGTGGATAGATTTTTAAATTATATTAGTTGTCATTTTTGTATAAATTGTTAAATAAATATTTTATTAAAAAGGAAGAAACGGGATGATAAATAAGACTAAAATAATATGCACGATAGGTCCGGCATCGGGCAGTGTGAAAGTGCTGGAGAGATTAATCAATAAAGGTATGGATGTGGCACGGCTGAACTTTTCACACGGAGATTTTAAGACACATCTGGAATATATACATAACGTACGGGCTGCATCGAAGAATAAATTCATTCCGATAATGCAGGACTTACAGGGTCCGAAGATAAGGGTTGGAAAACTTCAGAACAGTTCGATACGATTAATTGACGGGAAGAAGATAACAATCACTGCGAAGGATATGATGGGAAATGAACAATGCTTTTCAACTACTTACATTGATTTTGTACGTGACGTAAAAAAGGGTGAGTACATACTGATGGATGACGGACTGCTTCGTTTAAGAATAATTGAAAAAACTAAGAACGAAGTTGTGTGCGTCATTTTAAAAGGCGGAATACTGAAGGAGCACAAAGGAATAAACCTGCCGAATACAAAGTTATCACTTCCCTCTCTGACGGATAAGGATAAGGAAAATCTGGTGTTCGGGCTGAAACATAACGTGGATGCAGTTGCGTTAAGCTTTGTGAGGAAGGCTGATGATATCGTAGAATTGAAGACATTGATAGCCAAACTAGGTAAGAATGTGCCAGTTGTAGCAAAGATAGAGCGTCCTGAGGCGATTGACAATATAAATGAAATCATCGATGCGGCTGACGTGATAATGGTAGCACGCGGTGATATGGGAGTGGAGATTTCGCCGGAAGATGTACCTATACTGCAGAAAATGATAATCAAAAAGTGCAACATAAAACATAAACCGGTAATCACAGCTACGCAGATGCTGGAAAGTATGACAAACAGCAGGATACCGACACGTGCAGAAGCGACTGACGTGGCAAATGCAATACTTGATGGAACCGATTGCGTGATGCTTTCCGGAGAAACATCGGTTGGAGTTGACCCAGTGAATGTTGTTGAGACGATGGAGAAGATTATTGCGAAGACAGAGAATTTCAGGAAACCTTTAATGGATAATTCAGAGATGTTCAAGGATGAACTGGAGGCAATATGCAGAAGCGCGGTAACGCTGGCGAATGACATTAATGCAAAATCGATAGTTACGTTTACGAAGACGGGAAAATCACCGAAGTATTTATCGGCATACAGGGTTAATTCAGAGATAGTAGCAATAACGGAAAACGATTTTATAAATACATACAATCATTTCTTCTGGGGAGTCTTCGGAATAAAGATAAAAAAGAGCATGACGGAGAAGGAGATAACGGAATTGACGCTGAAAGAATTATCGAGAGCAAGAATACTGAAGAACAGGGACAAGATGATATTGTTATTATCATCGAGTAAGGATAAATATAAATCGGCGGATACGATAAGGGTGATAGTAAAGTAGGGTTAAAAGATATAGATTCACCACGAGAGCACACAGAGATTATTTCAGTTAAAGAACTATTAGAGATTCTATATCTGGAGAAAAGGAATCCCCATGAAAGCTAAATCTCGTAGAGATTTTATATCTGTAGGTCTTGAAGTTTCACACAATCATAAATCTCGTAGAGATTTCATATCAATCATCAAGAGGTTCTTTAAAGATATACCTCTCATCATATTCAACTTCATACTTTTTGAGAAACAGTCTGAATTCATCAAGGAACGATGTTTTCTTGTGATGTTCTTTCTGATTTTCAATATAATTTATTACGGATTTCAACTGTGATCGTGAATACGTAAATGCACCATAGCCAACCTGCCACTCGAA
>JBMOHR010000453.1:0-2127 GCA_049317745.1 Ignavibacteria bacterium
TCTAAATAAGTATCTTATACGTTTTAAAATTAAATTTACCAAAAATACCGTGGATATAAATATTATTGACAAGGAGAATTGTAAGAAAGAATTCGACGCTGTTTTAACTTATGAAGAACTTAAACCGCATTTTGAAAAAGCACTCATTGAATACAGAAAGAAAGCTCAGATTCCGGGATTCAGAAAAGGCAAAGTGCCTCTCGATATGGTCAGAAAACTTTACTGGGATGCAGTAGAATACAGTGCACTTGAAGAAATTGCCAATGATGTATTCAAAAATCATCTGCTTGAAAACAATATCCCTATTTTCGGAACAGGTTCCTTGCTCGACCTTGATTATAAACCTAAAGAAAAGTTAATTGTAAAAGTGGCTTTTGAGATAATTCCTGTTGTTGAACTTAAGCAGATTAAAGACATTGAACTCACTAAAACCAAATATGTTGTAGATGATTCGTTAATCGATGAAGAACTTCAGTACATGAAACTTAAGAATGCAACTTATGAAATGGACGGAAAAGCACTCGATGATAATTATATGGTAACTTTAAACACTGAAGAACTTGATGAAGCAGGTAATGCAATTGAAGGACGTTCACAAAAGGATGTAAAACTCTTCATCGGAAGTGAATACCTCTCAAAGGAGTATTATGAAGGTATTAAAGGATTAAAAGAAAACGAAGAAAGAACAATCGACACAAAGAACGAACAGGGCGAACCCGTGAAGGTTAAGTTACTCTGTACAAAAGTTGAAAAAATTATATACCCTGAGATTAACGAAGAGACAATCTTAAAGATGACTGGCAAAGATGATATCAAGACTGAAGAAGCGTTAAGAGTTTTCCTGAAAGAAGAAATTGAAAAAGCATACAATGACCATGGTTATTCAGCTTTAAAGAATAAAGTCGTGTCAGAAGCCGTGAAACTTAACGACCTCGAAATCCCTGAATCTTACGTAGAAGAAATGCTTGAAGACTATTTCAAGAGTTACAAAGCAGAACATAAAGGACATAGCCACGATATTAATGAAGATGATTTTAAGAAAAAGAACAGGGCCGAAGTCGCTTTCACAGGCAAATGGTTCCTTATAAAGGACAAAATTATTCAGCAGGAAAAAATTGAAGTTACAGACGACGACGTAAGAGCATTCGCAGAAGAAGCAGGCAAGCCATACAACTTACCAGCAGAAAAAATGTATGAAATCTATAAGGATAACAAAGAAATCAGACTTAACATCATCGATAAGAAAGTGATTGATTTTCTTATTGAAAATGCAAAGGTTACAGAAATTGAAGAAGTTAAGAAATCAATCAAGAAATTAGCAGAAGACAAGAAAAAAGAGCCTAAAAAAGAAGCAAAGAAAGATAAAAAGAAGGAAGAAAAGGAATAATAACATGGACTTTCACAGCATTATAAAATCCAGAGAACACGAATTAATGGCAGGTCTGGATAAAGCATCACAGGCAAGAAACCAACTCGTTCCAATGGTCGTCGAACAGACATCAAAAGGGGAACGCGCATACGATATATATTCAAGACTACTAAAAGAAAGATTAATATTTCTCGGAACACCAATCTACGACGAAATTGCATCACTTATCGTAGCACAGTTATTGTTCCTTGAGTATGAAGATCCTGATAAAGACATTATGCTCTACATCAATTCACCGGGTGGAAGCATCTCAGCAGGTCTGGCAATATACGACACAATGAATTACATCAGATGCGACGTATCGACCACCTGTATCGGTATGGCAGCTTCGATGGGACAGTTCCTCTTAACATCGGGTGCAAAGAATAAAAGAATTGCACTCCCGAACTCAAAGATTATGATGCATCAGCCATTAGGCGGAGCACAGGGTCAGGCAACAGATATTATGATTCAGGCAAAAGAAATTGACAGGATTAAACAACAACTTTATAAACTTATTTCTTTACATTCAGGACAGCCTATCGATAAAATATACGCAGACGCTGAACGTGATAATTATATGACTGCAGAAGAAGCAAAAGAATACGGACTCATTGACTCAATCCTCAGAAAAAGAGAAGTCTCCAAAAAAGACTAACATTACACCATAAATTTAAAAGAGGTTATAAGCTTTCTTATAACCTCTTTTTGTTTATAAA
>JBMOHR010000454.1:0-2124 GCA_049317745.1 Ignavibacteria bacterium
AAACATTTTCTTTCGTATCAGTACAAAAAGCTTTTTGCAGCAGAAAACAGTAGACAAAAGGGAGACTAATCGGAGACCAATCATAGACCAATCAGTAGCCAAGATAAGGAACTTAAAAAAAGTTTGTTTTAAATGTTTCATGAGTGTAATTATGCTATTTTTTGTGTCAGACGGCAAAAGCGGGAAAAGAAATAGTATTATAAGTAGAGAGAGGAGGTTATTCAAGACTAACTGTCTCATTTTTATCCAATACTATACTGTAATTCATTATACTTTGAAAATGCTTATTAATAGTAGTATATTTATCTCAATATTTTATTAATTAAAACAGATATTCATTTTGAGAAAATTAAGTTATTTATTCGTTATTATAGTTGTTTTTGTCTCTTTAGTATCCCTTTCCTCTTGCAATAAAAAAGATGACGGGACAAAACCAAATACAACTAAAACAAATGCAACAGAATTTGTAAAATCTGATGCTAATGGACAGAAGGTTACATTGAAATATGTACCTGTAAAAGGTGAGAAGTTTAATTATAAAATGACTGCTAAAACTTTTTCTACAGAAAAAAGCCCCGGTACAGGTGATGAAGAAATTTCAAGCGAACAAACTATGACTTATTACTATTCACAGGAAGTTAATGATATTAGTGCTTCAGGTTACATCACTTACAAAATGAAGTACGACAGTATTATCATTACTGAAAAGCTTACTGCACGTGATTCATCGATAACACAAACTTATAATTCAAACCTAAAGGATTCTGTGAATGCTAAGATTGATTACGTTCAATACAATGCACTTGCAGGACAGGAATTCAAATTCAGACTTTCTCCTAAAGGTGAAATATCTGAAGTTATAGAGCTTGAACAAATTCACGAGAAAATATTCAAAGCACTTGGCGATACTTTAAAGGCAGATGAGAAAGCAAAGATTAAAGAATCTATGGGATCGGAAGCTTTGAAATCAATTATTCAGAACCAGTTCCAGAAATTCCCTGAAAATGATGTGTATAAAGATTCGTCGTGGACATTCAACAGTGAAACTACTCTTTCAGTATTCCCTATTCGGAATGTTCTTGGCTATAAGCTGAAAGATGTGAAAACCGATAAGGGAGTTGTAATTGCTATCGAAGCAACACTCGGTATTGAATTCCTGAGTAAAGAAGAAAAACAGCAGGGTATGAACATTAAACTTTCGGATGAAGAAGCAGGCGGCACAGGATCTGTCAGCATAGATTTATCAAGAGGTTGTGTTGTAAAGAAGGAAACAAAGACAAGCATTAATATGAATTTAAAGCTTTCTGCAAAAGGACAATCAGCTAATTCAAAGCAAGTATTAAAAACAAACCTTAACGTAGAATTATTATAATTATATGAAGAATGTAGCAGTAATTGAACATCCTCTTGTAGCACATCATTTGACAGTGCTCAGAGATAAAAATACAACAACGTCGGAATTTAAATCGACTGTTGACAGGCTTTCTTATTTGCTTGCTTCAATATACTATGCGGAATTAAAAGGAGAAAAAATAAGCGTAACAACTCCTTTAAAGACTACTAACGGTACAAGAATAAAACAGAACATTGTTCTTTTACCTATCCTGCGTGCAGGATTAGGACTGACAAGAGGATTCATAGATTTATACCCAGAAGCCAAAATCAGTCACATCGGTTTATACCGTGATGAAGAATCACTGAAACCAATTAAATACTATTTCAAGTTTCCTAAACTGAAAGACAAGAAGAATACAAAAATCATTATACTCGACCCTATGATTGCTACAGGCGGAAGTGTAATATTTACGATTGAGTATCTTCTCAATATGGGTTTTGATAACATCAGTGTTGTTTCGCTATTATCTGCTCCTGAAGGACTTAAAGCAATTGACAACAGGTTTGGTAATCTGGAGAAAAAGAGCTTTAATATTTATACTTGCAGTATTGACGAGAAACTCAACGAAAAAGGATATATTCTTCCAGGGCTTGGTGATGCCGGTGACCGTATGTTCGGGACATTGTAAAATAATCTGCGGATATTATGTTTAGCAATTTTAACAAAAAGAAACTCGATGAATTAATAACCAATGCTAAGATTAATCTTTCCGCAAAAAGAGTTAACGA
>JBMOHR010000455.1:0-2109 GCA_049317745.1 Ignavibacteria bacterium
CAAAAAGAAGAATAACAAATTTTAATATTATGTTTAAGAAAATCTTAATCGCCAACAGAGGCGAGATTGCAGTCAGGATAATTAATACTGCCCGTGAAATGGGTATTAAAACCGTTGCAGTGTATTCTGACTTTGACAGATATTCTCTTTATACAAAGTTAGCTGATGAAGCATACCACATAGGTGAGTCACCGGCATCGCAAAGTTATCTGCTTGCTGACAGAATTATTGAGGTTGCTAAAAAATCAGGTGCTGAAGCAATTCATCCGGGATACGGTTTTTTATCAGAGCGTGCCGTATTTGCAAGAGCTTGTGCAGCAGCCAATATTAAATTTATTGGTCCTCCGCATACTGCTATTGATGACCTTGGCAGTAAAACAAAAGCAAAACAACTTGCAATAAAGAATAATATCCCTGTTGTTGAAGGTACAAACTCGGCAGTTCAGGATATTGAAGAAGCTAAGTCCATCGCTAAGAAAATTGGTTTTCCTGTTATGATTAAAGCATCTGCAGGAGGTGGAGGAAAAGGTATGCGTGTCGTCAGACTCGAAGAAGAACTGGAGGCCTCCATACGTATGGCACAGAACGAAGCAAGGTCTTCCTTCGGTGATGAAAGTGTATTTATCGAAAAATATGTTGACTCTCCTAAGCACATTGAGTTTCAGGTACTCGCAGATGAACACGGAAACGCAGTTCATCTTGGCGAAAGGGAATGCTCAATGCAGAGAAGACACCAGAAAATTATAGAAGAAACTCCGTGCTCAATAATGGATGATGACTTAAGGTTCAGAATGGGTGAGTGTGCAAAAAAGATAGTACTTGCTGCAGGATACACTAATGCAGGTACAGTTGAATTCATGCTTGATAAAGACAGGAACTTCTACTTCCTTGAAGTCAACACTCGGCTTCAGGTAGAACATCCTATTACTGAAATGAGAACCGGACTTGATCTTGTTGCACAACAGTTGAAGATTGCATCAGGCGAGAAACTTTCGTTTACTCAGGAAGATGTTAAATTTAATGGTGCTGCTATCGAATGCAGAATATGTGCCGAAGACCCTGACAATAATTTTATGCCGTCAATCGGTAAACTTAAATACATCAGCAGAAACCTCGGTAATGGCATGCGCGAAGATACAGGTATTGAACAGGGAAATGAAATTTCCATCTATTACGACTCTATGATTACCAAATTAATCTCATATGGCACTGACAGAAGATCAGCTATTGATAAAATGGAAAGAGCTTTAAGAAACTATACGGTTATTGGAGTTAAAACTAACATAAGTTTCCTCCTGAATCTTTTAAAATGTCCGGAATACTTCGACGGTAACTACAACACGCAGTTTGTCGAAAGGACGTTCCTCCCGAGACTTGCAGAAACCAAAGAAGTTATTGGTTCTGAACTGGAAAAAGCAATGGCGATTGCCTCAGTTCTGTTTAAAGAAAAAGGTGAACATACCGTTAAAGTAAAAACAGGTAAAAATGGCAATACTAAAAATTCCTGGCTTAGAAGAAAGGAGCTTCACTGATGAAAAAGTATATTATTAATATTAATGGCGCCGAAACTCCTGTCGAAATCGAGGTTTCGGAAAACGAAGTTAAGTTGAATCAACAGGACATATCTTCATATGAATATAAGTTCATAACAGATGAGTTGCTTCAATTAAGAGTAAACAATGTAAATTATTTGTTTAAATCTGAAACTGTTCATGATACTGATATCAAAAACACTGAATTTATACTTAAGCACGATTCGAAATATTACAGCATGGTATGTAAGAATGAACTTGAACTCCTGACAGAGAAATTTTCAAAGAACAGGGGCGGTGCTAAGATTAAGAATGAACTTACGTCTCCAATGCCGGGTGCTATTGTAAAGATAAACGTTAAAGAAGGCGACTCAGTTAAGAAAGGGGATGTACTCGTCGTACTGGAAGCAATGAAGATGGAGAATGAACTGAAGGCAACGGCTGATTGTAAAATACAGAAAATCATGGTTGAGGAAAAGATGTCTGTAGATAAAAATCATTTACTCATTAAATTCGAAATATAAACAAAGAATAATATGCAGCTTGGATTAGCCTTTGCTTCAATATTTGCCGCTGT
>JBMOHR010000456.1:0-2108 GCA_049317745.1 Ignavibacteria bacterium
CATTCCCGTATGCTCTTAACGGGAATCCATTAATCAATTCCTATCCTGCCCAGGGAATACCTTCAACTTTATCCTGAAAATCTTTTAGCATTATCCATCCTTCAGTTCCATCCTTGCTTTTTATAAAATACCAGTTGCAGCTTTCCTGCCATCCTTCTTCTTCTTTACACTTTTCTCTGATGTCTGCTTTCAGAATGTATATCCTTGTATTGGGCTTTATCTCATACAAACCCTTAGCATTTATCATCTTGCTTGAATGAAGATAAATCATCTCCTTAGTCTTTATCTCGTGTTCCTTCAGGTTGTCGAAATTAGTGTACTCATCCTTGTATTTAGCCTCTAACTTATTATTGATTAACTGGTATTCATAATCAGCACTCCAGAAACCCATCCAGTTGTTCACTTTAAATATTCCGCTGTTACTTATTACCGGTCTGTCCAGTGACCAGAATGAATCTATACTGTCAATCTTATTGTTGAAACTGAAGAGCGAGCATTCAAAACCATAGTAATCAGCATTCGTTACAAGTACATATGCTTTTTCCTTTATCCAAACCACTCTCACTTCTGCATATTCCGTAGAAGTTGCCATGTATTCAAATTTCGCATCATTCACTTTCAGCGTTAGAGTTCCTTCATTCTCATTCCCAATCAGCTTTATTGTTTCCTTTTTATCATCACCGTTTAAATCATAAGTAAATGTAGTATCCGCTCTGTCAAAGGCAAACATAGACTTTGATAACATCACAATTACCATAACCAGAAATAGTTTTTTCATTGGATTATTCTTAATTTTAAAGTTTTAAATTGTTTATTTTTGCTAATGTATATAATTGATTTTTTAACAGAATAATTCCATAGGATTGAAAAAAGTATTCGTATTACTCGGTCCTACTGCTTCGGGAAAAACTGCTTTAAGTTTGTCGCTGGCAAATGAACTTAATGCTGAAATCATTTCTGCCGATTCACGGCAGGTATATAAGCATATTCAGTTAGCTACCTGTGCTCCCACTGCTGAGGAACTAAGCAAGGCAAAGCATTATTTTGTTAACGAGCTTGAACTCAATGAAGATTTTAACGCAGGTACTTTTGCAAAGTTATCTAAGGAAATAATTTCCGATATTCATAACAGGGGCAAGAATGTTCTGATTGTAGGCGGAAGCGGACTGTACATTAAATCACTCATAGATGGTTTCTTTGAAGAAGAAATAAAGAATTTAAACATCAGAGAAAAGTTAAACGAAAGACTCCGTACTGAAGGCAGGGAAGTATTATACAGTGAATTGATGTCTGTAGACCCGGATACTGCCTCGAAGATGGATGCCGGAAAGTTCAGAAGGGTTATACGTGCACTGGAAGTTTTTTATGCAACAGGAAAGAAAATGTCGGAGCAGCAGGAAAATACCATCAAGCCTGATTTTGATTCTATACAGATAGGTCTGACTTTCGAGAGGGAATTGTTGTATGAAAGAATTAATCAAAGAGTTGACGGATTAATCGTGAACGGATTATTAGATGAAATCAACGCATTAGTCTTAAAAGGGTTCAATCCTGAAACGCACAATTCTCTCAACACAGTAGGTGTAAAGGAAGTCTTCAGGTATCTGAGAAAAGAAATCACAATAGAAGAAATGGCTGAACAGATAAAGCAGAATACACGCAGGTATGCAAAACGTCAGATGACGTGGTTCAATGCTGATAAAAGAATCAACTGGATAAAAGTAAGTGATTATGAAAATACCGAAATAAGTTCTTCGCAAATCCTGAAAGTCCTGAATGAAAGTTAAAAACTTACTCGATAAGTATTACCACGAATACAACAATCACCTTAGCTCCAAAGACCCGGTATGGAATCTTCATTTTGCAAAATCGGATTCAGATAAAGAACTTCTTGCATTCTTTGTATCCTGTTATGCTTACGGAAACATAGTCCAGATTAATAAGCACGTAAAGAAATTCGTTGACTTGTCCGAAGGTAACATCTATAGTTTCGTTAAAGAGTTTAAAAGTGTAACTCAATCATCCTTGCTTGAGAAAAAGTTCCAAAAGGAATCCTTAAAAAGTGTAACTCAAGCATCCTTGCTTGAGAAAAAGTTCCAAAAGGAATC
>JBMOHR010000457.1:0-2107 GCA_049317745.1 Ignavibacteria bacterium
AGGAATGTTTGTCCTACAGATGCCTTTGGAAGATCGAAACGGATTTTTGTTGTTGGATTAAACGGATTCGGATAGTTCTGCGACAATGAATACGCTGATGGGATTTCACTACTGTTGATTTTAATGTAAGAAAATTCTGAAAGTGGACGACGCCAGACCGATTTCCCTGTTGTTCCAGCAAAAAGATAATTATTTCCTACTAATAATGAATATGCACTTCCAGCAAATCCTTCGTTTTGTTGAAACCAGTTCGTGCCATTATTTCGGGATAAAAATATACTACCGGATGTTGCAGCAAAAATAGATGTATCTGAGACAGCAAATGAATTTATACCTGCAAACATACTGGTTATCATCGACCAGCTTGAGCCATTGTTTGTACTTCTATATAGTTCATTTTGTTTTGATGTAAAGACATTCGAGCCTAATACTGCAAGTGACCAAATGCCACTACCCGTTAACCCATTACTTACCATAACCCAGTTTGAACCATTAAGAAGACATCTGTAAACACTGCCACCTTCTCCCGTACCCGCAAAAACATATGTATTAGATATAACTAATGCAGTAAAAGATGGTGAATTGATAGCAGTTGTCCAACTTGTTCCGTAATTAGTGCTTGTGTATAATCCCGATCCTGAACCCGCATAAATATTAGGACCTGAGGCAGCGAGTGAAAGAATCTGACTGCTGCCAAAAGATGGACTCCAAGTCGTACCATTATTTGTGCTTACAAAAACGCCGGATCCATTTGTCCCAGCGAAAATGTATGTCCCTGAACTAACAAGAGCACTTATCCATAGATTAGATAAACCGTTATTAACAGTAGCCCAACTTATACCATTATTTGTACTAATAAAAACACCATTACTTTGAGTCCCTGCAAATATATTTGAGCCAGAAGTGGTAAGTGATTTTATGATAAGAACAGGTAATCCAACACTTTCCCAGTTTGTACCATTATTAGTACTTAAATATACACCGCCACCAGACCCGGCAAAAAGGTTTGTGCCAGAAAGTAAAAGAGATTTTATTTGCAAATTTGCGAAACCATTGTTAAGGGGTACCCAGTTTGAACCATTATTTGTACTTAAAAACACACCGCCGTTTGTTCCTGTATAAATGCCGGTACCTGATACTGCAAATGACAGAACATTTTGATTTGTTAATCCGTTATTTATTGCAGTCCAGTTTGCACCGTCATTTGTACTTAAAAATATTCCACCATTATATGTTCCCGCAAAGAGATTAGAACCCGAAAGAGTAAGAGCTCTGAGTTGTAAATTTGACAACCCATTATTGACTGCACTCCAGCTTATTCCACTATTTGTACTTAAATAAATACCACCTCCGTCTGTTCCAGCAAACAGGTTTGCACCTGACACTAACAAAGTATATACATCCAGATTTCCTAATCCGTTATTTATTGCAACCCAGTTAGCGCCATTATTAGTACTTTTAAAAACCCCCTCACCACCTGTTCCTGCATAAAGAGTTGAACCAGAAACAGTAAGTGCATAAATGTAAACGTAAGGTGCGTTTAATCCGTTATTTACTGCAGTCCAGTTTGATCCATTATTTGTGCTGATAAATACTCCGCCGTTTGATGTTCCTGCAAATATATTCGTATTCAGAACAGTAAGTGATATAATATTAAAATTTGTTAATCCGTTATTTACTTCTGCCCAACTAATACTGTTATTACTTGATAGGAAAATACCATTACCGTTAGTACCTGCGAAAATGTTAGCTCCAGAAACAGTAAAGCACTGTACATTACCCCCGCAAGGCCCATTTGTTTGTACCCACTGGGCTTGTGAATTCTGAATGTTGAATGCAGAGTTCAGAATAAGAGCAAGAGCTAAAGCATAGATAAGTTTTTTCATAGTGATATAATTTTGTTATTTCAATAATGTTAGTTTCTTTGTTTGTGTGAAATCGCCTGACGTTAATTTGTAGAAGTATGTGCCTGATGATAATGCAGAACCATCGAATGTTGTTTCGTATGTGCCCGGAGCGAGTTGTTCGTTGACTAGGGTTGCGATATCGCGACCCATTAAATCATATACCTTAAGAGTGACCATACCCACCCCCCGCTGCGCGTACC
>JBMOHR010000458.1:0-2096 GCA_049317745.1 Ignavibacteria bacterium
CCAAAACACAAAATCACCAAAACAAGAGATTATTGTTTTGTAAAGAAAACCATGATGCTTATATTTTAATACAGGATAATTTTCAGGACTTCATTGACTGCAAATTTATCGAAGACCTTTTCGCCGATTTTGCATTCACCGCAGTTACCTTTTACGCAATAGAAATTATGGAGATGAATGAGTCCCTGTGATTCGCATATGTTTGCGGGTTTAACACCAAGCTGCTTTATCATAACATCAAGAATGTTATTCTCGCTTTTATCTTTAGTTGTCAGATAAGCCTTTTTTACCTTTATGAAGAGTTCTTCATCGCCAAATTCTTTGGAGTATAAATATATAAGAGGAATCACAACATTTATTATTATATCGGTAACTCTCGACTTCCCTATTACGCTGTTTTCCTTTTTTGATTTCTTTCCGAAATCATAATGATGTTTCCAGAACTCGGCAAAATCTATTTCGAGGAATAGAGATGTTAGGTCTTTAAAAACATTATTACTGTTCTTAAAGCAAAATACTATCCTTTTAAGAAAATCGGATTTAATAATTTCGAGCATAAATGCAGAAGCGTAGGCAATTCTTAATGTTGGAAAGTTCAAAGGTCTCAGACGGAAGAAATGCCATTCAGCTCTGTTCATAGAGTCGAACCTCAAAAGAGGCTGAAGTTCATTCCATCGTTTTATTAAGTCTTTCTGGTATTCATCTTTGCCTTCGCTAAGAAAACCTGCGGCACCGAATAATATTGCATCAGTATCAAGTATATCGTTTATGCACTTTTGGGTTTTCTTCAAATCTATTAGTTTAGACAAATTCAGAAACTGTGTTTTATTCTTTGAAAATCCGAGAGCTTCGAATGTAAACTCAAGAAATATTTTCTCCCATACATCTTTTTTAGAGGATATGTGCAAATCCTCAGAAAGAATATTCTTCCGGGATTTAATCCTACCCGCCCTGTATAAGAGGCGAGCCATTCCGACATCTTTTATCCATTCCTTTTTGGTGTCACTGTTAACCTCATTATTGCTGTCAAAGCAAGGCAGTTTAAATTTGGGCGAAGGGTTATTAATGATATCTTTCCACACCTCGTGTATTGATGAAGTAAGAAACTTAGATAAGATTACAGTAGGTATTTCCCTTTTGCTCTGGGAAATTGATGAACCAGGGAAGTCATCTTCCCAGAATGCAACATGGAGTACCACTTTGTTGTATTTGGCATCTTTCTTATGCTTATGAACATTCCAGTCATTTACCGACTGATGTATTTCAACATCGCCAGAATAAATCACGTCTTCTATCTTAATTAATGCGTCTGAGAAGTCAGCACCTGAATCTGCGTTGGGTATTCCGTAGTTAATAACATTAACTAATCTTCCATCGGTCGTTTTAAGGTCATTATAATACGACGGATTCAACCAAATGCGGGAAATGAAGTTCTCATTTAGGCTGAGTTTTTTCATTAATAGTTTTGAATTATTTCCTTAAATTACATAAAATATTACTTTAAATAAATTAATTAAAAAAATGTTGAAAACAGGATTAAATTTATTGTTTGTAGCTTTAATTGTAGTTATGATTGCATCTTGCGGAAAGCAAGAAAAAGAACTAAAGACTGAGGAAGAGTATTTAACAACTGCAAAGAGTTTGTACGACAGCGGACTGGTGAAAAACGATAATGAACTTTTTAATCAGTCTATTAAGAAATACCAGGAATTTATTTCCAAGTTCCCGAATTCAGAAAAGGTTCTTTTTGCTTATAATCAGATTGCAGGAATAAACTTTGATAATTTAAAAAATTATCCTGAAGCTATTAACACTTACAAGGTCGTTGTAGACAAGTATTCGGACAAAAAGGAAGGCAAGCAATCTTTGTTTATGATTGCCTTTATTTATGACGAAACTATGAAGGATAAAGAAAATGCAAAGATTTATTACAAGAAGTTTATTGAGAAATATCCAACAGATACAGACCCTAACGACAAAATGACAGAGTCGGCAAAAAGAATGCTTGAAGTACTAGAAACAGGTAAGACAATAGAAGAATTAATACTTCAAAACTCAGGTGACAGCAAGACTACGGAAACAAAGACAGATACAAA
>JBMOHR010000459.1:0-2091 GCA_049317745.1 Ignavibacteria bacterium
CTTTTCTACAAATTTAATGATTTAATTTGTCCAATTCCATCTGAAGCATAACAATACATCATTAAATCACTTAGGTCTCAAAGAATGAGCATATTCACAACACAAAAAAGAGGACAAAGAGCAATAGACCAGGGCAAACGCAAGGAGTTCGATTCTTTTAGGTTCAATATTTCCTACGAATACATAATCTAAGTAAACTATGTGCCTGAATCGTGAATTTCTATAATTTACTTTGATGGTTAAGTATCAAATTTTTGCTTTTCATTAAAAGAATATTTATACAATATATTCTATATGAATTAATTTCAGCTATAATTTAATAATTATTAATAATTTACTGAATACATATACGTATTTTGAGGATATGTTATTATATAGTCATAATACTATGTAGATAGTTATAGTACTTCTTACCATTAACTTAAGACCTCAATTTCATACTGAAAATGAAATATAGTATGGCACGATATTTGATTAATATGTAGTATAAACGATAATGAAGATAAATAATAATATAAACAACATGAAAACATTAAATACAAAATCAGTTAAAAAAGCAGTAGTTTTGGGATTATTGCTGGTTTTATATTCAAATTTCAGTTTTGGGCAATGGATCCCATCTGGGACACCAAATCTTGCAAATTTAGGTACTTGGCCAAGTACTTGCGTTGTGAGCAGTAACGTCATTTTTATGGCTGGTGGGAATAATACTTCGGGTCCAATAATCTACCGCTCAACAAATGGTGGTTCAAATTTCTCTATAATTCCGTTAACAAATACAATTAAGACTACTGATGATCAAAATCCGGGTTATAAAAGATATTTCTCATGCATTTATGCTATGAATAAAGATACTATTTATGTTGGTGATGCTTCTAATTATACAGGAAATGGCGGACTTGTTGACGATGCCAGATTCTACAGGACTACAAACAGTGGCACAAGCTGGACAAGAATTGGAAGAAGTAATGCTGGAAATTTAGGTTTCTTCAATGGAATTGTATTTTCAAAAGTTAACTCACAATTCGGGATTGCACATTGTGACCCTAATGGCTTGACTGGTCAATTCTTAATCTGGAAAACAACTAACGGAGGCACAACTTGGACAAAGTTGTCAATATCGCAAAGCCAGAATGCATATGGAGCACAGAATTCTGTATTTGTTGTGGACCAAAACTTTTTCGGATTCGGTCTTAGTGAATCAAATGCTCGTGTTGCTGTTACAACTAATGGAGGCACAAACTGGATTTATTCAACCTTGCCTGGAGCCTCTAATACACAGGGATTTGTAGCGACTGTTACATTTAACGAGGACAAATTACATGGATATGCCGGGGCAAGTTCAACACAGGATTCACTTTGGAAAACTACAAATGGTGGATTAAACTGGGTGAAATTCGGTATTACAGGATTACCAAATACAGTCTCAGGGCAGGCAAACGTAAAATATGTTTATGGTACACAATCAGCATTTTATATAGTCTCAAGCAGTTTAACATCTTATACTTACAAGTTAATTGATTTTGGTGCAAATATAGTTTCAATTGGTGAGACTCCTTCAATGAAAAATATTATGCATTTAGATTTAAATTATACACAGGTTCTTGATGCCCCTGGTGATGCAGTTCTTTATGCAGTGTCAAACACAGGTAATATTTTTACAATGCAGGATTCCCCTCTTCCGGTGACTCTTGCATCATTCTCATACGCAGTTTCAGGGAGAAACGTTAACTTGAAGTGGATAACTTCAAGCGAACAAAACAATTCAGGATTTGAAGTCTGGCGTATCTTTGGCGATGCGAATAGAAATATTACTTCAAACTGGACAAACATTGGTTTTATTCAAGGTAAGGGTACAGTTAACGGTAACACTGAATACAATTTCACGGATAAGAATCTTTCTACCGGGAAATATTATTACAGGATTAAACAAATTGATTACAACGGAAACTATGAGTACTTCGATTTAAACGGTTCAGCTGATATCGGTGCACCGTCGAAGGTTTCTCTCGGACAGAACTATCCGAATCCGTTTAATCCGGTTACCAATATCGGATACGAAATTCCGCAGGATGCCAGAGTGACTATGAA
>JBMOHR010000460.1:0-2089 GCA_049317745.1 Ignavibacteria bacterium
ACCTTTACAAGTCACGAAAAGAATTCAATATTTGTATTTCCCTAAATGTTATACGAAAGGTATAATGAAGCTATGATAAAAACAGAATTAACAGTCCACATCAACTACGGCAATGAACAGGCATTGGAGGTGAAGAACGTTCTAAACCCGTATTATCTTCTTATTTCATTTAACGATATTCACTATAGTATCTATAATGGTGTATCTTCAAAGAGTAACTCAAGTCAAAGATTCGCCGTGGCGGACATCTGGCTTGATGAATATTCTTCAAACAATTTATACTTAAATCAGATTAATAAATTTATTCAACAATAATATTTCTCTGAGAGTCTTGTACTCTCATACCTAAATTAAAATAATTTTTATGCACAAACAAATTTTTGAAAAGTATCCGGCAAAAGACAAGAGTAATCTTATCGCTTTGCTCCAGGGAGTTCAGGAGATTTACGGATATTTACCAGAAGGAGCTTTACAGGAAGTTGCTGATTTCGTTGGTATACCTTTGAGCCGTGTTTACGGTGTTGCTACTTTTTACAATCAGTTCAGATTAACTCCACTCGGCGAAAATGTTATCCGTGTCTGCAGGGGTACTGCGTGTCACGTTTGCAATTCCGCCAATATATTATTCAGTCTTGAAACTAACCTGGGTATTAAAGCAGGTCAGACTACAAGAGATAAAAGATTTACACTCGAAACAGTTGCCTGTATCGGTGCCTGCAGTATCGCACCCGTTATCACAGTCAACGATGAATATCACGGTAAGATTACAGTTAAGGAAATTCCTAACATCCTTAAGAAATTCAATGCAACAAAACAGGTAACAGATAAACAGAAGGCAGGTGTCAAATGAAAACACTAATTGAAGTATGCTGTAAGGAATGCTGGCACACACCCGAAAAGCCTTGCGATAAATTCGTAAGATGCTGTACAGAAGGTCCACTCTGCCATCATGATGCAGTCTGCGAAAAGAAAATAAAAGATTTAAACAAACAGTTAAGATACGAAGAACACGATTTACCAATCATCATAATCGGTAAAGGTACCTGCGGTCTCGCAGCAGGTGCACAGAAAGTTGAAGATGCAATACGCGCAGAACTAAGCAAGCTTAACATCAAAGCACAGATCGAAACAACAGGGTGCGTAGGCTGCTGTGCAGTTGAACCTATCGTTGATTTCAAACTTCCGGGCGGTGACAGGATTTCATACAGTCAGGTCAATCCGAAAATGGTCTCCAAACTCATAAAGAAAGTTCTCGTCGAAAAAGATATTTATAAAGAGAACTTCCTCGGAACCTACGGCAAAACAAAAGGCGAAGTTACAAACATAAACGAAACTGCTTTCTTCAAACATCAGTTGAAAGTCGTTCTTGAAAACTGCGGAGTTGTTAATCCTACATCAATCGATTCATACATCGCAAACGGCGGTTTCAAAGCTCTTGATAAAGTCCTGAGTTTAATGAAACCCGAAGAAGTTGTTAAAGATGTACTTACAAGCGGTCTCAGAGGCCGTGGCGGTGGTGGTTTCCCGACAGGCAAGAAATGGGACTTTGCTTTAAAACAGAAATCAGATAAGAAATATATCATATGCAATGCCGACGAAGGCGACCCGGGTGCGTTTATGGACAGGTCAGTTCTTGAAAGCGATCCTTATAAAGTTGTCGAAGGTATGCTTATCGGCGGTTATGCAATCGGTGCTACGCTCGGATACATCTATTGCCGCGCTGAATATCCTCTTGCAATCGAAAGACTCGAAAAGACAATCGATACCTGCAGGAAATACGGACTGCTCGGCGAAAACATTCTTAACAGCGGATTCACTTTTAACCTTAAGATTAAAAAAGGTGCGGGTGCATTCGTCTGCGGTGAAGAAACAGCTCTCATTGCATCAATCGAAGGCAAGCGCGGAATGCCTAAACCACGTCCGCCATATCCTGCAGTATCAGGCTTATGGGGAAAACCTACTGTTATCAATAACGTGGAAACATTCGCAAACGTACCGCAGGTATTCAAACGCGGTGCTGACTGGTATGCTTCTATCGGAACAGAAACAAGCAAAGGCACAAAAGTATTCGCCCTCAGCGGTAAGATTA
>JBMOHR010000461.1:0-2089 GCA_049317745.1 Ignavibacteria bacterium
TATCAGAAAGATTCTTCTTTTTTCTCGTTTTATAACCTTTTGCAGGTAAACCCCACGGGCTGACAGGATGTCCGCCGCCTGATGTTTTACCTTCACCACCACCCATTGGGTGATCTACAGGATTCATAGCTACACCTCTGACGTGTGGTCTTTTTCCCATCCATCTCGATCTTCCTGCTTTACCTATACTAATATTTTCATGATCTGTGTTACTAACTACACCAATTGTTGCTTTACATTCGCTCTTAATCATTCTAACTTCACCAGAAGGCATTTTCACCTGACAATATTTTACGTCTTTAGCAACTATCTGTCCGGATGTTCCTGCACTTCTTGCAATTTGTGCACCTTTTCCAGGTTTCATTTCAATGCTGTGGATAAATGTTCCTACCGGAATCGAATGTATATCCATCGTATTACCTGCTTTAATATCAGCTTCGTTTGACGACTGTATAACTTCTCCAACTTTTAAACCGTCAGTAGCAACTACATAAGCTTTTTTACCATCAGCATACTGAATTAATGCGATTCTTGCTGTCCTGTTCGGATCGTATTCAATAGCAATTACTTTCGCCTCTTCAGCATTCGTTCTCTTAAAATCGATAATTCTATATCTTCTTTTATGTCCACCGCCTCTGTGCCTCGATGTTACTCTTCCATGGTTATTCCTACCGCCCGATTTTTTAAGCGGTGCCAGTAATGATTTTTCCGGTGTTGACTTGGTAATCTCCTCGAATGAAGATATCGAGTAGTACCTTGTTGCCGGCGTCATTGGTTTTAACTTTCTTAATGCCATTTATATATAATCAAGTATTTATCTAAATTTGAATGTAATTTTACCTAAAAAGTACAATCCACAAGTTAACAATTTTTTAATAATAAGTCAATACAAGAATAGCAGTATAATTTACTATCTGCGAAGTATAAGTTTGATATTTTAGTCTTTCTAGAGAACTGACAATTTAATAAAACTATTTATAATAATCAAATTATTAATTGATATACTTTTGCAGAAGTCTTTTGACGGGCAGATTCCCCCAAACCTTATCTTAAACATATCCCCTCCCACTGTTGGTCTGTAGTCAATCCAGCTGAGCATGCTGAAATATATGATGGATAATAATAATCCAAAAAAATTACATTATATACGTCATTTATTATTTGTAATTTTGTATAATATAATTTATATCATTCATAAAATTGGAAAAGAATATCATAAAAGTATTAAAATTCGGAGGGGACTGTCTTAACGGTTCGCAGAATATCCTAAAAGTTGTTGAGATTATTATGTCTGAGAAAAGTTTTCCCGTAGTAGTTGTATCTGCAATGGAAGGAATGACAGACTTATTAATCAACGGAATTGATAAGGCCAAAGGTAAAGAAACAAACGTAAGCGATACAATAAGCGTACTCACAGAATACCACTACAACGTCGCACAGGAGTCCATCAAGAACGATAAAGTCTTCAATAAAACGATTCAGGAAATAACAGTACTAATTAAAAAAGTAGAAAGGCTTCTTTACGGAGTGTGTTACACAGAAGAAATTACTGACGCAGTAAGAGCATACATATTAAGTTACGGGGAAAGGATATCTGCATCGATTATTTCCGGAGTGCTTGAAGACAACGGCACACAGTCGAACGTTGTTGAAACGGACAAAATCGGACTGGTAACAGACGAAAATTACGAACAAGCAACCGTTAACCTTGAAGAGTTTAAAAGAAATTTTAATTTTCTCGCACACAATATTTTTAACTCAGGCGTAATCCCAATATTTACGGGCTTTTTCGGGAGTACACCCGAAGGGAAAGTAACAACGTTCGGAAGAGGCGGTGCCGATTATACTGCTTCCGTGATTGCATTCGGATTTGATGCAACAGAACTTGAGATATGGAAACTCGATAACGGCTTTACGAGTGCGGACCCTGATTTTGTTGACAACACAAACGTAATTGAAAAACTTTCATACTTCGAAGCGGCTGAACTTTCTTATTTCGGTAAAAAAATTCTGCACCCTTTGACAATAGAACCAATAGCTCCTCTTGAAATTCCAATTTCAGTAAAAAATATTTGCGACCCGAAGAACA
>JBMOHR010000462.1:0-2088 GCA_049317745.1 Ignavibacteria bacterium
CAGAAATACTAACTTCCTTTTTATTACTTTTAGCGGATATAGTTACACTGTCCCCTTCATTCGAGAATTTCAAAGCATTCGATATCAGGTTTCTTAAAATGGTTTCAAGCATAGCTTTATCAGCTGCAATAAAAACGTCTCCAGGTATATCCAAATTCATTGTTATCCCTTTATTTTCAGCAATATCATAAAAAACTCCTGAAACGTTCTCAACAGTATCTTTAACCGATATTTTAATCGGGTTAAAAGCAGTGAGCCCTCTTTGCATCATCGACCACTCAAGTAAATTGGTGAGCAGTGCAAACAAGTTATTTGCATTAGTGCTCATTCTGTTCATAATGTCCTGAAGTTCATTCAGTGATACACTTTTCAGATCTGCTTTCAGTAAATCAGTAAATCCAATAAATCCCGTGAAAGGTGAGCGCAAATCATGAGCAATTATTGAGAAAAATTTATCTTTCTCCGCATTTATTCTTTCCAGTTCTTCGTTCTTAACCACTATTTCGGTTTCGTATTTCATCTGTTCCGTAATATCTCTTACTGCTGCAAATATTACACGCCTGTTTCTATATGATATTTCATTTGCAGATATATCCACAGGAAAAACAGTACCGTCTTTCTTTTTGTGGTATCTCAGTGAAATCCTCTCCTTCATATTCTGCGTAAACTTTATGGTTTTCTCAGGTTCAGCGGATACATCATAATTCTTCATCTTAAGCATTTCTTCCTTTGTGTATCCGTACATTTTACAGGCAGAATCATTTACATCAAGAATCTCAAAAGTTTCTTTATCAATAAGGAAAAGAGAGTCTCTTTCTGTTTCAAACAGAGTTCTGTATTTCTCTTCATTATCCTTCAGTTCTTTTTCTGCTTTAATCCGTTCGGTTATATCTAAGGCAGTAAGAAAACACTGTTCCTGCTCTTCGCTTAAAACGCCGAAAAGATGAACATTAACAGGTAATCCACCATCACTTAAAAGTGTTACTTCACAGTATTCCGGTTTACCGCTTTTATATGTTTTCTCTAAAAATTTATTATAAACCTCTCTTGAATCCACAGAAACAAAGAGAGCGAAATTAGATTTCTTTATTTTCGAACGGTCTTTCCCTATCATCATTGCACCTAAAAGGTTCAGTCCTAGAATTTCTCCTTCGCTGGAAATTGTGAAATATCCTACGGGTGCAAAATCGTACAACTCAATATATTTTCCTGAGATTTCCTCAGCTTTTTCTTTTGCAAGAATAAGTTCTTCGTTCTGCAACTCAAGTTCTATCTGGTGCACTTCAAGTTCGTGCAATACTTTCAGATTTTCCTTTTCTGTAAGTTTAGTGACAGTTTCAGCTCGTCTTTCCTTTATAATTTCCTCTGCTTTTTTACGTAGAGATTCTTCTTTTTTACTCATATTTGTTTATAATAATCTTTGTTGTTGATATTTGGAACGCGGATAAAACGGATTTTCAAACGCTGATTACCGCTGTTCTTTTTCTAATTATAAAACCTTCAAAACTTTATCTAAAAATTGGAACGCGGATAAAACGGATTTTCAAACGCTGATTACCGCTGTTCTTTTTCTAATTATAAATCCTTTAAATATCTTCTTTCACTTTATTTCTTTCAGTTTCTTTCTTGAATTCTCGTATACTTTACGTATAAACTCAGGTTTCTTGCCAAAGTTCAGCAATAAACCAACTTCAATATCTGTACCTCTGAGATAATTTAATAACTGCCATTCAAATTCTTTTACCATACAATCTGCAGCTTTCAGTTCAAGAATAACCACATTATCAACTATCAGGTCAGCATAATACTCACCGACATGATTGCCTTTATAATGTACATTAATTTGCTTCTGAGCTTCAACATGGAAACCATTTGCTTTTAATTCTATGTATAAAGAATTCTGATATACCTTTTCAAGAAAACCATAACCTAATTCATTGTAAACATCGTAGAATACCTTAATTATTCTTTCTGTCAGTTCCTGATGTAATAGATCCATGGTTTATATTTTGTTTCGCAATCTACTTTGTTAGAATTGGAACGCGGATAAAACGGATTTTCAAACGCTGATTACCGCTGTTCTTTTTC
>JBMOHR010000463.1:0-2083 GCA_049317745.1 Ignavibacteria bacterium
GAAGTAGAAGATACTCATAACTGGAATCAGCACATTGATTTATAAATAGAAGTAATTAAATATTATAGTTATTTTAAACCCGTGTTCAACACGGGTTTTTTAATGCCTTCTTTATAAGAAAGAAGGCTTTAGAATTAAAATATTGTACAATGAAAAACATATTATATATAGCCATCATCGCATCAGTTTTAATTACAACAGGATGCAACAGAAACATTCAGAGTGATGTTCAGAAAACTGAACAGAAAGCAAAAGTGGAAGTTAAAAAGGATAAGCTTGATTTAGTAACTGAGGATAAGATAAACATCGTTGCGGATTACTACTACTTTTCAGACAACAAAGACAAAAAGCAGCCGCTTATAATTCTTATACACCAGTTCCGCTCATCTAAAGAAGAGTGGGACAAAGCTTTTATTGATACTTTGCTCAGCAAAAATTATAAAGTTCTTGCGTACGATATAAGAAGCCACGGTCAATCGGGTCAGGCAACTGTTAGTCAGACGGAATTGCTGGAAAACAGGGAGCAGGCACCAAAAGATGTTGATGCAGTCCTGAACTGGGCTTACACTCAGAAGGGAATTGACTCGGCAAAAGTAGGTATTGTCGGAACATCAATCGGCGGTTCGCTCGGTATCTACGGAAAAATTTTCAAAGGTGTAAGTTCTGTTGTAGCAGTCTCAAGCGGTAAGAATACTTTTCAGGCATTCACAGGGTACGACGACAGAATGATGAGCTCTATGAGACCAATACTTCGTGCTAAAAATGTTATGTTCGTATGCGGTACTGCCGATGGTTCATATCTTGAAGAGGAAAAGGGGATATACGATAATTATCTGATGGAACCGCGCGAACTTTCAAAATTCGAAAGTGAAAAGCACGGAAAAGATTTAGTCGCACAGTATCCCGAAATACTAAAATTAATCACAAACTGGTTTAGCAAAACATTATAATATATGGACGATAGCGGAATATGGGCAATGGTCATCATTGTCTCTGTAGTAATTATGATAGTAACATTTTTAACATCGGTAACAGTACTTCATAAAAAGTTTGTAGAGAAGCCAATCGAAAAGATGGAAGATAAAGAGAAAGAAGAAATGGCTGCAAAAGACACAACAAATAAAGATATAGTTAATAAATAAATATTATCTTTAAGTCCCGAAGGGACGACATATTAATAACCTAAAACACAAAACCCCTTTCGGGGTTTCCTGTTTAAACTATTTAATATTTGATCTGTATATTTGATATTTTATATTTAATATTCAATCCTTCTTCTGCCGCATTATCTCATACAAAAACACTGCCGTCGATACCGACGCATTCAGCGAATCAAACCCGCCCGACATTGGTATCTTTATCAGCTCATCACAGTTATTCTTCAGCGACAATCTTATCCCGCTTCCTTCGCTTCCCACTATCAGACAAATTGCCTTCTTCAATTTCGCATCGAACGTAGTAGTCGTTGCCTGTGCATCTGTTCCAATCACCGTAAACGCATTCTGTTTTAAAATCTTTATCACATTGTTCAAGTTAGTTTCCATCGCAATCGGAATGTAATTCACTGCACCAGAAGAAGTTTTGATTACAGTGTGATTCACTTCAGCAGAATTATGCCGTGGTATTATTATCCCGTTTGCTCCCAGACAAACTGCAGAACGAATTATCGCACCGAAATTATGCGGGTCCGTTATCTCATCGAGTATTATCAGCAGTGGATTCTCCACCTTTTCAGTCATACTGACTAATTCTTTCAAAGGAGTGTATTCAAAATCCTTCATAAACCCAATCATCCCCTGCGAAATCCCTTCGCGCTTATCTTTGCTTTGAAAATATTTCTCAAAGTCATTCTTGTGCAAAGATATAATGCTAACGTTGTTCGCATTCGCCAGTCCGAGTATCTCTTTCATCCTCGGTTCAGGCTTCATATTCTTCATAAAAATTATCTTCGTCAAATCTTTCGGATTTGCTCTCAGTGTTTCGAGTATCGGGTTTTTACCTATTATTATCATATGAAATATTATTTAATATATAAACCAGAATGTCATTCTTGCAACTACATCTGATGGTCTCGATACTTTTG
>JBMOHR010000464.1:0-2080 GCA_049317745.1 Ignavibacteria bacterium
GTTTCCTTTATACACGAAATTTAAGTGTTGTTTTGCTTTGTCGTAAAAGTTGTTCATTAGTTTTATCGGTGTTATTTCAAACTCCATTTTATAATCAGGGAAAGCCCTTGATAAATGAAGCACTATATTCTTATCGAGACCTGACAAGTATTTACACATTGCCTCGAACTCTTCTTCGTTATCGTTTGCTCCCTTTATCAAGAGCATGGTTACTTCAAGGTGTTTATTCTGTTTAACTATGGTTTCGATAGTTTGTTTTGTTGTTTCAATTTCTCCGCCGCAAATCTTTTTGTAGAAATCGGGATTAAAAGATTTTAAGTCTATATTAAATGCATCCATATATTCAATCAGTTTAAGAAGGGGTTCTTCATTAATCTGACCGTTTGAAACCATAACCGTTTTAATGCCATTAGCCTTACACATTACTGCAACATCAAACATATACTCGAAGAATATTGTTGGTTCATTGTAAGTGAAGGCAACGAATTTATATCCGTTCTTTTTGCAAATATCTATAATACCCTCAGGTGATACCTCTTTAAGACCTTCAAATGATAAGTCATCAAAGTCCTGACTAATACCGTGATTCTGGCAGAACTTACAGTCAAGATTGCAGCCAAGTGTGCCTATTGAAAGTATTACCTCGCCAGGATGAAAATGATACAGCGGTTTTTTCTCAATCGGGTCGAGATGAATTGCCACGGGCTTTGAATACGTAAGTGCGTAAAGAACTCCGTCCGTATTTTCACGTGTACCGCATACACCTGTTTTATTTTCAGAGATAAAACATTCTTTTGGGCACAGCAAACACTTTAACTTTCCGTCTTTTTCAGTAATATAGAAAGATGCTTCTTTCAAATTACAGATTCCTTAATAAATATTCCGTAATTCTTTTAAATAAATGATAACGCGTGTTGCCACCGCTGATGTTATGATTCCTGTTCGGATACACCTGCATTTCAAACTGCTTGTTTGCCTTAATTAATGCATTCACGAAGTCCATAGTATTCTGAAAGTGAACATTGTCATCAGTCGAACCGTGAACAACGAGCAAATTTCCTTTTAACTTATCCGCATAAGTTATAGGAGAATTTTCATCGTATCCTGAAGCATTATCCTTAGGCAGACCAAGATACCTTTCGGTGTATATATTATCATAATACCTGAAATTGGTAACGGGGGCAACTGCAACCGCTGTTTTAAAATAGTCGGCACCGGCGGTTATGCACAAAGCAGACATATATCCGCCGAAACTCCATCCCCAGATCCCTATTCTGTCTTTATCAACATAAGGCAGAGATGCAAAATATTTCGCTCCTTCAATTTGATCGTTCAATTCAAGTTTTCCCATCTTTCCATAAACCTGTTTTTCGAATTCTGATCCTTTAGCGCCAGTTCCTCTTCCGTCAACACAGGCAATTATATAACCCTTCTGGCATAGCATCTGATACCAGACATAATCAAAGAATCCGAATGTATTCGTAACCGATTGTGAACCAGGTCCGCCGTATACATACATAAGAACAGGATACTTTTTATCTGCATCAAAATTCTTAGGTTTCATTACCCAGCCGTTCAGTTCAACTCCGTCTGAAGTATTAAACTTAAAGAAGTCTTTTGACGTAAAGTTATATTCTTTCATCTTGTCGTTCAAATCTATATTATCGTTTAATACTTTTACGAGTGTTCCGTCCTTTCTTTTCAATTCATAGTATCCGGGTGTGTTAGCGTCCGAAAAACTTGTTACATAATATTTAAATCCCGAACTGAATGATGCATTATTAAAACCGTCCTTGTAGGTTAATTGTTTTTTATTGCTTCCGTCGAGGTTTATAATACAAACATCTTTGTTAATACCATCGGGACTAAAGGCAGTATAGTAAACGGTTCCGTTTTCTTCATCAACACCTTTGAGTTCTGAGACTTCATACTTACCGCTTGTTACCTGATTCTTAATCTGTCCGTCTTTATCGTGAAGATAAATATGAGCATATCCGTCCCGGTCGCTGACCCTTAAAAATCTACCGTCACTTAAGAATGTAAGTTCGTATGATTCGCTGATGTAATATTTATTCTCTTC
>JBMOHR010000465.1:0-2063 GCA_049317745.1 Ignavibacteria bacterium
AATTAGGCGGACTCGATTCTGTTTTCGATAAGATGTTAAAGGCAAAGAGGTTTATTATCACAGCCTGTGGAACTGCCTGGCATGCAGGTCTGGTAGGGGAGTATATGATCGAACAATTCTGCAGGATTCCTGTAGAGGTTGAATATGCTTCTGAGTTCAGGTACAGAAGGCCTATAATTGATGAAGATGATGTTGTTATATTAATCAGTCAGAGCGGTGAAACAGCGGACACACTTGCCGCACTCAGAGAGGCGAAGAAATTCGGTGCGACAACTATCGGAATTGTAAACGTGATTGGAAGTACTATTGCGAGGGAAGTTGATGCAGGGACTTATGTTCACGCTGGACCTGAGATTGGAGTTGCTTCTACTAAAGCATTTACGAGTCAGGTTATGTCTCTGGCATTAATCACTCTTATGATAGCAGCAGAAAAGAAAACAATCTCAAAAGAATCGTTAATAGAGATAGCAACTGAACTTAAGAACATTCCGGGCAAGATTAAAAAGATGATTGATGCGAAAGAAGATTATAAGAAAGTTGCAGATGCATTCAAAGATGCTAATAATGTTTTGTATCTCGGAAGAGGTTTTAATTTCCCTGTCGCACTTGAGGGAGCTTTGAAACTAAAGGAAATATCTTATATACACGCAGAAGGGTATCCTGCAGCTGAGATGAAGCACGGTCCTATAGCATTAATAGATGAAAATATGCCTGTTGTATTCATTGCACCACAGGACAGAACGTACGATAAGATTATATCCAACATAGAAGAAGTGAAAGCAAGAAAGGGAAAGATTATAGCTCTGGCGAGCGATGATGACGAGAACATAAATTCTTATGCTGATTATGTTCTAAGAGTACCAAAGACTCTTGCTTTGTTTGCACCGATATTAAACGTAATACCGTTACAGTTCCTGTCTTACTATGTTGCGGCTGCAAGAGGATGCGATGTAGACCAGCCAAGAAATTTAGCAAAGAGCGTTACAGTAGAATAAAAGATTAAACATAACTTTAAAACAAAAACGGGGTTTATAAACCCCGTTTTGTATATAACGATATAATTTTGCTTCATACGACAAATATACCTATCTTGAGCGCAAGGTTGACCTAGTTAGAACGAGAAACATACGAGAACCATACGAGAAGATGCCTGAAAACTGATTACTTTCAGGTATGCAAGGCCGAAATGGACGAGGAGACGAACGGTAAAATATGTGATTAATAGTCAATTTAAGAGACCAATGTAAACTGAATTGTATTTCAGTTTATATCAATGAGTATAACAAAAACGGGGTTTATAAACCCCGTTTTTATTGTCCAAATATTTGTTTGAAACTATTTGATATACAACATCTTTTTAATATCTGAGAAACTTCCTGCTGTTATCTTATAAAAATAAACACCGCTCGAAAACTTATCTGCATTCCAGTTGTATGAATGTTGTCCTGCATTTAATCTTGAATTTACGAGTGTCTGTATTTCCTTACCAGCAGCATCATAAATCTTTAAATTAACAAATGAGTTTTCCTTTAAATCAAAACTAATGTTGGTTACAGGATTAAACGGATTAGGGTAATTCTGGTGAAGATTAAAATCAGTAATATCTGTAACTTCATTTGATGTTGAAGTGACCCTTGGTCTGAGTTTAACGTTCAATTCAACTGCGGCATCGTTAACAGCAGTAATACCTGTTACAGTTTTCGGGAAATAATTAGGTGCCGTAAACAGCAATGAGTAAGTCCCTGCATTTATCATACGATGGTAATCACCGCATATTGAGTCTGAATAAATCCAGTTCGTATCAGCCACACCAACTACATATACTTTTGCTTTTAAAGGTGCATTAGTTAATGAATCTCTTACAGTACCTTTAATACCGTTTAAAGACTCCTTCATATACATAAGGAATGATTTAAAGTTATAGGTCCAGTGAGCAGGTAATTGAGCCTGAGGCAAAAGTTTTGTACCTGAAATTTCTAAAGTAACTTCGCGTCCACCGGTAAAATAAGTCATATAATCCTGTCTTCCTCCATAAACTGAATACCAAGCCCAACCATTTGTAA
>JBMOHR010000466.1:0-2056 GCA_049317745.1 Ignavibacteria bacterium
CCACCTCTATCACTCTTTCCTCATCTCCGTCCCCATAATCAAACCTCACCGTGTCTACCTTCCTGTTCAGGTATTCCTCTGCCAGTTCCGGCCATTCAATCAGAACCAGCGAATCCTTGTTTAAGTACTCATCAAAACCAATCACTCCAAGTTCTGCCGCTGAATTTAACCTGTACAGGTCGAAATGATAAATCCTGAATTTCTTCGCCTCTCCGTAAGTACCCTCGTACTCATTCACGAGTATAAACGTCGGACTGTTCACAACTTCCTTCACGTCAAAATGTTCGCATATTCCTTTCACAAACTGTGTCTTTCCCGTTCCCAGATTTCCCTTAAGCCCAAGCACACACCCGGGCTTAAGTTTTTCAGCAAACTCTTTCGCAAACTTCATCGTATCTTTAGTGCTCTTACTTCTGAATATCATGCCTTGCTTTCTAATGTCGCTATTGGCAATATCATTTCTTCCATCGAAATTCCGCCGTGCTGGAATGTGTCGTTATAATAATTTAAGTACTTATGGTAATCTGTCGGATAGACAAAGTAGAAGTCTTCCTTCGCAATAATGTAGTTCACAATTCCGTTCCTTAACGGCAGTCTGTATTCCGAAGGGTTCTTCACGAATATTGCATTACGCGCATCCGCCTTAATGTTCCGACCGTATTTGTACCTGAGGTTTGTCGCAGATTCCTTGTCGCCCATTGCCTTCACGCCGTGCAGACATCTTATGCTTCCGTGGTCAGTTGTGATTACTATCTTCACTCCCGACTTTGTGGAAAGCTGTCTCAGCATTCCAAAGAATGACGAGTGCTCAAACCACGATTCAGTCAATGACCTGTATGCAGATTCGTCAGGTGCAATCTCTTTCAAAATTGCGTTATCGCTTCTTGAGTGCGCAATCATATCCACAAAGTTTATCACTATCGCATTCAGGTGGTTGTTGCAGTAAGAAAGTATCTTACTCTCAACACCGCGGCTGAAATCCGAATCCATTATCTTAACGTACTTCAGTTCGTTGCGTAATTTTATTTTTCTTCTGTCGAGCAGCTTCTGCAGAAACTCTTTCTCGAAATTATTCTTCGAGTTCTCATCATCATCGCTCGTTTTCCACAGGGTCGGATAGTGCTTTTCAATCTCCGAAGGATAAAGCCCTGCGAATATTGCATTCCTGCAGTACGGCGTTGCCGTCGGCAGCAATGAATAATAATAATCTTTGCTTATCTTGAAATAGTTTTCCAGATACTTTTCCATCATCACCCACTGGTCAAGCCTCATACAGTCAACCACGAAGAAGAACACAGATTTATTCTTGTCAAGTTCGGGAATCACGTATTTATCAACCACATCGTTCGACAGTACAGGTTTTTTATGCTCGTCGTCAACCCAGTTCTTGTAGTTTCTTTCCACAAACTTCGAAAACTCCACATTGCACTCTCTTCTCTGGTCAATTGCAGTCTGCTTTAAACCAAGTTCGGGATGTTCGTCGAGTTCAATCTCCCAGTTAGTCATCGAGGCGTGAATGTTCACCCAGTCTTCCGAGTTCGGGTCATTCATAAGCGAAACAGATATATTGTTGAATTCCTGAATATAGTCTCGAGATACCTGATTACTCTTAAGCTTCTTGCCTTCAAGAAATTTCTTGCATACAAGCAGTACTTGTTTAGGGTTTACAGGCTTCAAAAGGTAGTCGCTGATTTTCTTGCCGATGGCATCTTCCATCAGACTTTCGGTTTCGTTCTTAGTAACCATCACAACAGGAAGGTTCGGTTTGATGTCCTTAATCTCTGACAGCGTTTCGAGTCCGCCCTTGCCGGGCATCATCTCATCCATAAAGACAAGGTCTATATCGTTTTCTTTGATGAACTGAATTGCATCGTCGCCGTTAGTGGCTTCATACACAACGTATCCCTTTTGTTTCAGGAACATTATGTTAGACTTCAAAAGATCAATCTCGTCATCAACCCAAAGAATATTCTCTTTATTTTCCATATTATTCTATTTTTAGTTTACAAAAATAGTATCAATTCATCATTTATGTTTTGTAATTCCTTTTTAAATT
>JBMOHR010000467.1:0-2037 GCA_049317745.1 Ignavibacteria bacterium
ATTTAGTCTTTTGTTTTCTTAATTTCGATTCCAAATCTTCTAACGCTCTTAACCCCGTTGCATCTATGGAAAGCAGATGCTGCAATTCAAGTATTAAATACTTTGGCTTCTTTTCTACTGACCTTAACGATTCCGTAAACTGTTCAACTGCTCCGAAGAACAGCGAACCGAATACTTCAAATATTTCAACACCTTCGGGCATCTTTATGTCACTCTGTTCGTTTTCATACTTGCCGTCAAGTTCATCCTTTATATCTTTTGTGATTGCATTCACCTGAGAAACTTCTGCCATGCGGCGCATAAAGAACAATGCCGAAAGAACAACACCAACTTCAATAGCAACTGTTAAGTCAATGATGACAGTCAGTAAAAAAGTAACTACAAGTATAATGATATCACTCTTCGGACTTCTTAAAAGTTTTTTAAAAGAACGCCATTCGCTCATATTGTAAGATACTATGAGAAGTATTGCTGATAAAGTTGGTATTGGAATCAATGCTGCCCATTTCCCAAAGAAAAGCATTATGAGTAAAAGGACAATTGCGTGTATAATACCGGCGACAGGAGTTTTCGCTCCATTCTTTACGTTAGTTGCAGTTCTTGCGATTGCACCCGTTGCAGGGATACCTCCGAATAATGGAGAGAATATGTTTGCAACACCCTGAGCAACGAGTTCCATGTTTGAACGGTGACGTGAACGAATCATACCGTCTGCGACGACTGCAGACAACAAGGACTCAATAGCACCTAATAAGGCAATAGTAATTGCAGGAGAAAACACTCCCATTACTTTTTCCCACGTTATATGAGGTAAAGTTGGTGCGGGCAATGTATTCGGCACAGCACCAAACCTGCTTTGAATAGTATCAACTTTTATATCTAAAACCTGTACAATTATTGTAACAACTATTATAACGACTAAAGGTGCCGGTATCTTGTGTGATATTCGCGGCCAGAAGAGTAATATTACAAGCGAAAGACCTCCGACAAACAGTGCATTGTAATTAATAGCAGAAAAGTTCTGGAAATAAACTATCCACTTTGAAATAAAATCAGGAGGCAAATCTGCTATCTGCAAACCGAATATATCCTTTATCTGTGATGTGAAAATAATTACGGCAACTCCGCTTGTGAACCCGACTATAAGGGGATAAGGAATAAATTTTAATAATGTACCAAGTCTTGCAACCCCCATCAGAATAAGTATAACACCCGCCATGATAGTTGCTATCATAAGTCCGTCAACTCCGTATTTCTGAACTATGCCGTATATGATTACGATAAATGCACCTGTAGGTCCTGCAATCTGTACACGACTTCCGCCAAGAACGGAAACAATAAGGCCTGCGATGATAGCTGTATATAATCCCGCTTCTGGTTTTACACCCGAAGCAATAGCAAATGCGATTGCCAGAGGCAAAGCAACAATCCCGACTATTACACCAGCAGATAAATCAGCAAAGAACTTTTCCTTTGTGTAACCTTCCTTAAAGGTAGTCCAGAGCTTGGGTATAAACATTTTATTCAATTATTGTTTCTTCTTTCCGTGTGTGGCTATAACAGTTGAGAAAAGTCCGCCGCGTCTGGAATATATCCCTTTCACTTCCATCCACCTTGGATTTAGCATATACACGAGGTCATCGAGTATACGGTTTGTAACATTTTCGTAAAAAATACCTTCATTCCTGAAAGACTGCAGATAAAACTTCAGTGACTTAAGTTCAACACATTTTTTATCGGCTATGTATGAAATTATAATCGTTCCGAAATCAGGCTGACCTGTTTTCGGACAGACTGATGTGAACTCATCCGTCTGATGAATTATTTCATAATTCCTGCGCGGATGTGAATTCTCAAATACTTCTAGTAGTGCCAGTTTTTTCTTATCAGTTACAGATTTATTTTTCATTACAATATGATTTTGATTTTAAGTATTTTTATGACTAATTAATAAATGAGTATTAAAATATATACCGAATAATTCGTGATTTCTAAATGGTTCAGTAAAATACTATTTTTAGACTATAAAATCATTCA
>JBMOHR010000468.1:0-2035 GCA_049317745.1 Ignavibacteria bacterium
AAAATGGGACATAAGATAATTGGTGTTGATGTAAGCGAAACAAAAGTGAAGTTAATAAATACAGGAAAACCTACAATTGTTGAGAAAAGTATTGGCCAGCTAATTAAATCAGGATATGAGTCTAAAAGAATAAGTGCGACAACTGATTATAAAAAAGCAGTGAAAGAAAGTGATGTATCTTTTATATGTGTTGGCACTCCAAATTCTGTATCAGGACATTTGAATATGAATTATATCAAAAGTGTTTCTAAAGAAATTGCTGAAGGACTTATAGGGAAAGAGAAATTTCATACAATAGTAATTAGAAGTACAGTTATACCCGGAACAAATAATGAAGTATCTCAGATTATTGAGAAAATCAGTTCTAAGAAAAATAAAATTGATTTTTGTGTGGTCTCTAATCCTGAGTTCCTGAGGGAAGGAAATGCTGTTGATGATTACTTTAACCCAAGTATCACAGTAGTTGCTTCTGATTCTGAAAAAGGTTTAAAAGAGATAAGAAAAGTTTACAAAAAGATAGAAGCACCAGTTGCTCAGGTAAGTGTTGGTTTGGCTGAAATGCTTAAATTTGTTAACAATACTTTTCATGCCCTGAAAATATCCTTTGCCAATGAAATAGGAAATGTATGCAAAAAACTTGGTGTAGATTCTGTTGAATTGATGACACTCTTTGCTCTGGATGATAAATTAAATATCTCAAAAGCATATTTGAGACCCGGGTTTGCGTATGGAGGGTCATGTTTGCCTAAAGATCTGAAAGCACTCAATACAATCGCTCATGACCATTATCTGGAAATACCAATTATAAGTAATATTGAAAGATCTAATTATCTGCAAAAGAAGTATTTATTTGATGAGCTGATTAACTCAGGTAAGAAAAAAATAGGTGTACTCGGGATTAGTTTTAAAGAGGGGACGGATGATTTGAGGGAAAGTCCTATTCTGGATGTCGTTGAGAGACTAATCGGAAAAGGGTATACGGTCAATGTGTATGATGAAAATGTTAACATGTCAAACATCATAGGTGCAAATAAGGACTTTATTATGAATAAATTACCCCACATATCTAATTTATTATACCTTGATATAAAGAAATTTATTACTGATTCAGAAATAATAATAATAAATGCGAATAATCCTAAACTTGTAAAGTTGCTTAAGGCTTCTAAGTCTGATAAGATAATTTATGATTTAGTATATTCGAATGAACTCAAAAAATTTAAAAACTACAGAGGGATAAACTGGTAATGAAAGTATTAATTATTGCATTTGGAAATCCTGATAATGTTCTGTCACTTTCAAAACACTTGGGAGAAAAAACAGACTTAACAGTAATGTATGTTGTAAGCGGTGATAAATTTAAACAGGGTATATTAGACATTGATATACGCAGTTTACCGAACGGTTTAACCATTGACGAAAATGAAGTTAAAAAGTATTTGCCAAAAGAAATTGTGAGTTACATAGGTGAGTCATTTAAGTTTCGTTTCTTAAAAACACCAAGTAGAAAATTTATTCACAAAAAGGAAGGACTTTTAAACTATAAAATAATAAAAGAGTCTTCAAAGTTCATAAATGATGAGAATTATGATATAATTCATTTTAACGGGACTTCCGGTTTCCTTTTGTATTTATTAAAACACCTGAAAGCTAATAAAAGGGTATGGACATTACACGATTATAAATCTCATTCCGGTGAAGAAAATTATTCGGGTGATCTACTTAATAAAATATATACGAAATTTAATATCCATCACGTCCAGCATTATTATCATTTGAAAAAAGAGTTTATTAAACATTTTGAAGTAGATGATAATACCGTTGATAATGTATATTCAGGAGTATTCGATGTATATAATTCATTCGTTCCCAAGAAAATTAAACTGCCCGAGAAATATGTACTGTTTTTTGGCAGGATATCAAAATACAAGGGGCTTGATGTTTTAATGAATGCTTTTGACAAGGTAAAGTATGAATTGGACGACCATTATCTTGTGGTAGCAGGTGAAGGTAATATCCCAAAGGAATTAGAAGG
>JBMOHR010000469.1:0-2033 GCA_049317745.1 Ignavibacteria bacterium
TATCAGTAAAGATATTCGAAACTCCGAACTCCTTTGCTCAGATGAGTCTGAAGATATAGCTATGTGATTAAAGCAATCACAATGAATAGATTTGAAAATATATATTCCTTTTTCAGTCATACTTCAGATAAAAACTTTGTGGGATTAAATTATATTTCAGCATAATTCAGAAATGTTGTATTATTCTATCTGATTGATTTGATGAATTTAATAAATTTCTTATGGTCGATAGCAAAATTACCACTAACCTGATTATTCTCATCTACATTCTTAGTGACAATTGCACCTACTGTAATCTGAGCACCCTTTTGAATTGATACTTTATTTGAAATAATAGCTCCAGGTCCTACCCACACATTATCACCGATAGTTGTGCTTCCACTAATCATTGAATTCCCAACTACAAAGCATCCATTGCCAATTACGACAGAATGTGCTATATAAACAAGGTTATCAATTTTTGAATTCTCTCCGATTATAGTGTCCTGTAATGAAAAACCTTTATAGATTGTAGTGTTATTTCCAACGTATACATTATCTTTTATTATTAATCTCCCATCATGAATCACAGACAGCATTGCATGTTTAGTTCGTTTCAATTCATAGCCATCGCAACCAAGAGCAGCACCTGCCTTTATCATACAATTATTCCCAATATAAACATCAGGATAGATTATAACATTGGGCTCAATGACTACATTTTTACCTATTACAACATTATGACCTGAGATAACAGCACGTTTATCTACTTTCGCTGTTTTATCAATCCTGCTTTTAAACTTCACATAATTTCTCTTCGCCAGATAATTATAAAGTGAGAAAAAACAATATCTGGCATCATCGCATACAATCTTTATGATATCTTTTGATTTAATTTTTCCTGCAAGGGATTTATTAACAAAAACACCGCGAATTCGTTTATTACTGTTCAGCTTATTGATAAATTCTTCCTGATAAATAAACGATAATACATTATTCTTTTTACTGTCGATTAAATCTAAATATCCGAATTCTACTTTGTTTTTAAAATTAAGCTTTAAACAATCATTGATGGTTTTACTATTTATCATTTTAATAATGTTTTATTATTTCGGATAATTTATAAGCCTTTATATTATTCCTCTTAACATACATCATCAGGTCTAATAATAAATCCTTTGTTCCTTTGATTTCCGAGGTATTAATAAATGGTTTTAATTTGCTGGTATAATGGTAAAACTCTTTTGCGCTTTTATATCTCTCTTCATTTTCAGTGTTCAAATAAATGTGTATCGGGTGAAAATTAAAAATGAGATATCTATTAGATAAATTCATTTTGCAATTCTTAAAAGAATGGCCGTATAAATAGTGAACATCATCTTCCCAGTTAAATGGGATTCTGTATAATCCATTCCATAATTTAAAAGGTTTCAGATGTGAACAATAAGGAGATATAATATTCGATTCGTATTTAATACCTCTTGATACATAAAATTCGCTCAATACCGAACTTTGTGTGCCTGAGTGTGCTCTTACGCCCCTTGCCTGAGGGAAAATGGAATGTAATTTATCAAAAGTATTATGAATGCTTTCCGGTTTGTTTCCAAAAATAGAATTATAATTAGGGTGTAAGGCAATCTCGAATAACTTCGCATCAATATTGGACAGAACATCTGATTTATGAGTACAAAACAGTGTACACTTTATTTTGTGTTCGGAAAATATTTTAGTTATTTCGTAGATAACCTCCTCTGTCGCCCAGTCGATATCTAGCGTAAATGCAAAGACTCTCATTTAAATAGTTTATTAATTGTATTTAGTTTCTGAAAGTAAATCCTAATTTCTCAAATTATGCGTATAAATTATAAATAATTATACGAATAATTTGGTAATACTGCAACACACTTTAGAATATTACTATACTATTAATTAAAGGTATAGGTTCATTTATGGTGGTATAATTTAAAGTCCTGATAAATATAATATAAAAAGTGGATAACTATAAATTAAATTTGAGGATTGAAAGGAAAGTAAAGAAGTTCTTCTTGTCGTTC
>JBMOHR010000470.1:0-2030 GCA_049317745.1 Ignavibacteria bacterium
GTTTAATTAATTGTGATGGCGTAATGTAGGGATAAAATCTTTGATATTAAATTCATAAATTGTAATAATGTGTTTACCAGTAAAGACTTATTTAGGGTTTTGTTACAACATTTTCTTTGCACTTTTAAAGTGTTTGATGTTGACAATTATTATAATATTTGATAAATTTGTTTAGTAATTATTTGCGAAACTTATTTTATAAATTGAAGTATTACAGATATGAAATCCTTGACAAATAATTCGTGTGATTTTATAAACTGTAAAGAAAATCACTTTTTCTATGGCTGTTATTCCTTAAATAACAGTATCTTAGACCGTTAACATCCCATAATCATGCGATTACCATGCGATTACCATGCGATTATCATGCGCAACTCTCCTATATGCCTATAATATAACCCATTAAAACTGCCTGAGAACTTCTGCAAACCTTGTTTTAATATCGTTTTCACATAAGGCAAATTGCAAGGATACATTAAGAAAGTGTATTTTGAATGTATTTGGAGTGTGTCGTGGGCGTATCCTGCGATTTTTGTACCTTTTTAGGGCGGGAGTAAAGGTCTTGAGTGTTACCTTTTAAATTTAGACATTATTTCGCTAAATTATGGTTCATGAAAAAAGGGAGAAAAACTCATTCTGATGTTTCATGATTATGACTGATTTCCACTGATATACTGTATTTTGATAAATTGATAGTTTATGATAAGTATTTTATTAGATAATATCTATTTTATATTTACAAAAACTCTTTCTGCACTTCAAAAAGATTTCATATTAAATATATTGTACACGATGAACGATTTTCAGAAAATATTTACGAAGGCACTTGCACTTGCTCCGATGGAGGATGTGACAGAACCGCCATTCAGGTTTATTTCAAAACGGCTTGGAGCGGATATTCTTTACACGGAGTTTATTTCGTCGGAGGCACTGATTCGCGATGCGACTAAGGCAAAGGCAAAACTATTTTACTACGCTGAGGAAAGACCTATTGGTATTCAAATCTTTGGCGGTGCTGTTGATGTGATGATTGATGCAGCAAAAATTTCCGAGGATGCTAATCCTGATTTTATTGATATCAACTGCGGGTGCTGGGTGAAGGATGTGGCGTTGCGCGGTGCGGGTGCAGGACTTCTGAAGGATTTGCCAAGGATGAAATTGCTTGCGGAATCGGTTGTTAAGAATGTTTCGAAACCAGTGACGCTGAAAACGCGCCTTGGATGGGACAGGGATAACATAGTAATTGTTGACGTTGCAAAGATGATGGTAGACATCGGCATACAGGCATTGACTGTTCACTGCCGTGTACGCGGTCAGGGAAACAAAGGCGATGCCGACTGGGAATGGGTAAAGAGAGTGAAAGATTCGGGAGTTCAGATACCAATAGTTTTAAACGGGAATATAAAAACTCCCGAAGATGTGAAGTTTGTGTTCGAAAACTTTCAGCCCGACGCAGTGATGATTGGGCAAGGAGCGATTTCGAACCCGTGGATTTTCAGACAGACGAAATATTTTCTGGAACACGGAGTGCACGAACCACTGCCGGGTTTCGAGGAAAGGATTGACACTTGCGTAGAGCATCTGCAACTTGCAGTAGCGCTGAAGGGCGAGAAACTGGGCGTGCGTGAATTCCGCAAGCATTACAGCGGATACTTTCACAGTATTCCTAACATTGCAAAGTTCAGACTCGAGCTTATGCAGTTTGATGTTTCTGAACCTATCATTAATAAATTGATTGATTTTAAAAATAATTATTGCAACATTACCTAAACTAAACAAAAAGGAGAAATTACAATGGGAGCTGTTTACTCGGTATTAACAATTTTTATTCTATTCTTTGGTTTAATATTCTTCATAATGTTCCTTCGAATGTTCAGAGTACTGAACGAATACGAACGCGGACTGATTTTCAGACTTGGAAAGTTTTCACAGATTAAAGGTCCGGGATTAATAATACTTATTCCTATACTTGATAAGATGGTGAAGACAAGTCTTCGCACACTTGCCATAGACGTGCCTTCGCAGGACAT
>JBMOHR010000471.1:0-2026 GCA_049317745.1 Ignavibacteria bacterium
ATAAACCTCTTTGCCTTTAACATCTTATCGAAAACAGAATCGAGTCCGCCTAATTTTGCAATACCTGTATCGAAATTAATTCTGCCTCTGTAAGTATTCTGAATCGTATCAGGCTGTTCGCATATTTCCTTCAGCATAAAATGGTCAAACCCGGATTTCTCAATTTCTTCCAGAAGAAAATCAATCTTATGTGCTTCTCTGAAAATCTTAACATCATGAATAGTTTTCATCTTAAAACCATTTTTTGTCAGAATTGCCATATCTCCGTCTTCCAGATACACAACATTCTTTGTATAATTGATAACAGCAGAAGCATCGGATGAGACAATGGTTTCCTCCAGTCCTACTCCAAGCAATAACGGGCTTCCGTTTCTTGCAACTATTATCTTATCGGGTTCTTTAGCACATAAACAGGCAAGTCCATAAGTACCCTCAACTTCATTGAGCGCAAGTCTTACTGATTTCTCAAAATCATTTGTCTGTCTGAAATAATAATTAATGAGGTTTGCCAGGACTTCCGTATCAGTATCTGAGGTGAACCTGAAACCTTCATCAATTAACTTGGTTTTTATATGTTTATAATTTTCAATTATACCATTATGAACGATTACTATATTATCATCCATATCAAAATGAGGATGAGCATTTACGTCATTCGGAACACCGTGTGTAGCCCAGCGTGTATGACCAATTCCGATTGAACCCTGAAATATGTCCTTATCAATATTGTCATTCATTTCGCCGACTCTGCCGGCCTTCTTATAATTCAGTACTTTTGCTTCACTGTTAACTATCGAAACCCCGGCTGAATCATATCCCCTGTATTCCAGTCTTCTGAGTCCCTCAATGATTACCGGCAACGAATTCCTTTTGCCTATATACCCTACTATTCCACACATAATAATTTATTTATTGTTTATATATCTAAAATAATAATATAATTTTACCTAAACAAGAATAATTGGCTTCAACAATTCCTGTATAACCCGTTACTTCTCAAACAGCCTCTTTACTAAATCATTAACATTTACGCTGTCTGCCTCTGCATTAAAGTTAAGTATTAATCTATGCCTTAAAACGGATTCTGAAACAGTGATAATATCTTCTTTAGACGGAGTGTACCTTCCTTCAATTGCTGCCAGAGCTTTCGAAGCCAGGATTAAATACTGGGATGCTCTTGGTCCCGCTCCCCATCTTACGTAGTCTTTAACAAACTTAGGCGACGATGCAGATTCAGGTCTTGTCTTATTAACTATTTCAACTCCGAATTTCATAACCTCGTCGGATACAGGTACTTTTCTCACTAAATTCTGAAACTCAATAATCTCTTCTTTATTAAAAACAGGTTTAATTTCGTTAGTTGTAAAACCGGTTGTTCGTTTTACTATTTCAATCTCATCTGCTTCACTCGGATACCCTAACCATATATTAAACATAAACCTGTCAAGTTGTGCTTCGGGCAAAGGATAAGTACCTTCCTGCTCTATCGGATTCTGTGTTGCAAGAACGAAGAACGGTTCATCGAGAGAATAAGAAACTCCGCCGGCAGTAACTTTATGTTCCTGCATCGCTTCAAGCAGTGCAGATTGAGTTTTTGGCGGTGTCCTGTTAATTTCATCAGCCAGAATCATATTGGCAAAGACAGGTCCCTTAATGAATTTAAACTTTTTCCCGTCTTTACCATCATCATCAAATATTTCAGTACCTACAATATCCGACGGCATTAAGTCAGGTGTAAACTGTATTCTGCTGAACCTTAAATCCAGTGCTTCGGAAAAAGTTTTCACGATTAATGTTTTAGCCAGACCCGGGACACCTATGAGCAAACAATGTCCTCTGGAAAGGATTGTAATAATAATGTCTTTCAGGACACTCTTTTGCCCGACAATTATTTTCTCAACTTCAGAATTAAGTATTTTATACTTCGAACTTAACTCTTCTATCTTTTCTACATCACCCGAACTTTTGTTTATATCCTTCATTTTACTTTATCTATGATTTCTATTTTACCGAATTTACCAAGCTG
>JBMOHR010000472.1:0-2023 GCA_049317745.1 Ignavibacteria bacterium
AAGCACTGAACAAGACATACAACTTCAAAGCATCATACAGTCCTGACGGATTCGGTCCGTCTGACCATTCATCATTCTACGGAAAAGATTTGCCTGTGCTGATGTTCTTCACAGATTTGCATTCAGATTACCACAAACCTTCAGATACATACGACAAGATAAATACCGAAGGAGAAGTAAAAGTTCTAAAACTGGTTTATGAAATGACTATGGATTTAGGTACAAGAGCCGTCAAGCCCGAATTTACAAAGGTAGCAGCAAAGCAGGATGATAATAAAGGAGAGAGAAAATCAGTAAGAGTATATGTAGGAACTGTTCCTGATTTCAGTTACACCGATGCAGGATACAAGATATCAGGCGTACAGGCAGGAAGTCCGGCAGAGAAGGCAGGAATACTTGCAGCAGATATAATGATAAAATTCGGAGATGCCGTAATAAACAATCTGTACGACTACACAGCGGCGCTCGGTAATTATAAACCCGGACAGGAAGTGGAAGTAGTTGTGAAAAGAGGAACAGAAGAAATAACAGTGAAGGTATTGCTGGGAACGAAGTAAGAAAATTGTATTTGTACTTATTTTAAGTAAAAATTGTTATATTTATATAAATAATACAATGAGCACACATAATCAAATATTAGAAACTATTAAAAGTTTTAACAAAGAACAGCAATTTAAACTCCTGGAGTTTATTAAGTCTATAAAACCAGCAAAAAGGAATACCGGCAAAGACTTATTAAAGTTTGTTGGTAAAATCCCAAAATCTGATTTGAAGATTATGCAGTCTTCAATCAATGAAGGATGCGAAAACATTGACAAAAATGAGTGGTAATGTAATATTAGATACCAATGTTGTCATAAAGTTCTTTGGTGGAGACAAAAGCGTTGTTGACAATACTGTATTGTCCGATTTGATTTACATTCCAACCATAGTTTTTGGAGAACTGTTTTATGGGGCATATAACTCTAAGAATGTAAAATCAAATATAGAAAAACTTGAACAGTATTTTAACAGTTGTGAGTGTTTGGAATGTAATTTTGAAACCAGTAAATATTATGGTAATATTAAATCAAAACTAAAATTAGCTGGTACACCTATTCCTGAAAATGATATTTGGATTGCCGCATTATCTATGCAACACAATATTCCATTAGTGACATCAGATTCACACTTTAAACATATAAAAGATTTAAAACTTTTGAACTGGTAGTATATTTTGTAATACTTTACAGATACAAAAAAGCCCTCTAACTGAGGGCTTTTTTGTATAATTCCGGTTCTACGTCTTTTACTTTTCCAAGATTAACTGCATTTCTGATGGAATAATGAAACTCCATTGCCATCCATATATAGTCAAGTTTTTCTTCTACCGTCATTTTCATAACGGGTTTCTCAAGATGACCATCAAAATCCTGATGTACTTGTTTGCCGTCTTTATTTATCCTTTTCACTTAAAATCTTTTTTAATTCTTTAATATCAATTGTATCTTTATCCCTTGGCTCTGCGATTTGCTCTTTAGCAATGAGTAAATCATTAATTGAACTAATATAAATTTTATAATCATCAATATTTATTATCTCTGCGTTTTTCATTAATTCAGTATAAGTAATTGGATACGAAAGAAATATATCCATTTGTATAGCACTATCCTTACCTACAAAAGTATAGACCAGTGCATTCTTATGTTCAACCCATTGTTTTCTTTTCTCAGGATTCAACAAATCCTCAACTGGTTCAGGAATTCTTGGCTGAAGATTAAATCTTTTACTTAACTCAATTAGTTTTAATAAATTATCTTCAGATAAATCAACGGATAAATCTAAATCATAAGTTGTACGTTCAACCCCATGTAAAACACATGCAACTCCTCCGCAGACGACATATTTAATACCAACTTTTGATAATTCCTTTATTAGATTTCTCAGTTCGTTCATATTATCTCATTGAATGTACTTTGTTCATAACAGGGACTTCAACATCATCTTTTGAAACGCGTGCTTCAAAGTCTGCACGGAATTTCTT
>JBMOHR010000473.1:0-2019 GCA_049317745.1 Ignavibacteria bacterium
TTCTGGATGAAGAACACCGTACTTTCACTCGATATTATGTTTGTGAATGAGAATAAAGAGATTGTAAAGATACATAAAAGCACAACACCATTTTCAGAAAAGTCTCTGCCTTCAGATAAGAAATCTATGTACGTAGTAGAAACGATTGCAGGATTCTCGGATAAGTTTGGAGTTAAAGAAGGTGATAAGATTGATTTTAAGATAACTAATTATTGAAGAACAAGAATAAAATAAGGTCTGAATATCTGTTCAGCAGGGAACTAAGCTGGATAGAGTTTAACAAGCGGGTACTGGAAGAGGCTGGAGATAAAACCCAGCCTTTACTCGAAAGGGTAAAATTCCTTTCAATCTTCAGTACGAACCTTGATGAATTCTTTATGATTCGTGTGTCAGGTCTGAAAAGACAGGTGTTCAGCGATGTAAACGAATCTACTTCCGACGGACTTACTGCCCAGGAACAGAGGGAATTTATATTCCAGGAACTCTGCCCGCAGGTTAAGGAAGCGTACCGGATTTTTAATGAAGAGATAGTACCTAAACTGGAAGAGAACAATATCAGGTTCTATAAGTACAGTGAACTCGATGAAGATGAAAAGGCAAGACTCGATAAGTATTTCGATAATGAGATTTATCCCGTCCTTACTCCAATAGCGATGGACAACGTTCATCCGTTTCCTAATTTGGTCAACAGGACACTTGCATTCGCAATAGTACTTGATGACCCCGATACAGAAGTCAGGGAAGACAAAGTCTCTGTCCTTCAGATACCGGGAAACTTTTCAAGATTCCTTCCGATAGGTAAGGAAAACAGCAATCAGTATATTCTGCTCGAAGATGTTATAGAAGCTAATGCAAGTAAGTTATTCCAGGGAATGGAAATCACAGATTGCTATGCTTTCCGTATAACAAGAAATGCCGACCTTGAACTCGAAGAGGAAGAAGCTGGCGATTTGCTTACACTCATCGAAGAAGAAGTTAAGAAAAGAAGGCTCGGAGTCATCGTCCGCCTTGAAGTGGAAGAAAAGATTCCTGATAAGATTCTGAACTTTCTTATAGATGACCTCGAACTCGATGACATAGAAATATATAAAGTTGACGGTCCTATCAACCTTGGCGATTTATTGTATTTGTACAGAATTGATAAACGTGCAATAAAAGACGAAGGTTATATGCCCCGCATTTCGTCGTTCTTCCTCGAAGAAGATGATTTCTTTAAGGCAATCAGGAAACGCGACATTCTGCTGCACCATCCGTTCTATTCCTTCTCTTCTGTAACCGAGTTTATCGCACAGGCAGCAGAGGATAAGAACGTCTATGCAATAAAGATGATTCTCTACAGAACCAGCGGTGATTCTCCTATAATTAAATCACTGATTCACGCTGCGGAAAACGGTAAGCAGGTAACTGCAGTCGTTGAACTTAAAGCAAGGTTCGATGAAGAGAACAATATTATCTGGGCAAAGAAACTTGAGAACGCAGGAGTACACGTCGTGTACGGAATATCGGGGTTAAAGACTCACTGCAAACTTTTGCTCGTAGTCAGAAAAGAATCGGGTAAGATGACAAGGTATCTGCATTTAAGTACAGGCAACTATAATCCTGTAACTTCAAGAATCTATACTGACTTTGGACTTTTTACCTGCAATGAAGATTTCTGCAAGGATGCATCAGACTTATTCAACTATCTGACAGGACATTCAAAACAGAAAACTTACAATAAGTTTCTTGTTGCACCTTATACGATGAGAAAGTCTCTGATTGGTTTTATCGATGCAGAAATTGAAAGTCACAAAGCTAACGGTAACGGACACATTATTATAAAAGCTAATTCACTCGTAGATGATAAATTTATCTTTAAACTTTTCCAGGCGTCAAACGCAGGTGTAAAGATTGATTTAATTGTACGCGGAATCTGCAGACTCCGCCCGGGCATTAAAGGAATCAGTGAGAACATAAGAGTTATAAGTGTTGTTGGAAGATTCCTTGAACACAGCAGAATATATTATTTCTACAATAACG
>JBMOHR010000474.1:0-2018 GCA_049317745.1 Ignavibacteria bacterium
TATCGAATAAATATATCATTATTAATCCCTTTTAGCAAGTCCAAATTGAATGCCTGGGGAGTATAATCTTTAATAGAACATTTGTAAACTATATCAACATTAAAACTATTATATCTTTTGATTAGATCTGATAAAATGATATATAAACCATCACTACATCAGGTACGATATGTTTTAAAAAATAACTTTGGAACTCATCCTTTAAATGTAAAGATAAATCCCGTTAGGGATTATATATCAGTAGTTAAGAATAGCCCCACAAACACAATCCCGTAATCAAAGATCCGCCGCGGCGGAGGATTGCATATTATTTTAATGTGATTCACGATCAATGATGGTAAACTATTCACACTAAAATTATTTTAATTATATTTCATTTTCCGGGAACTTTTTTCAGCAACCACTTGTTTAACCATTACAATGTATAATCAATCATACATAATGGATGATGCTAATATCGTCGGTTTTCATTATGAGGAAATGAAAATGCTCAAATGCTGTTATTACAGCTTCTTAGACTGACCCAATACACATCTAATCCACTACTAACCCACATCTAATCCACCAGAAATACAACTTACTTGGTACTATCTTAGTATCAACTCCCTGATAACTTGCTCAAATCAAAGCATAATGCTGATTATGGCATTTATAAAATGCTTATTTGGAAGGTATAAAAATGAACCCCTTTTTACTATTTCACTGATTTTATGACTTCAAGTATGTCATTATGTATCTTTCCGTTTGATGCAAGTATTTCTTTATTATATACTGAATATTTGTCTCCGTTAAAGTCTGTTACTATCCCGCCTGCCTCAGTTAATATTATGTAACCCGCAGCAACGTCCCAGGCGTTTAGATTATATTCCCAGAAACCGTCGAACCTGCCGCAGGCAGTCCAGCAAATATCCAGTGCTGCAGAACCAAGTCTTCTTACAGGTATATCTTTATTGACTATTGCAGCAAAAACCTCAACGGGTTTATTCGGATTGTTGCTCGTATTATACGGGAATCCTGTTACGAGCAGAGATTTAGCGAAAGATGTTTCAGCCGATACCTTTATCTTCTTGTCGTTAAGGAAAGAACCTTTACCTTTTTCTGCAAAGAATAGTTCGTTCCCGAATGGATTGTAAATACCGCCCATAACTATTTCACCCGCAACTTCAACTCCGATTGATATACAGCAGATAGGTATTCCGTGTGCATAATTAATCGTTCCGTCTATAGGGTCAATAATCCATTTTACGTCGGACGCAGTATTTAGTGCCCCGATTTCTTCCGAAAGTATATTATGGTCTGGAAATTCATTCCTTATGATTTCAATTATCTTTGCTTCCGAACGTTTATCAACTTCAGTAACAAGGTTTGAAACAATGTCTTTGCTTTCAATTAAAAAGTCTTTCTGAAAATATTCTTTAAGAATAGTACTGCTTTCGTGAAGTGCTTTGTACAGTGTATTTTTCATATTCGTTAATCTATTGTAAATTCGAGTCCGTCGTACGCAAGCTGAATGTTCTCAGGCAAGGTTGCGTTAGTTTCGTCGTTGTTTAAATCATGTGTAATGTGCGTAAAATATGCTTTCTTTGGCTTTAACTGTAATGCAATATCTGTCGCCTCCTTCAGACTGAAATGAGTAGGATGCGGAGAATGTCTTAACGAGTTAAGTATAAGCACATCAAGCCCCTGAAGCTTTTCCATTTCTGCATCGGGAATGAAACTGGCATCAGTTATATAAGCAAAGTTCCCTATCCTGTAACCGAATATTTTAATCTTCCCGTGCATTACTTCAATCGGCATTATCTTCACACCGTGTGTTTCAAATTCCTTATTCTCAAGATAGTTGAAATGCATAAGCGGCACTGCCATATACTTTATTAATTTCTCATCGAGTGCATACCTGAATGTTTGTTTTATTTCATCAAGAGTCGGCGGATTGCCGTAAACATCCACAAACTTCTTATGTCTCTGATTAATCTGGCGTAAATCATCGAGTCCGAATATATGGTCGACGTGATGAT
>JBMOHR010000475.1:0-2011 GCA_049317745.1 Ignavibacteria bacterium
AGTATAAGGGAAAGTTGCAGGGGAAGATTGTTCTGCTTACGGATATGTTTATGTTCAGACCTTTCTACGGTTCATTCGTGAACAGGTTTACGGACGATTCTCTGAAAGTGCTGGAGGGGTATAAGATACCTGATGCCGAGCAGAAGAAGCTTGCGAAGGAAGAAGAAGAGAAGACCAATGCTTCGTATAAAGAATATTTCACATTCCTTTCGAAGAAAGTGGAGTTTTGTCAGAAAGAGGGTGCAGTGCTTTTGATTGATCCGGGCTACAGATACTACGGGTTGAATCAGGTATGGGCAAACTCTCCGTCGGTTGCGCCGAAAGATGCAGTTGATTATCTGAGTGCTTATGCGGGTGACCCGAACATTCCTGAATCGCTTCCGCAGATATCAATTTCGATGGAGCAGTACAATAACATAGTAAGAATTCTTGACAGCGGAACTCCAGTAACGATGGAAGCAAACATTGAAGTAGGGAATTACGGAGTGGAGAAGGGATTCAACGTTATTGCAGAAATACCGGGAACAGAATTAAAGGATGAAGTAGTGATGGTAGGTGCGCATCTTGATTCGTATTCTTTTGCAACAGGTGCAACTGACAATGCTGCGAGTGTTGTGAACTGCATGGAAGTGTTAAGATTAATAAAGTCACTCGGGCTTCAGCCGAAGAGGACAATCAGGATTGGAATATGGGGAGCGGAAGAAGAAGGGCTGATTGGTTCGAAGGCACACATAGAGAAACATTTTATAAAGGGAAATGAAAAGCTGTATTCATATTTCAACATGGACTTCGGAGCGGGCAGGTACAGGGGAATTTATGCAGAAGAAAACACAGGTGCGGCAGAAGTATTCAAAGAATGGATGAAGATAATCGGTGACGGAAAGTTTCAGACAGTATGTATGATGAAAGTGAAGAACTCAGACCAGGAAGCATTCAGTGATGCAGGGCTTTCAGGTTTTGCCTTTATACAGGACCCGCTGGATTATAACAGGATTTATCACACGAATATGGATTTTGTGGAAAGAGTTTATAAGGACGACATTACAAATAATTCATTCCTGATGACTGCGATGGCGTGGCTATCGGCGAATGCAGAGGGGAATTTTCCAGTAAGGGCTGTTAATTAAAATGAATGGCAAGGAAGGATTTTCCAATCTTCCTTGTCTTTGCATTTGCAATAAGCTATTTTTGTATTCATCTGGGGATTTAGCTCAGCTGGTAGAGCGTTTGAATGGCATTCAAAAGGTCAGGGGTTCGACTCCCCTAATCTCCACTTAATTTATCATATCATAAAAGGTGACTAATCCAAAAACAATCTTATTCTTAAACGGTGATTTACCTTCAGTAAAATCCATTAAAAAATACTGCAAGCCCGGTGATTATGTAATATGTGCAGACGGCGGTGCAAACGGAATTGCCAAGTCAGGGATTGTTCCTAATATTATTCTTGGTGACCTCGATTCTATAACTACGGCTAACTTAAATTACTTCAGGAAGAAGGGTGTTGAAATCAGAAAGATATCAGAGCAGGATACGACTGATTTTGAGAAGGCATTATTCTATATACTTGAAAACAACCTTAACAACTTGATTGTGTTTGGAGCAGTGAGCAGCCGTCCCGACCACACACTCAATAATTTCAGTATATTAAAACGTTATTATAAGATACTTGACGTAAAAATGATAGATAAGGAATTTGAAATATTTTATGTTAAGAATAATGTAAGTTTTAAGTCTGTGCCGGGAAAAACAGTTTCTTTTATGGCAATGCCAGTCGCAAAGGGAATTACTACGAAAGGGTTAAAATATTCGCTTAAGAATGAAACACTTGAGTTTGGCATCAGAGAAGGCACATTAAACAAGACCTCTGCAAAAACAGTAAACTTATCTTTTAAATCCGGACATTTACTACTTTTCATAGGCAGATAAACTGCCAATTTTGACATTTCTGTCAGTAACTTTTGGGGGTAAATAAGAGACCAAGGAGAGACCAATCATAGACCAAGGAGTG
>JBMOHR010000476.1:0-2001 GCA_049317745.1 Ignavibacteria bacterium
AGTTTGTTATAATTCCAATATACTATATTCTTATTACTATTCCGTTTTTCTTTTCAGGGCTGATTATTTCCGTGATGCTTACGAAGTTCTCGGGTGAGGTGTCGAAACTTTACTTCTTTGACTTAGTCGGTGCAGGAGTTTCAGTTCTGGCATTTACTGTGCTGCTTCCTTTTGCAGGCGGCAACGGGACAATAGTGTTTGTTGCAGCGCTTGGATTTCTTGCTGCGATGGTTTTCAGTTTAAGGAAGAACAATACTTTGTTTCTGGTTTCGATGGTGCTGATGATTTCTGTGTTTGCATTCCTGATTAAGAAGGATGATATTTTAAGGGTTAGAGTTACTCCGAATAAAATTTATGCCAATTACATTGCCGAGAGACCTGATTTGAATATGTACTCGGGATGGAATACGATTTCTAAGATTGATGTGATGAAGGAAGAGGAAGCATCACCTGACGGTTATAACGTGATGCTCGCAATTATTGACGAAGGAAACGCAACTACTAACATTCCAAACGTAAGAAAGATGCCTCCGCTTACGAAACCTTACGATGCTTCGAACCTTGCATTCGTCGGGAAAGATTCTGCGGATAAGGTGTTCATAGTTGGTTCAGGTGGCGGCGGAGAAGTACTTGTTAGTATGTTCCACGCGGCAAAGAAAGTTACGGGTGTTGAGATTAACGGCCTGCTGAATAAAATTATTACTGATATTCTTGCCGGCTGGACAGGGCAGCTGATTAACAATAATCCGAAAGTAGAAATTATAACTGACGATGCACGTTCGGTTCTGAAAAGAAGCAAAGATATTTATGACGTTATAATTTCAGCCCATACAATCAGCGCATCGGCAGTGTCAAGTGGGTCGATGTCTATGGTAGAAAATTTTATAATGACGAAGGAAGCAGTAAAAGATTATTTAAGACATCTTGACGGTAGCGGGACTCTGTACATCTCAAGACCTGAATCTCAGTTACCGAAGCTGATTACAACTTTGAAAGAAGCAGGTAAGGAACTCGGGATAAAGAATGACGAATTTAATTTTGTAGTTTTCAGAAGACCTGCCACGGATTATGAAGTAACTAACAGTTACCTTGCAGGAGTGATTTATAAGAAGAACGGATACGATTTACTCGATATGATGAGTATGAGAAATGAAGCAAGTGCGTTGGGACTTGATATAGAATTTGACCCGCTTACACAGCAGGAAAACATTTACAGCAGATTAGTAAACTCAAAGAATATAGAACTCGAAATTGCAAAGGACCCGTCAGTGCTGACTCCGGCAACTGATGACAAACCTTTCTTTGATGACAACTATAAATTCTCTGACGTAACCTGGAGTACTATAAAGGATGTTTTCTCACAGGATGACAAGGCAATACTCGCACTGAAATCAAAACCCGTTGCACAGATAACTCTGCTGACGATGCTGGCTCAGGTGCTGTTTGTTTCGATATTACTTTTAATCGTCCCTGCAATATTCATAAAAGGCGAACGTAAGTTTAAAGTAGACAAAAAGTTTCTGATGTTCTTTGCTTTTATAGGAATAGGATACATTTCAATACAGATAGCACTCATACAGAAATTTACTTTGTTCCTCGGGCAGCCTGTTTACACGATGCTGACTGTGATTTCATCTATGCTGATATTCTCAGGAATTGGTGCAAAGTATTCAGAAAAGTTTATAAACGGAAGTAAAACAAAGCTATATTCAGTATTCCTGATAATAGCAATTTACACGATGTTTGTCGGGCTGGTAAGTCCGCTGATGTTCGAAGCGTTTGTTTCGTTAAGTCTGATTCTAAGGATTATAATCACAATTATAATGCTTGCCCCTCTTGCATTCTTTATGGGAATGCCGTTCCCGACGGGAATATCGATGCTGAAGAACGACGACTCCAGAATGGTAGGTATTTCCTGGGCAGTGAACGGGTTCTTCTCTGTGATAGGGACAGTAATAACGATGATACTTGCGATGATGTTCGGGTTTAAGATTATCTTCT
>JBMOHR010000477.1:0-1999 GCA_049317745.1 Ignavibacteria bacterium
TATAAATTTAAGTAATTACAGCACTTTTTAATGATATTTGGACTTCCTAAAAAGTGCTCTTTCGTGTTTTAGTGTTTTGGTGGTAATTCACTTTATATCTATCTCTTACCCTAAAAAATCTCGATCTCTTAACTGGTGTTAATTTGTGTCAAAATCTTTTCTCATCTTGTCTCTAACCCTAAAAAACTCTAAATCCGCTCTTATCCGTTTCATCCGTGCAAATCCGCGTTCAATTTCCTTTTTAGTGTTTTTGTATTTTGGTGGTAAACATACTTATATCTTCGTGCTTCTCATATTTCCAATTTCAAATAAAAAAAGCCCTCTCTTAGCAGAAGACGGGGCTTTTAGATATTGATGTTTAAATTATGTTATTTTTTAGAACAGTTCGCGATTGGCATCTTCCTGTTTTTTATCTTTCTCTTTTTTCTCGAGCTTCATTTCCTTCTTCATAAACTTCACAAGTTCTTTCTGAAAAACCATCGACTGTGCAATCTGTGTTGGTGTCAGGAATGCTTTCAGTTTTGCATAGTGGTCGTTCCTCAACTGATTTATTTTATTCTCTGCTTCGAGCAAGTCTTCAATCTTTGTACCAACATCACTGCTTTGAGGATTATCGAAAATGTAGTCTGTCAAATCCTTTTCTTTCTTCCTCAGTTCCTTCATCTCTTTTCTGTTTGCTGCCGATAGTTCAATAAATTTTGTCGCAGTTGCATCATCTAAATTCATCTTCTCCATTAACTTTTCCTTTACTATCTTTCTTAACTTCTCCTTCGCAGCCGAACGGGAAGTGTCGTTCTGTGAGTAAGAACCTGTACTCGTGAATACTATAAGTGACAGTACAAGCAATAAAAGATTAAGTGTTTTCATATTTTATATTAGAATTTTGTGTTTGATAATTTATTAATTAAGTCAGCCTGTTCTTTTCCTGAAAGTGTGCTGAAGTCAGTTTCGTAAACGTAGTCATCAAAGTTTTCGGTCTGTTCTGTATCAGCGAACAATGATTCTATGTTATTTGCAACGGGTTTTTCAGTAACGGTTTTCACTGTCTGGTTTGTATTCTTTTCTCTGTTTACCTTATGTGATGTGTTTACCGTTGTGTTATCCGTTAATTCTTTCTCTTCTGTTGCATTGCTCTCCATAGTCTTTTCGATTGTTTTAATAGTGTCTTTGTTGTTTCTCATAATTTCTGTTATAGTGTCATCTGTATGGACGAACATATTTTCGTTCTTGCTGCTCTTATTCGAAAACGTAAAAATAACTATAAGGACTATCACTGAAACTGCCGGCAGGGCATACTTGAATAAGTTTGCCAGTCTGAACATATGTGCAAAGCTGAAACCGCTGTTACTCTCAATTCGCTGATTAATACGCGGCACCATATTAGTGAAGTAATGTGCAGGCGGTTCGCTGAACTCAAGGTCTTTTATCGATGAATAAGTTTCCTTCATCAGTTCGTACTCTTCCCTAAAGCCAGCATTGATTCTTATTTCTTCTTCTATGTTGTGTCTAATCCTTTCATCATTCAGCTTACCCGTTATATAATCGGGCAGACTGTAAAGAAGGTCCTCGTTATTTTTGTTTGTTTCCATTATTAGTCTATGAAACCTTTTAATTTTTTCTCTTTTAAAAAAGCCTGAATCTTTTTAAAGGCGTGAAAGTAATTTGCCTTTAAGCCTCCGACTGATTTATTCAAAACCGCCGCAATCTCTTCGTACGTCATATCATCATAAAACCTCATATTGAATACCGCTCTCTGCTGATCGGGTAAAACAAGTATTGCATCCGCTATTAATTTATTCTTCCTCGTAATTTCCATCTCGTTGTCCGACTCTGATTTATCCGAGTACTTATCCGTAAATTCATTGTCAATCGGAGTTTCCCTTGTCATTTTATTCTTGTTTTTCTTAATATGGTTCAGTGAATAGTTTATTGCCATCTTGTATAAGTAAGTAAACAACATCGACTCACCGCGAAAATCTTTCAAAGAACTGTGTAACTT
>JBMOHR010000478.1:0-1994 GCA_049317745.1 Ignavibacteria bacterium
GCTATAGGAATTACAGGACCTGATGTCATGTATTCAACTAAATCATTGTAAAACGGTCTTTCATTATGTACTTCATAAAACTTCTGTGCCTGTTCTTTTGTTAACTGCATGAGTTTCATCGCACGGATTGTAAATCCTGCATCAAGCAGCATTTGTATTATGTATCCCTGTACGTTTTTCTTAACCGCATCCGGTTTGATTATGCAAAGTGTTCTTTCCACTTTAATCCTTTCTTGTTTTATTATTTATTTTTCTAAACTCTATTATCTTTTCTTGTCTCTAACCCTAAAAAATCTCTTTCTTTAATTTGTGTAATTCGTCTAATTAGCGTAAATCGCTTGCGATTCGCTCTATCAATTCGCGGACATCTTTTCTCTTTCTCTTCTCTATTTTTAATCTCTATGGATTCCAGCTAAGATCGTGCTGGAATGACAAGATTAGAAAAAAGCTCTGTGCTCTTTCTCTTTCTTATCTTTAACCCTGAAAATATCTCTGCAAATCAGCTCAATCCGTGAAAATCCGCGTTCCATTTCTTATCTCTTCTCTCAATGCAAATCAGCTCTAATCATTTCTTGTGCCATTCTTCTAATCTATATCTAATGGCGCCGATGCTAACGAGTCCTTTGTCTCGTGAACAGCAGTACACTTTCTTGGCATTAATTTCTTATTGATTAATTCTATCTCTCCCGGACATCCTGGTCCTGCGAGCAATCCCGAAATCGTGCATATATTCATTTCTTCTGCGCCCTCAGGCATTAAGAAATATTCCACGGGGAAATCAAACTGTTCATCCGAATACAGCAGTTTCATAAACCTTCCCCAGATTGGGGCTGCCGCTTTTCCGCCCTGCCCGTAAGCACCTCCGAACTTAACCCTTGCATCGTCAAAACCCAACCAGCATCCCGCTACAAACTGCGGAGTGTAGCCAACAAACCATGCATCCGTAAAACTCTGTGATGTTCCTGTTTTACCTGCCGCGGGTCTATGAAAGAATTGTCTTATCGATGCCGCAGTTCCGTCGTTTACTACACCTTCCATCATGTCTGTCATTATGTATGCTGTCTCTTCGCTCATTACTTCGCGTGTTTCCGGAACTACTTCCTCTATCACGTTTCCGTTCCTGTCTTCAATCTTTGTAATAGCAATCGGTTCTACCCATATTCCTCCGTTATCAAACGTTCCGTATGCATTCGTCATCTCAAGCGGTGTTACTTCTCCAACTCCAAGTGCTAATGAAAGGAAGTTTGGTAACTCCGACTTTATTCCCATCTTATGTGCAAGTTCAATCACTTTATCAATCGGTGCAAGTTCCATTGCAGTCCTTACTGCTACTACGTTTATGGATTTCTCTATCGCAAGTCTCATAGACACCATACCACCAGTGCCGCCTCCCTTTGGACTCCACATTTTACCGCCCATATTAACACTCAATGGATCGTTCGATATCTGATATCCGGGAGAATAACCGTTGTTTACAGCCACTGCATAAACAAATGGTTTAAAAGATGAACCCGGTTGTCTCTTTACCTGCGTAACGTGATTCAATCCGTACTTGGTTCTTGTATTAGGGTTTGAACCTACCATCGCCTTAATTTCACCTGTCTTTGGGTTCATCACCACAAATCCAACCTGTACTGTTGTAGTTAATACTTTCACCGAATCTATGATGACCTTATTGTTCTTCATAGAATCGTATATCTTCTTCTTATCTGCTTCAGTAGTCGCTTTCTTATAAGCCTCTGAATATTTTATAAACCTGTCAAGATTGTTTTCAAGTATATCTTTGTTATTCTTCCAGTTCCAGCTTCCGTTAAAAGCCTTTTGGTAACCTTTCAGCTGTTCTGTAACTGCATCGTTTGCATGTTTCTGAAAACGTGTATCGAGTGTTGTGTAAACTTTTAACCCGTCCCTGTATAAATCAAATCCGTATTTCTCAGCTTTATCCTGAAGCAACTGTCTTACGTATTCAGTGAATTCAGGCGCTCTTGAATCTG
>JBMOHR010000479.1:0-1991 GCA_049317745.1 Ignavibacteria bacterium
GATATTTTTGCAGGATTGGGGGAAGGTGGCGTGTATAAATCCACAAACGGAGGTTATAACTGGGTTTCAACTGCGTTAAACTACCATATAATTTATTCTCTCGCAACGCTTGGAGACTATCTTTTTGCCGGGTCTAATACTGCACAACCTATATATTGGGGCCTTGTTCATATCTCTACTAACCACGGTGCGAACTGGAGTGGCTCAGGTTTGGCTAATCAAGATGTATATTCCCTTGCTACTTTCGGGAATATCCTTTATGCTGGCGCAGATCAAGGTGTTTATGTCTCTTCAAATAATGGAAACACTTTTACTAAAACTTTAAATGTTGGTACAATTTCACTCGCTGCATTTGAAAACAAAGTTTTTGCAGGGACAAGTAATAATGGTATTTTTTATTCTTCAAATTATGGAGCAAACTGGATATGGACCTCCATGAATTATAATAGGGTACTTTCACTTGCCATAAACGGGAATTATGTATTTGCTGGTACATTAGACAGTGGATTGTATATTTCTTCTAATAACGGTGGTGTTTGGGTTAAAAGTAATCAGGGATTTAATCTTAATCCAACAGTTAGTTCATTATTAATAATAAACAATTTAATGTATGCGGGAACCTGGAATAATTTTATATGGCGTCGTCCACTTTCTGAATTAACTGGAATCCAAAACATCAGCACAGAAACACCATCAAAATATTTGTTAGGTCAGAATTATCCGAATCCGTTTAATCCAACAACAAACATAAAATATTCAATCGTAAATTCGGGGGATGTAAAACTTGTTGTTTATGATATTCAGGGACGCGAAGTCCAGACACTCGTAAGCGAATCGCTCAAACCCGGCACGTATGAGGCATCGTTCGACGGTTCGAAACTTAACAGCGGCGTGTATTTTTACAAACTCATAACAGGCACCTTCTCCGAAACAAAGAAGATGTTACTCATTAAATAATTTTATCATCAGATTATGAAAAAACTATTAGTTCTCTTAGTAATGCTCACAGTAATGAGTAATAATTTGTATTCTCAAATGAATTTTCCGCTTCAGGTTGGGAACAAGTTTATATATTATTATACATATGAGTATCATTATCCGGGAGGAGGTCAAAGTGGAAATTATAGAGTGGGTTATCAAGTTATAAAGGATTCTTTATTCAATAATAAAAAATACTATTTAATGAATGCTTATCCTCATTACTCTGGAACGAAAACATGGGTGCGGTTTGATTCAGTAACAAAAAGTATTTACGCATTCGACTCAACAAATTCGTGCACTTACTATTTCAAAGAAAAATTAATCGATAGTTTAGCTATGCTTGCAGGCACAACCAATAGTTGTTCATACCAAGAATTTAATAGTAACAGCATCGATACAATTTATGGTATTATCGGAACCACAAGGTCTTTTCGTATGAATATAACAACAGGTTATAGAACAATATTTTATAATTCAAATTTTGGAATAACAAAATATGAAGAATTTAGTTTTTTAGGAGCTTATGGTCACACATACAGAGGAACTCTGCTTGGATGTTACATAAATGGAATAAAGTATGGAGATACAATCCTTACAAGCATTCATCAGATAAATTCCAATTCTCCAACAGAATTTAAACTTAGTCAAAACTATCCAAACCCGTTTAATCCAACAACAAACATTAAATTCTCAATTGTGAATTCGGGAGATGTAAAACTCATTGTTTATGATATACAGGGGCGCGAAGTCCAGACACTCGTGAACGAATCGCTCAAGCCCGGCACGTACGAAGCCGCTTTCGACGGGAGTATGCTTACCAGCGGAGTTTATTTCTATAAACTAGTGACTGATGGCTTTACAGAAACAAAAAGAATGGTTTTAATAAAATAATTTTATCAACAGAGATGAAAAAGTTAATTTACTTATTGGTTCTTATTTTCATTTTAAATTCATTATTCCTGATGAATAATTGTCAGGCTCAGTGGGTGCAGACGAATGGTCCAAATGGA
>JBMOHR010000480.1:0-1986 GCA_049317745.1 Ignavibacteria bacterium
TCTTATAAGGAAAGAATGATTGATAAAAAGTTTACAACACTCGACAGGGTTAACTCAGTTGAGTTTACTCGTAACTTCGATTTATTCGATTCCACGACTGCGACTGAAAACTACAGAGACGGAAACCTGCTGATAGCACCCGGGAAAAGTTTAAAGCTTTCAGGAAGTTTTGCGCAGCTTATAAGAGGCGACTTTTTTAATTCAACACGTTTCAGCGGCGGAGCAGATTTCAATCCTGCTGGTTCGAAAGACTTCAAGAAGAATCTTCCTATAGTTAAGTATTCAGCAGAAAACATTTCCAGCGACAACAGAAATTTCAACAGAAGCGGTAACTGGTTTAAGCAGCTTGCATCGCTTGGGTTTAAAAAATTCTTTGGTGAGGAAACCAAGCAGACTTTCTTTGAGATATCGGGAATATTAAACAACGAGAACAGAAAGTCTTCACTGAAGACTGCGACTGCGGACAGTTTGCTTTACGAGAGTTTTTCATTCGTGGAAATCGGACCTCGGCTTGCACTGAACAATGTGTACAATTTTAACTTCTTTAGTGAGTTCAGTTACAGAAATGACGAAATGCCTGCTAACGGTGTACTTTCACAGTTCTCTAAAGCATTCACACAGAGGTACGGGCTTTTGTATCAGGGGGTTTCGTGGATATATGCGGATATGGACTTTTCGATACGTGACAGAAATTATTCGAGCACGGCAATTGAGCAGGGGAATACGAATAATAAATCAGTACTTGTAAATTCACGTCTGCGGTTTACGCCTTTAAGCAGTGCCATCACGACGGATGTTCTGTATTCGGTAACGAGCGAGCGTACTGCAAAGATACAGAAGTTGTTTGTGCTTGTTCCAGTGGGTCAGGGAAATTACATATATCTCGGCGACCTGAACGCAAACGGAATTCAGGACGAGAACGAATTTCAGCTTACAAACTTTGACGGTAACTACATAAAGCTGAACGTTCCGACTGACCAGTTTTTCCCCACGGTTGATTTAAAAACATCGCTTCGCTTTAACCTGAAACCATCACGCTATTTGTATTCCGGTTCGCAGAGTTTTATAGCTGATATGTATAATAATTTTTCTGCGGAGACGTACATACGCGTTGATGAAAGAAGTAAAGACCCGAACACGGATAACATTTATTATATGAGGCTAAGCACATTTCTGAATGATTCGAATACACTCGCGGGTTCTCAGCTTCTTCAGCAGGATGTTTATCTGTTTGAAAACAACCCGACTTATTCATTCCGTTTCAGGTATCAGCAGTTGACAGGAATGAACCAGTACAGCAGCGGCAATGAACGTTCGCTGAATATACAGCGATCGATAAAGGGGAGACTTGGACTGACGAGTGATTTAACGACTCAGGTAGAGTACGTAGTAAAGACTGACAGAAATCTTGCACCTGTTAATTCGGTTCGTAACAGAAATATTTCAGGGAACAGTCTGAACACTGACCTTGCTTACAGACCGATACCGCAGGTAGAAAGCGGATTTCAGTTAAACTTTACAAAAGCAGATGACACTTATCCCGTGAAGGTAACGAGCGTGAGCATAAATCAGGAGATACTGCGGTTTGTATATTCGTTTGCGTCGGTAGGGCGTTTGCGGCTTGAGATAGAGCGCGACGAAGTACTGATAAATCTGGCGGATGCAAACTTTCCTTATGAACTGACATCGGGGAGACCGGCGGGGAAGAGTTATTACTGGCGTGGGATATTTGATTACAGTATAAGCAAGAACATACAGGCATCGCTGAACTATGACGGAAGAGTTGAAGGCTCTAAACAGGTCATTCATACCGGCAGAGCGCAAGTAACTGCATTCTTTTAAGAGCGAATTATTATATGTTCACAATTCTGAATTATGCAATACTTGTTTTCTTACTGTCTATTTTCGTTGTCACTTTTCCGTAAATGAAAAGCGAGATTGCTGCCACAAGTCCGATTGCTGCAAAGTAATACCAGATGTAGTAGG
>JBMOHR010000481.1:0-1981 GCA_049317745.1 Ignavibacteria bacterium
ACTATCTGTCTGATAGGCTCTTCGATTGCTCTTTTTACAATCTTAATACCTGACATAATGTCCTGATTTGCGTTGGTTAATTTATCAAGTTTGCCCGATACTCTCAGGAATGCAACACCACCGCCCGGTACGATACCTTCTTCTACTGCTGCTCTGGTTGCGTGTAATGCATCTTCTACTCTTGCTTTCTTTTCTTTCATTTCAACTTCTGTCGCTGCACCAATCTTTAATACTGCTACGCCGCCTGAAAGTTTTGCAAGTCTTTCCTGTAATTTCTCTTTATCGTAATCCGATGTTGTCTTTTCAATCTGATTCTTTATTTCGCTTATTCTTTTCTTGATGTCTTCTGATTTTCCCGCACCTTCAACGATTGTTGTGTTGTCTTTGTCGATAACAACTCTCTTTGCTGTACCTAAGTATGAAACTGTAGCATTCTCAAGTTTGTAACCCTGCTCTTCAGAAATAACTGTTCCGTTTGTGATGACGGCGATATCTTCAAGCATTGCTTTTCTTCTGTCACCAAAGCCCGGAGCTTTGATAGCTGCAATCTTAAGTGTTCCTCTTAACTTGTTTACAACTAAGGTTGCTAAAGCTTCGCCCTCAAGGTCTTCTGCAATGATTAATAAACTTCTGCCCTGTTGTGCTACTTTTTCCAGGATAGGAAGTAAATCTTTCATTGTGGAGATTTTCTTGTCGTGGATTAAGATGAACGGGTCTTCGAGTTCTGCTTCCATATTGTCTGCATTGGTTACGAAGTAAGGTGATAAGTAACCTCTGTCAAACTGCATTCCTTCTACTACGTCTAAATTGGTTTCCGTACCTTTTGCTTCTTCAACTGTGATTACGCCGTCTTTTCCAACTTTATCCATTGCGTCTGCGATTAACTTGCCGATTGTAGGATCATTATTCGCTGAAATAGAACCAACCTGTGCTATTTCTTTGTTTTCTTTTATTGGCTGTGATAATTCTCTTAAACCTTTGATTATTTCTGCAACTGCGATATCTATACCTCTTTTTAAATCCATTGGATTTGCACCGCCTGTTACGTTCTTTAAACCTTCTCTGAAGAGGGCCTGTGCAAGAACAGTTGCTGTTGTTGTTCCGTCACCTGCGATATCAGAAGTCTTTGAAGCAACTTCTTTTACCATCTGTGCACCCATGTTTTCAATCGGATCTTCCAGTTCAACTTCTTTTGCTACTGTTACACCGTCTTTTGTTACTGTTGGTGCGCCGAATTTTTTGTCTATTATTACGTTACGTCCTTTTGGACCTAATGTAACTTTTACTGCGTTTGCAAGTTTATCTACACCTTTTAATAAGGCTGATCTTGCTTCAGTATCATAATTGATTAATTTTCCTGCCATGTTATTTTTTGTTCCTTTGTTTTAAATTTTTATTATAGAATTGCATAAATATCAGATTCTCTCATTATTAAATATTCTTCACCTTCGAATGTTACTTCTGTGCCTGAATATTTACCGTAGAGAACTTTATCTCCGACTTTAACTTCTAACGGACTTACTTTTCCGTCATCTGAAACTCTTCCTTTTCCAACTGCCAGAACTTCGCCCGACATTGGTTTTTCTTTTGCTGTGTCAGGAATAATGATTCCTGATGCTGTCTTTTCTTCAGCCTTTGTGGCCTTTACAAGAACCCTGTCTGCTAAGGGTTTAATGTTAAGCTTTCCCATTTGTGAATCCTTTCAATTATTTTAAATTACTGTTTATTAATTATTTACATCTATCTGTTAGCACTCTCTAACAATCACTGCTAAAATAATAAGAATGAACAGATTTGTCAATACAGTAAAGAATCCTGAAATTTGATTCAAAAGTATAAATTATGGCCAAGTTAGTCAGTATATTATTTATTAAGCAAAATTCCCGTAGGGAATTCATATCTGTAGAAAAATTCATATTGTTTAATCCAATCTCGTAGAGATTGCATATCTGTAGAAACGTATGAATAATAATATCCCAAT
>JBMOHR010000482.1:0-1972 GCA_049317745.1 Ignavibacteria bacterium
GTTAAAACTTAAAATGATGATTGCGTGAATCAACGTTTTAAATCCCAACCCTTTTATGTTTTGTCATTTGTATAAAGTTTTTAATTTTTCATTAAAAAACTTTCCCTGTTTTTAAATTATTGTTTATGGTTATTATTTTCAAGTTATTAATGTTTAGGGTGAGGGAGAACAAAAAACTGTTCCATATAAAAAACGAATATCCTCCCTGAACGCTGGAGGATATTCGCTTTTACTGCTTTAGGAGTTGCAGCTTACTGAACAAACCGTTCTATCGGTTCTGTGAAATTGTAAAGACTGATTTTGTTTGCTTCGGGACTTGTTGCGGCGGACTTGAACATATACTTGCTTCCGCTTTTCAGACCCGTGATTAAGCCTGTTGTTTTTGAGAACAGACATTTCTGCCATTCTGAATCATTTTTTGGTGATTCTGCACCGGGTTTGATTCATAGTAGTGGACTATTTAGCTAGTTTTTGAACCTGAATATCTTTTTCAGTGAGAATCAGTCCTTTTCATTTCCTATCAGTGTGCAAAATCTCTTATCCCTACCCTAATATTTGTTTACAATTTAGAATTTAAATTATGTAATTTACAGATAAATAACCTTAGGAATGAAAATCTTTCAGAAAGAATTAACTTTAAAACCAAGAAAAAGAGGATTTCATTTAATCACTGATGAAATCATTCAGGCTTTACCCGAATTGAAAGAAGTTAATGTTGGATTTGCTAATATTCTTATCAAGCATACCTCAGCTTCGCTTTCGATTAACGAAAATGCCGACCCGACCGTGAGGCGCGATATGGAAAAGTTTTTCACCGATGTTGTGCCCGAGGAAATCAACTACTACAAGCATACGCAGGAAGGGCTGGACGATATGACGGCGCACATTAAGTCTTCGATGATTGGCTGCAGTCTGACGGTGCCCGTTACGCGCGGCGGTTTTAACCTCGGTGTGTGGCAGGGGATTTACCTCTGCGAGCATCGCAATAGCGGCGGCGAAAGAGACCTTGTGATTACTTTGTACGGTGAATAGGGGTTTCGGGAACAATTTAGACTTTTTAAGGTTTTATATACAGGTTAAAGCTTAGATAACATTTTAAAAACTATTTATTATATGAAAAAACTTTTAGTACTATTGTTTGTCCTTTTTATCGGGTCAAATTTAAATGCCCAGGATATTAAAGAAAAGAAAATATTTGATGGATTGAATGGTCAGTCTTATTCATTGTACGATTTCAGGTACGATGTTAAAACGGGGTCTTATGTTTATTCACCTTACGATACGGTGACATTGAAATCGAAAATCATCAGCAATAAAGGAAACTCGGATTCATACTCGGGGGTTTATTCCTACGATGTTGTTTTTGATAACAGCGGAAATTATTATGCAATCGCAACGAGCAACGTTAGCGACCTTGTGAATCAGTTTTTCTTTTTGAAAAACGGAAAGGTGCTGAAGCAGTTTAACAACATCACTTTCCCGCTTTCGTTCCGTGATGGCGGAGTTTATTTTATGGCAAACGACGGCGTGAAAGATTTCAGAGTGAAGTACAATGTTTATTCGGGTGAATTTGAATACGGCAAACAGTACGACACAATTTATCTTTCGGCAATGAGACCTATGGGCGGCGAGGGTGAAGGCGAGCCTTCTTATGTGCTGGGCGTTACCAGAGACGGCAGAGATTATTACATCGCCTGCAAAGACCAGAAGCAGATGCTTGTGATTGGCAATACTGAAATGAAAGCGTACGACGAAATTTATGGCAGGAACACTTACGAAGATTCACTGGGAAATATTTATTACATCGCAAAGGAAATCGCAAACGGAAAGAACAGTTACTTCCTCGTTAGCGGCGATAAAGAGTATAAAAAGTTTTCCTTTGTATATCCTCCTGTGGAATTTGATAAAGATAACAATCCTGTTTACTGTGCTTCGAATGAAGAAGAAGAGTATCCAATGTCTTCTTTTGTAG
>JBMOHR010000483.1:0-1962 GCA_049317745.1 Ignavibacteria bacterium
AGCCCGTTGTGACAGAAGAGCCCGTTGTGACAGAAGAGCCCGTTGTGACAGAAGAAACAGAACTGAATCTTACATCGAAAATATCACAACCAATAGCAGAGGATACAAATATAGAATTTTCGCTTGATGAATTTGATTCATTGTTTAATAATAATAAACCGGAACCGGTTTCTCAGGTTCAGGAGATAAATAAATCTGATGAGTCAAAGTTACCTGATTTTTCATCGTTGTTTGATAAAATAGGAGAAGATAAAACAGAGCCTGTTCCGCCAAAGGTTACCGAAGTGAGTAAAACGGAGGATATAATCATACCAACATTTGATTTGAAATCGATGTTTGCAGAATTAAATGATTCGGAGGAATTACCTCTGCAGGAAGAAGAACCGACATTTCTCAACAGACCTGTTATTACAGACGACGTAAAATTATTGCATAAAGAAATACAATCGGAAACTGAAGCAGAAAAAACTTCTTCGGTTGAAATGGGCGGGATGAATTTTGATGCGATGTCAAATTTTGAGAATAAAGAATCTGTTCCTGATAATTTCCCGGAAAGAAAACCATATACTGGGACTCAGGAAGAAAAGAAAAGTTTTCTTAGGAGCCCAGTATTCTTTATAATATTAATCGCTTTGATGGGTATTATTATTCTGCTTTCTGTGCTTAAGTTTTTTAAGACTCAGGAAAATCAGATTGTGAACGTTCCGACAGAAGTTAAAGTAGATTCAACCGCGGTAAAGAATGCTGATACTACTTTAAAAGAAGAAGCAAAAGATACAGCCAAAGTACCCGAAACAAAGACAGAAGAAGTAAAGACCGAAGAAACAAAGAAGGAAGAAACAAAGAAGGAAGAACCGCCAAAGCAAAGCACGGAACTGACAACGAAGAACTTAGGGTTTATTAGTGAGAAAAAGCAGTTTGTGCTATTCTCGGAACCTGATGGCTATTACGTACAAATAGGTTCTTACAAGGAAAAATCAAAAGCCGATGAAAAGTTACGGCTTCTTGAAAAAAACAATATCAAAGGTAAAGTATACGAGGTAGATTTAAAGGAAAAAGGAATATTCTTCAGGGTAAGAGCAGGAGTATTTGCATCTCCCGAAGAAGCTAAAGCGAAAACAGTTAAAATAGAATGATTGAAATAGATTTTAGCAATATTAAACTATTATCGAAGAAGGAAAGATATACCACAGTCTTAAAACAGGTGGATGCATTGCTTGAAAGTGAAAACAATGTAATAGCAAACCTTTCAAATATAGTTTCCCTATTAAAGAACAGTTTTGAATATTATTTATGGGTTGGTTATTATTTTTATGATGAGGATAAAAACAATCTTGTTCTTGGTCCTTTTCAGGGAAGTCTTGCCTGCACAAGGATTGAGATTGGCAAGGGAGTTTGCGGCACTTCATTCAGAGATAAAGAGACAATAATAGTGGATGACGTGAACAAGTTTCCGGGTCATATATTCTGCGACAGTAAATCAAAGTCTGAAATAGTAGTCCCGATTATGAACGATGGCAAGGCTATAGGAGTTCTGGATGCAGATAGTGATGAATTTGCTTCATTTGACGAGGTGGATAAAATATACTTAGAAGAATTAGTAATGAAAATATCGAACATACTGTCTTGAATAAAAAGAGCTTATTAAATAAAATCAGGGTGCAGAGTTCTTTCAACAGGGAACTGAGTGAGAATATATTTAATTTTGTGTTTGAAGAGATTAAAAGGATAATACTTACAGATAAGAGATTCGCTATTAGAGAACTTGGCCAGTTTGAAGTTCTGCATAGAAAAATGCAAACCGTACCCGACGAGAAGAAACAGGCAGAAATACTTTTGCCTCCAAAAGATAAGTTAGTTTTTAAACCCTCTAAAGAATTAACAGACAGGCTCAAAGACTGATGATTAGATACGAACTCATAAAGAGGATATCAGATAAATTCGGGGTTGAAGAAATCGAGG
>JBMOHR010000484.1:0-1953 GCA_049317745.1 Ignavibacteria bacterium
TACAGACTTAAAGAATTTCTTCTATCCGAAATCGATTGCAGTAATCGGTGCCTCATCAAAGCCGGGAACGCTCGGCTATGAACTACTCGGAAATCTTATGAACTTCGGTTATAACGGAAAACTGTTTCCTGTCAATCCGAAAGCCGATGCAATACACAGCATTAAATCATATAAGTCATTGCTTGAAATAAAGGATGATGTTGATTTAGCTGTGATTATGCTCGGGAAGCATTTAGTTCTTACTGCAATAGATGAATGCAAAAAGAAGAAAGTGAAATCTGTTATTGTTATTACTGCAGGATTTAAGGAAGTTGGGGAGGAAGGTTTAACGCTTGAAAAAGAATTAATTGCAAAGACTAAGAAATACGGGATGAGAATGCTTGGGCCAAACTGTATGGGCATTATCAATACTAAGAAGGATGTACAGATGAATGGCACTTTCATAAAAGGAACACCTATCGCAGGCGGTATTGGGTTTGTGTCACAGAGCGGTGCCCTTGGTGCTGCTGTTCTGAGGATAATAGAAAAGTACGATATTGGTTTCTCACAGTTTGTCAGCATAGGTAATAAAGCAGACGTATCGGAGAATGATGTTATTGATTACTGGAAAGACAATGAAGATATAAAAGTTATAACTGCTTACCTGGAATCATTCTCAGACCCTAAAGAGTTTCTGAATATCTGCAAGGAAGTTACAAAGTCAAAACCTGTGATTGCAATTAAAGCTGCAAAGACAAACGCGGGTATGAAAGCTGCTTCATCCCATACAGGTGCTCTTGCAAGCGCTGATACTGTTGCCGAAACTTTATTTGAGCAATCTGGAGTAATCAGAGTTGATTCAGTTGAAGACATGTTTAACCTCGGGAAAGCATTCGACAGGGCAAAACTTCCCGCAGGTAAAAGGGTTGCAATTCTTACAAATGCAGGCGGTCCTGCAATATTGACAGTTGATGAAGCAGACAGATGTGGGCTCGATGTTGTCAGTCTGTCAGAGAAAACTAAGAAGAAACTTCGTGAAATCGTCGTAGCTGAGGCATCGGTTAATAATCCTGTAGATTTATTGCCTTCTGCGAATGCTGATGTTTATAAAAAGGCAACGGAATTACTTTTGGCTGATGAGAATGTTGATGCCGCAGTGCTTATACTCGGCCCACCATTAATGTATGACACTGTAGAGATAACAAAATATATGTGCGATGCCGTTAATAAGAGCAATAAGTGTGCGATTGTCGTTGTGATGTCACAGGATGAAATCATTGCTGAAGTCGCGAAACAAATGCCCGTTCATCCTCCTATATTCAACAGTGCTGAAAAAGCTGCCTGGGCAATCGGCGAGATGCTGAAGTATAAGAACAGAAAAGAATCAAATGCAGGAAAAATAAAACAGTTTAACGTAAACACAAAAGGCATTAGAAGCATAATAAAGAAGTATAAGACAGGTAACGTTTATCTGGACTTCGATGACGTATACGATATACTGAATTATTATAAAATGCCTATAGTCGAGACTCTCATCGCAAGGAATGTACAGCAGTCAATTTACGATGCTAATAAGATAGGATTTCCTGTAGTTGCTAAAGTATTCGGCAGGGAGCTTATTCATAAGTCTGACGTCGGAGGGGTTGCTTTAAACATTCAGGATGAGGATGAATTAATTAATGTCGAAAGCAGAATTATCGCAGGACTTAAAGAAAAGGGGATTGATGATAAACTTGAGGGGTTTATACTCCAGCCATTTGCAAAGATAGAGGAAGGTGTTGAAACTATTCTTGGTGCTGTGAAAGACGCAAACGCAGGTCATTTGCTGATGTTCGGACTTGGAGGTATATTTGTTGAAGTGTTTAAAGATGTGAAGTTTAAGATTGCCCCATTGACCACTGCAGATGCTAAGTCGATAGTAAGTTCAATCAAGAGTTATGAAATTCTAAAAGGTGTCAGAGGAAAGAAATCAGT
>JBMOHR010000485.1:0-1933 GCA_049317745.1 Ignavibacteria bacterium
GCTGTTCCCGAAAGAACAAAAGACGATACAATCAGGTTATATGTAATTTCAAAACTTGCCTGGATTAAAAGAAACAAAAAAGGATTCAAAGAACAGGATAGAATTCCGCCAAGAGAATACAAAAACCGTGAAAGCCATTACTACGAAGGCAAAAGATACCTTTTGAATATCATAGAAACAGATTCACCTCCGAAAGTTGTAATAAGAAATAAAACTTACATGGATTTATACGTTCGTAAAAATACTTCACGTGATAAACGAAATGAATTATTAAACGAATGGTATCGTGAACACCTTAAAGCAAAACTTCCGAAATTAATAGCAAAGTGGGAAAAGAAAATACACGTTAAAGTTAACGAATGCAAAGTTAAGCAGATGAAAACAAAGTGGGGGAGTTGTAACATTTCAGCAAAAAGAATATGGCTCAACCTCGAACTCGCAAAGAAACCAACCATCTGTCTCGAATACATCATCGTTCACGAATTCATCCATCTGCTCGAAAGACATCACAACGAAAAATTCCGTGCCTATCTAGACAAGTATATGCCGCAATGGCAATCATTTAAAAGGGAATTAAACCGTCAACCGTTAAGTCACTCAGATTGGATATACTAATGTTTGTTAATTTAAAAATATAATTTAATATATATGGATTTAGTTTTTGAGAGAGATAAATTTCACGAGATATTTAATAGTTTTCAGAATAAAAAGGAAAAACTTAAGTGGGCAGAAGATTTAATTGAAGAACTGGAACATATTTATAGAAACTATGATGATTTGCAACTTGAAGAATTGGATAAAGTTTACGATTTCTCTTCAAATAATAAAATTCTGAATTATAGATCAAATTATGAGTTAAATTATGAAAGAAATCCGGATTCAAAATTTAGATATTTATTAATCTATATGGGAAGTTATTTAATTCCGGGTGTCAATAAGTATCTGGCTATTTTAAAAAGTGAATTATATTATGAGAACAAAAGAGAATTAATAAAGGAAAATAAATTATCAGATGATGAAAAGTATCCGGTGTTTGAATATAAGTATTCAGAAATAAAGATTTACTGTGATAAAATGTTTGATAGCTTATCTGAAAAAATTGAATACTATAATTATGTTAACTATAAGTTTACAAAGAATTATGTTGAAGGGAGTTACATTTTTGATTATTATTTAAACAACCCAAAAGACCAGATGATTATCTTAAAAGAAGAACTTAAAATGCTTGAAAGAAAATACCAGCTTGAAAAAGATAGAATACTTTTTAAACAGGCAGAAGAATTGAATCGAACGAGAATCACTGATAATAAAAAATTGAAAAGGGGAAAAAATGAGAACACTGAATTTTTTAAAAACTATTTTAAATGTGCTACCAAAATTAATGGTATACCTAAAAACACCGAACTTGCAACTCTTTATTCTAACAAGACTATATGGTGCAGAAAATTAAGCGATCTTTTATTCTTAGTACAATTGAATAAGAAAATTGAAAGAAAACTTGAAAGTAAAGTAGTTAAAAAAGAGACAAGAGAATTATACGTTACAATCAAATTACACATTGATTCGTTAATTGAAAAACAAAATTCTAGTGAATATAAAAAAACGGGTCAAGTAAACATAAAGAATAAAGGATATAACGAAAATATATTTGATGGAGATGAAGATTTTAATAGTAATTATAGCGAAACTGATTAATATATTTCTGAATATTTGAAAGGACTATGAAACATTATAATATTATAATTGCAGTAATAACAAATATATAAATCAATAAACCCACCTATTATTTCCTGAATAACTGAAACGTTTTGCATATGGTATGAGCCATATGCACACATATAACAATATAATAACGGGAAGTGACATGTTAATCAACCAGCAGGGGAGCCTGTGGTCAGGCACCTCATATAAAACATTAATCCATAACATCGGG
>JBMOHR010000486.1:0-1933 GCA_049317745.1 Ignavibacteria bacterium
ATTTGTCGGTACCCTTAAAGAGCATATGTTCAAGATAATGAGCAAGACCTGTTGCATCCGAAGGGTCATTCTTGCTTCCTGCTTTTACGGGAATTCTTGTTACGATTCTCGGTTCGTTTTTATTAACCGACATATAAACTGTAAGACCGTTGTCGAGTTTATAAATTCTCGTTCCAAGAGGGTCATCTTTAAAACTCTGGTATTTGTATTCCTTCTGTGCATAGACAGAAGAGATTAACAATGATAATAATGCCAATAAGAGAATTGCTTTCTTCATAACCTGAATTTAATTATTTAACGAATAATATATATCCTTTTAAGTATTTTGTTTCTGACATTTGCGGTAGTACTGGATGGTCGTACGTACAGTTCGCAAAATCAACGATTTGTATTCTTCTGTTCGCCTGTGCCGCTGCTTTTACGAGAATATCCTCGAATGCTGCTTCTGAAATATGGTGCGAACAACTGTATGTGAACAGGAATGAGTTTTTATGGAGCAGTCTCATTGCCTTGCAGTTCAATTCGATGTATCCCTTGACTGCAGACGGGACATTTTTCTTTGATTTTGTAAACGAAGGAGGGTCGAGAACGATTACGTTAAACTTCTGCTTTGACTGGAATATCTTATCAAAATAGTCGTTCACGTCGTCCTTTATAAACTCAATTCCGGCAAATCCGTTAAGTTCAGCGTTCTTTTTAGCCTGTGCTATGGAATGTTCTGATGAATCCACGGCAGTAATATCCCTGCATCCAACCGATGCCGCATTAAGGGCAAAACCGCCTTCATTACAGAATAAGTCGAGTACGGTAGAATTTTCCGTAACGTACTGCTTAATCTTCATCCTGTTGAAAGACTGGTCAAGATAGAAGCCAGTCTTCTGTCCATTAATTATATCGATATTATATTTTATACCATCTATGCTAACTACATTATTTTCAAGAGTATTATCATCTTTTTTGAAAAGCACATTCTGCATCTTTTCCAGACCTTCTAAAACTCTCAGTTCATTGTCATTTTTCTCGACAATAAGTTCGGCATTAAAGTCATTTTTTAGTATATCTACGATAGTATTCTTGAAGTTCTCCATTCCCTTTGAGAAAATCTGTATAGAGTACATATTGTCGAATTTATCGATAATAAGTCCCGGCAGGAAGTCGGATTCGCTGTTGCAGAGCCTGAAAGTATTTCTGTCAGGATAAATCTTCAGTCTGTGCTGTTCGGCAGTCTTAATTCTTTTCCTGAAGAATATTTCATCAATTGCTTCCTGTGAATCAGTCAGATGTCTGTATGCAATAAGGGAATGTTTATTATAGAACCCCTTGCCGAGGAATTCATTACGGAAGGAATAGATTTCTGTAACTCCCCCGTCTATAATTTCGTCTTCAAACTTCTCTATTTCGTTGGAAAATATCCACTGGTGTCCGATATTCAAACGTCGTTCTTCGTTCTTCTTTAAGTAAATTTTCATATTGTATATTCGTTAATTTTAAGTCTTATTTGTTTTACATCTATGTCATTCATACATTTAAAATGTCCCTTAGGGCAATCTTTTCTGCCGATATGTGTACAGGGTCTGCATTTCAGACCTGCCACTTCTTCCACTTCTGTGGTTTTAAGCTGCGGGAAGAACCCAAACTCTTTCACTGTAGAACCAAAGAACACAAAAACCTTTTTACCAAGAGCCTCAGCAAGATGAAGAATTCCACTGTCGTTACATACCACAAACTCAGCATCTTTAATAACGCCTGCCAGTTCAGGGAAAGAAAGTTTACCACAAAGATTAAGTGAATTGTTGAATTGAGTATCAAAGTAACGACATACTTCATTGTCAGTCTCATTATTATCACCCGTTATCACAATTTTAGCCTTTAAATCCTTTAAGAGCAGTGCAAATTTGCCTTCAGGCAACCGTTTCGTAAAATGCTTAGATGA
>JBMOHR010000487.1:0-1928 GCA_049317745.1 Ignavibacteria bacterium
GTATATACGCTTTTCTCTATATTATTCATTCAGGATTTTTTAAGTTACGGCATGAGGCTTTTTACTAAAATATTATTGCTGGTTTTTCCGGTTGTGTTGTTTTCAACATATGCGGAAATAAATTCAGTGACTAAAAGTGATAAAAGAATTTTTACTGTAATAATAGATGCAGGTCACGGTGGTAAAGACCCTGGTACTACCGGTACTACAGGAGTTTATGAAAGAAATATTGTCCTTCCGATAGCTCTGAAAATTAACGATTTTCTTTCTAAAGAATATTCCGATGTAAAAGTTATACTGACTCGTGATAAAGATGAATTTATTGAACTTAAGAACAGAGGGAAAATTGCTAACAACGAGGGTGGGAATTTATTCGTAAGTATTCATTGCAATGCGAAGAAGAATGAAGAAAATGATAAGAGCGGTTTTGAAATATATGTGCTTGATTTAGCCAGAGTTGATGAAGCAAAAGATATTACATACGAAGAAAATAAGTTTATTGCTAAAAACGAAAAGCCTGATTCCTCATACATTATTCAGAGAAAAATTGAAGCTTCAATTTTCCAGCAGTCATACCTGAAATACAGCAACCGCTTTGCAAAGATAATTGAAACGGAAATGATTAAAGGGTCTAAACTACCGGGCAGGGGAGTCTTCCAGGCAGGTTTCTGGGTACTTCTAAGTGCCTCTATGCCCTCTGTCTTAGTAGAATGCGGTTATCTGTCTAATACATCGGACGAAGTCTATCTGAAGTCTGATAAAGGACAGACAGAGATTGCTAAATCTATCTTTAAGGCAATCAGGTATTTTAAGATGGATTATGATTTTGAAAATTCTCTGATGGAATGATATTTTACCTGTATATACTTACTTGAATACAAATGTTTTTCTTTTAAGCCTGAATACATATCCGTGAAAATCTGTTCTTATCGTCTATTATCCGCGTTCCGTTCTTTTAACTATTTCATTCGGTTTACCCAATAAAAAAAGCCGTTCCATTACTGAAACGGCTTTCTTAAATTTTATCAACTCAAAATTTTAATAACCTTGCTTTCAAAGTTCATCTCTCTAATATTCCTTAAATCTACATCTGCATCTTCTGCCTTATCATAATATCCTAAAAACACTTTGAAGTTGATGGAGTCACCTGAAACAATTTCGACTAATATAACGTCTTTGTAATCCAGTGCTTCCAGTTTTCCAATTAGTTTGTTAGCTTCTTCTTCAGTGCTGTATGACTGAACTTCAATTGAATATCCTGTAAAAGTGCTTATTTTATCTGTAAATTCAATGAAATTAGTTAAATCAATACTGTTTTCCGGAGCTATATTCTCGAGAATGCTGTTATTCTTATCGACTAAAACCTTAACCTTTTTGAACGTGCTTAAAATCCTTCTGAACTCATCTTTCGAATTAGTCCTGATATTGTTTGAACTGAGCTTTCTGTCATTCAGTTCAACGAATACTTTTGAGGTCTTTGTAATTACATCTTCAAAAAGATATAGTGGCATCGCGTCTTCATTTTCTGCTAAATCAGTCGAATTAACCGGCTTATAGGATTCTATCCTTACTTTAGCCAGTCCACCCATACCGATTTCAGTTTTTGCCGCGTTTGAGAGGTCCACAATCCTACCATGAACGAAGGGGCCTCTGTCATTAACTCTTACTATGGTATATCTTCCATTTTCCAGATTCGTGACCTTCAGTAAAGTATTGAAAGGTAATGACTTATGCGCACAAGTCAGGTCATTCGTGTTGAATCTTTCTCCATTGGCGGTTTTTCTGCCGTGAAAACCGGGTCCATACCAGGAAGCTGTACCTTCTTCCATATAATCTGAGTTACTGCCGGAAGTTTGTCCAAAGACAACTGCATCTCGACCGCTAATTAGAAAAACTAAAATTAATGCGAGTGTTAAATACGCACTAAA
>JBMOHR010000488.1:0-1917 GCA_049317745.1 Ignavibacteria bacterium
AATTCATAAGGATGCGGTCTAAGCTGAACTTCCTTAACTTCTTTTTCCATCTTATAATCAATCCATGTTCTTATTATTTCTTCGGAGAACACTCCGCCTTTTAACAGGAATGCATGGTCTCTTTCCAGATTTTCAAGTGCAATTTCAAGCGAACCAGGTGCCTGGCGAATTTCTTTCTTTTCACTTTCGCTTAAATGGTAGATATCCTTATCAACAGGATTTCCCGGTTCAATTTTGTTTTCAACTCCATCGAGTCCTGCCAAAAGCAATGCTGCAAAAGCAAGGTACGGATTTGCGGTTCCATCAGGGCAGCGGAATTCAATTCTCTTTGCCTTTGGATTATCCGAATACATCGGAATACGAATACTTGCAGATCTGTTCCTCATTGAATAAACGAGATTGACAGGAGCTTCATATCCCGGAACAAGTCTTTTGTAAGAATTTGTTGTCGGGTTTGTGAATGCGAGCAATGACGGTGCATGTTTCAATATACCGCCTATAAAGTACAGAGCCATTTCGCTTAAGCCTGCATACTTATCACCTGCAAACAATGCCTTCCCGTCTTTCCAGAGAGAAATGTGAGTATGCATACCGCTACCGTTATCACCAAAGATAGGTTTAGGCATAAACGTGGCGGTCTTTCCTGCTTCACGTGCGGTATTTTTTACAACGTATTTAAAAGTCTGAAGATTATCAGCACATTCAACCAAAGGTGCAAACCTGAAATCGATTTCACTTTGGCCTGCGGTAGCGACTTCGTGATGCTGAACTTCAACGTCTATTCCAAGATTGATTAAATGTTCTACCATTTGATTTCTTAAATCATTCGTGGAATCAGACGGCGGAACGGGAAAGTATCCTTCTTTAACTTTTATCTTATGTCCCAGGTTTGCTTCTTTTTCGGAACCTGTATTCCAGAAGCCTTCCTGTGAATCGATTCTGTACCAGCTGGAATATTCATTAACATTATAAGCGACGTGGTCGAGAATAAAGAATTCAGCTTCAGGACCAATGTATGCAACATCGGCAAGTCCTGTCGATTCCATGTACGCGATAGCTTTTTTTGCGATGAGTCTCGGATCTCTTTCGTATGGGAGTTTAGTCATAGGGTCGAAGATATCGCAAACCAGGCTTAACGATTTATATTTAATAAACGGGTCAACCTTAGCAGTAGATGCATCAGGAATAGCAAGCATATCAGATTCATCTATTGACTTCCACCCACGAATGGATGAACCATCAAAGCCAAGACCTTCATAAAAATGTCCTTCTTCAAGTTTATCTGCGGGAATGGAAAAATGCTGCCATTGTCCCGGCATATCAGTAAACCTGAAATCAATCATCTTAATCTCTTTTTCTTTAATCAGTTTAAACACATCCTGAACTTTTCTTAACTTTTCTTTTTGTTCTTCTAATTGATTTTTGTTTTGCATTATGATAGTTTTATTGTTTCTTTAGTTAAAGCAAGATAATAAAAATACACGTGATATTTTAGTATATAAAATGAGCCGGAATGGAATTTTTACATTTTAGATTATACACTCAGGAAAAGCACATAAAATCATATATTTTCTCTTAATGACTAATGTATTTTAACAAAAACAGTACAATATTGATCATACAAACGAACTTTATCGGTGCTGTTTTACTATGGTCTGGAATTCTTTTCTAACCAGAAATAATATTTCCGGGTTATTTAAGCCTGAACTTCTCAATAAATGATGAGTATTTATCTTTCAACGAAGGGTATTGCTCTTCCCAGATTTTAATGACGGTATTGTATTTTTCCTTTAGCAATATTCTTTTTCCCATAATGAATGTCCGTTCGAGAGACGAGATATTTCTTTTGAAGCTAAGAAGACTGTCATCGTTTGAATTGGTTACTCCACCGCCAATCATACAATAATGAAAACCTTT
>JBMOHR010000489.1:0-1916 GCA_049317745.1 Ignavibacteria bacterium
TCTTCGGCGGACGGGGTGGTTTTCTCCGGCACAAATGTCAGACCGAGTTTTTCTGATATTTGATTTACGATTTCTGTGTTGAGGTTTGGTGTTCTTTCCGTTGTTTGTCCGATTGTTTGTTGGCCGCTATCTGAATTATACTGATATAATGGAAATATATAACCACCTCCCCTATAGAATACATTATAATCAGTCAAAGAATCAGTGCAGAAAACTAAATTCCATTGCATATGCCCAATAACTTGACCTTGTCTACCTAATATAAGGCCTATATTGCTATATCCATTAAAATGAAGCATCGCTTTTTGTGCAGGTCGGCTAATTATTTTGGGGTCATAATAAGTCCAAAAATATTCAAAGGGGCGGTAAGCACTTTTTTGAATATAATCATCCTCAAACTTTTTATTCTTTATTGTTGTCGTAATCTTATAACTTCCCGAATCCTTAATATTAAATTTTTCGATGAAAGATTGATCAAAATTGTTGGACAACAATAATTTAATCCTTGATCTTAAATTATCTTTATTGAAATCATAGAATAAATTATCTCTATCTGTCTTAATTCCTGAATTTGAATCAAGAAACAACTCATTCACTTTAAAACTATCATTGTGACTTATTTCATTTGAAAAATCTTTTCCAACAAAAAAGTAATAGGGATCCGTATACTCTAATTGTTTCCAATTAATATTTCCTAAAGAATTATCAGATAAGAAATTATATTTCTCTTCTCTTGTTCCATATAATTCAAAATAATTGACTTTACCTAAAACTTGTTTTCTATTACCACCTGTTTTAATAAAGATATTAATGCTTACACCTTGCTGTATATCAAAAACATTTTCGTCACTATCTGATACAATATTTTTCCCCTTTAGCTTTGCAAAACCATGTAAATCAAGAATGTATATTTTATCGAAACTTTCCAACAAGTGCTTTCGCATTTGCCGATGAGTTATACCATCAATAAAGCTGTTATTAGAAATGTATGCTAAAATACCACTTCCATTTTTATCAATATAATGCTGACCGAAACGAATGAATTTTATGTAATCATCATCAAGATTAATTTTCTTCTCATTTAAGTCCTTCTTATAATCAGCTATTAAATTTTGTATCCATTCACTTTTGTTAGAACTACTAACGCTATACGGCGGATTACCCATAACAACCATTACTGGTGTATCACGCTTTATTTCGTTTGCTTCTCTCGCTTCGTTACTGAGCCAGTTTGCGAAGAGAGTTCCTGTTTCGGGATGGCTTTCTTCGAGACTGTTTGTGAGGTAAACTCTGAATCGCTGATTGCCAGTTGGAACATATCCTGTTTCGGTTAAGAGAAGGTCGAGCTTAAGATGTGCCATTGCGTAGGATGCCATCAGCAATTCGAATCCGTTGAGGCGCGGGATTAAATGTGTTTCAACATAATTGCTCCAGATGCCCTGCTGACCTTTGAACCTACTGTGTATGTGTTTTACGACTTCGGCAAGGAACGTGCCCGTGCCTGTTGCGGGGTCGAGGATTTGCACTTTGTGAACTTCCTGCTCGATGGTTTTGCCCTGAACGTTTATTTTAACTTTTGTCTTGCTGTTATCGGCTAAGCCCTGAGGCATTCCGAATTCGGTTTTCAGAATGTCGTCAACAGCACGGACTATAAACTTTACGACTGGCGGAGGCGTGTACCAGACACCGCGTGCTTTGCGAAGCTTCGGGTCGTACTCGCTAAGGAAGGTTTCATAAAAATGTATGATAGGGTCTTCCATTTTATTTGCCCTGCCGAAATTGCTCAGAAGTTCTTTGACGTTGCAGGCAAGGAATATTTCAACGAGACTGTCAACAATCCATTTTATGCGGTCGTCAAGGTCGGGACCTGCGATGTATCCGAAGAGTTTACGCAGGAACGGGTTTGCTTTAGGGAT
>JBMOHR010000490.1:0-1911 GCA_049317745.1 Ignavibacteria bacterium
GCTACACAGATTGAAGGACTCTTCGAGAATTATGAACTCAAGCAGATTGAATCGTATAAAAAGATGCTGCTTTCAATGACTTCTGATTTAAGAGTTATGTTAATTAAGTTTGCTGACAGACTTCATAATTTAAGAACTCTGGAATTCCTTTCAAACGCACGTCAATACCGTATGGCTCAGGAGACTCTCGACATCTATGCTCCGCTGGCTCATAGGTTCGGGCTGTCCAAGTTAAAAAGTGAACTTGAAGATCTGTCATTTAAATACCTGAACAGAAAAGAATACGATGAAATAGCCAACCACATCAAAGATAAGAAACGTGAACGCGAAAAATTCTTAAAGAAATTCATTGAACCTATTAAAGAGAATTTACTTAAAGAAAATTTTAAGTTTGAGGTATTCGCAAGAGCAAAACATATTTACAGTATATACCTGAAGCTGCAGAAACAGCAGAAAGGTTTTGATGATATTTATGATTTACTGGCAGTAAGAATAATACTTGACTCCCCTAATAAATACGATTGCTTTTCAGTGTATGGAATTGTTTCTCAATTGTATGCACCGATACCCGAAAGGTTTAAGAACTTTATTTCAGTACCTAAGCAAAACGGTTATCAGTCTTTGCACACAACGGTAATGAGCAGTGAAGGTAAAAGAGTAGAGGTACAGGTAAGAACCAGGGAAATGCATGAAATTGCCGAGAAAGGTATTGCCGCTCACTGGAAGTATAAGGAAAACCTGAACCTGAATGACCAGAAGATTGAAGAGTGGATGAAGAACATCAGAGAGACGTTTGAGAATGCTGCCCGGGACGATATTACGACAGGACAGCTTATAGAAAACTTTAAACTTGAATTGTTCCAGAATGAGATTTATTGTTTCACTCCTAAAGGTGAATTGAAAATTCTTCCCGCAGGTGCTACTCCTGTTGATTTTGCTTTTGCAATCCATTCACAGGTTGGTATGAAATGTATCGGTGCTAAAGTAAACGGAAAGATTGTACCTCTCGATACGCAATTAAAAAGCGGTAACCAGATTGAGATTATAACATCAAAAAACCAGAAGCCTAAACTCGACTGGGAAAAGTTTGTTGTTACACATAAGGCTCAGTCAGATATTAAGAAATTCTTTAACACTGAAAGAAGACAACAGTATGCTGATGGCAAAGAAATATTCGACAAGAAACTTAAGAAACATAAAATACATATAAACGACGATTCGCTCCTTGGTGTACTGCAAAGACTAAAGTACAAGGACCTTCAGAACTTCTATTATGAAGTTGCATTGTCAAACGATAAAGCTAATGAAGTTATTGAATTTCTTGAAGACAAGAATAAACTCCAGCAGATGGAAGCTTTATCAAGTGCAGAGACTTCTGCCACTGCAGAAGCAAAAGAAGTTGAGAGTATAGACAGATTCAGGAAACAGGCTCAGGATAACAATAAAAGTATTTCTCTTGGGAATAAAGCGGATAACACTAACATTCAGGGAATAAAGTATGACTATGCCAAATGCTGTAACCCGATTCCGGGTGATGATGTAATTGGCTTTGTGACTCAGACCGAAGGGATAAAGATTCACAGAAAGAACTGTAACAACATTATTAATCTTTACCTGCTCGAACCGGACAGGATAGTTGAAATAAACTGGGGTGAGACTAAAGGAGTTGAGTTTGTGGGTGGTATTAAAATAATCGGCGAAGATAAACCAGGCGTACTTAACGAACTTACTGAGACACTTTCGAAGAACTTTAAACTAAACATTCGAAGTGTTAACATCTTTACCAAAGGTTCAATGTTTGAAGGTACTATGATTATTGAGATTGAAAACCTGAAACAGTTAAACTCTGTAATCGAAAAAATCAACAACCATAAAGGGATATTCAGCGCTTCAAGGTTCTACAGCTGATTA
>JBMOHR010000491.1:0-1909 GCA_049317745.1 Ignavibacteria bacterium
AACAGGCTTGCTTCCAATTCACTGCTCGAGGCAGTTGTTTTCTCGGACGCAATTTTTAAGTACATCAGGAAAAATATATTAACCATTTTCCCGAAGGTTTCAAAAGGGAAAGATTTAAAGAATTTTTACAGCGATGTGCTCGACTGGAACGATAAGGGAACGTTAAATGCTGATGAATGGGTTTTAATTTCACACGATAAACGGGAGATAAAGGAAATAATGAATGACTATGTTGGTATCGTGAGGAACACTGTGAGGCTGCAGCGTGCGTTCCGAAGGATTAAGATGATGAGGGAAGAGATTAAGGAATATTACAAGAGAACTAAAGTAACGGTTGAATTACTCGAATTAAGAAATCTGGTATTAACAGCATATATGATAATTGAATCTGCGATGAAACGGAAAGAATCGCGCGGACTTCATTATATGCTGGACTATCCAAAAAGAAATGATAAACAATTTAAAAAAGATACAAGACTGGTAAAACATTAATATGTCGTCATTAACAATAGCACTGGTAACATGGAACAGCGAGGATGAGATTGCAGAGTGCATGAACACTCTCTTTCATGCTACTGCTAAAATTCCAGATTTGAAACTGGAAACAGTAGTTATAGATAATAACTCTACTGACAGGACCGTTCAGGTTCTGGAAAGTTTTCTAAGGGTAACAGACCAGAATATAGTTTTCATAAAGAATGAAGATAACCTCGGTTTTACTAAAGCCTGCAATCAGGCTATACAAGCTTCAACAGGTGATTATATCTTTATTCTTAATCCAGATACGGAAATTCTTGATGCTGCAATAGCAGATATGATGAAGTATCTTGATGAAAATGAAAATGTCGGAGTTGTTGCACCGCAGTTACTGGATTTTCACAGACAGATTCAATTTTCCTGCAGAACATTTCCTACATACTGGGATATGTTTTCGGAAATGCTGATGCTTGCAACGATATTTCCGCGCAGTGAGTTTTTCTCGAGGTGGAAGATGAGGTATTTCGACCATAACAGTCTGAGAGAAGTTGACCAGCCGATGGGTGCGGCACTACTTCTTAAGAGGAAAGTTCTTGAGGCAGTTGGCGGACTAGACGAGAGGTTTATTATGTTCTATAACGATGTGGATTTTTGCAAACGTATATCGGATGCAGGTTTTAAACTTGTATTCTATCCTGATGCAAAGGTAAAGCATATGCAGGGAATCAGTGTTTACAAAGACAGGTCGGGGATGATTAAAATATGGAATAAGGACTGTATGAGGTATTTTAAAAAACACAATTATAATCCATTCCTTTATCCTATACTCGTGATTGGTTTGAAGGTGACCGGTGTTTTAAGGATTATTAAAGCAAAATTATTCAGGGATTAAAATGAAAATAGCACTCGCACAAATAAATTCCATACTAGGAAATGTTGAAAAGAATATAGAGATTCATATTAAATACTGTGAAGAAGCAATAAGTGTAAAAGCAGACGTAATAGTGTTCCCCGAACTTTCGCTTACAGGATATTCGCTTAAGGATTTAAACCTTGAGGTTGCGTTAAACCTGTCTTTATCTTCAAAACTTGACACGCTTAAAAATTTAAGCAGGAAGATAGATATCTTATGCGGCTTGGTTGAAGAAAGCGATTCGTATGCATTGTACAATTCTTCGGTTTATTTATCTGATGGAAAAATTGTACATACACATCAGAAAATATATCCGCCGACTTACACATTGTTTGAGGAATTAAGATATTTTTCAGCGGGCAAGAAATGTGATACTTATGAAACAAAGTTTGGAACGGCAGGAATGCTCGTATGCGAGGATATGTGGCACTTAAGTCTGCCATATACTCTGGCGATGAAGGGTGCAAAGATTGTGTATGGAATAGCAGCGTCACCAACAAGAATGGGAGTTGATACGGA
>JBMOHR010000492.1:0-1905 GCA_049317745.1 Ignavibacteria bacterium
ATCTTTCCTGGTCGAACATAACGTTTGGTCCGAGGGAAACACGTTTGTCTTTATGGTTCTTCTCTTCGTCAAAACGGGATTCACCTTTACTGTACTTGAAAGCATAATCCTGAAGTTTGCACTCGCCGGCTTCATCGCAGATTGGACAATCGAGAGGATGGTTAATCAGCAAAAACTCCATAACTGCCTTCTGTGAGGAAACAACTTTTTCAGACTTTGTATGAACAACCATGCCGTCTGTAGCTGATGTTGAACAGGCAATCGCAAGTTTCGGGAGTTTCTCTATTTCCACAAGACATATACGGCAGTTACCGGAAACGCTGAGACCCGGATGCCAGCAGAAGTGCGGTATCTCAATACCTGAAGCCTTTGCCGCTTCAATCACAGTTTGTCCCTGTGTAAACTCTACTTCTTTATTATCAATAATTAATTTGGGCAAATCAAAAAATATTTAATTACTAAAACTCTTTATACTCTTAATGTAATGTATATTAAATTAATTCCCGTATTCGTCGGTAATATCCGTATTTCCTTTTCCTGTTAAGAATCTGAATTCTGATAACGGTAATTGTTCATCAACTTCAAGTTTTATAACTGTTCTGTACTTTAGGCATAGTTTCAAAATCTTATTAATTATTCCGCTCGTCAGATAATGCTTTATCAATGGATTAACACGCATCCTTAAGAACATATCTCCACCTCCGCCCCTGAACCTCTGCAGCCAGGTTTCAATTTCAGTAATGTAAGCCATCTTCGATTGAACTCTTCCTGTACCAATACACATTGGGCAACTGTCTGAAACACGGTGCATTATATTCTGTCTTATTCTCTGTCTTGTTATCTGAACCAGACCAAATTCCGTCATTGGTAATACTGTAATCTTAGCCCTGTCTTTCCTGAATTCTTTCTTTATCTCTTCGTGCAATTTTCTTTTGTTCGAATCTTCATACAAATCAATAAAGTCAACAACTATGATTCCGCCAATATCACGCAGTCTTAACTGGCGTGCGATTTCTTTGGCAGTCTCAAAATTTATTTTCAGCGAGTTCAGTTCCTGGTCTTTGGACTTAGCATACTTTCCGCTGTTAACGTCAACAACAGTCATTGCTTCGGTTGTTTCAATTATAATATAACCGGAATTTTTAAGCCAGACTTTTTTATTAAGGGATTCCTCAATTTGTTTTTCGATGTTGTAAACATCAAATATAGGAGCATTACCCGTGTAGAGCTCTACTTTATCCGCAAACTCAGGTGATGTAAGTTCAAGATTAGCTTTTATTTCCTTGTAAAGTTTTTTCGAATCAATCAGAACTTTTGTAACATCGTCCCTGAATAAATCCCTGACTACGGAATTTGTGGTTGATACGTCTTTATACAGGATTGCAGGAGGAGTTAAAGTTTTTGCCTTACTCTCCATCTCTTTCCAGGTTGCAATAAGCTTATTCAAATCATCGCGGACTAAATTTTCATCCTGACCTGATGCAACTGTACGAATAATAAGGCCAAACCCTTCGGGTAATATTGAACGAACGATTTGTTTTAATCTTCTTCTTTCTTTGTAATTGTAAATCTTTTTGGATACACCTATTCTTCTGTTAAAAGGCAGCAGGACAAGATATCTTCCCGGAAGGGAAACTTTCGATGTAACTCTCACACCTTTATTCCCTACGGGTTCTTTAATTATCTGAACGATAATATCCTGACCGCGCTCTATATTAATGGGTGCTCTGTAGGATTTAGAGTGATTCCTCTGCGGAGTTGGTGGTGGTGCATCATCGTCATCATCGTCATCATCCACATCACTATCATCACCAAGAATGGATGAATAGTCATCTATAGATGTATCTATATCCGAAAAATGAAGGAATGCATCCTGAGGAAAACCTAAATTTATAAAAGCCGCTC
>JBMOHR010000493.1:0-1904 GCA_049317745.1 Ignavibacteria bacterium
CTTCTAAGTTTGCTTTGGTGGGATATAGTTCTTCGCTTGCTCAGGAACTCGCACCAATGGGTATCAAAGTTACGGCAATTTGTCCGAGTTGGGTAAACACGAAACAGGCAGAAGGGGCTCCTATAAAGCGAGAAGAAATGATTCAGCCGAATGATATTGCGTTAACAATCAGATATTTATTAACTCTGGGAAAGTCGGCATCTATCAGGGAAATCGAAATTCACTGTAAATAAACTTTAAGGGATAGAACAATGGAAGGTTTAACAACAACGAAGTCGCCTTACATAGAGAAGGCACAACTGGACGGCCAAAGGTTTATTCACCAGCCTTATGAGCTATACTCAGAGGAAAATCATAAAGCATGGGCAAGCCTGTATGAAAGAATTCAGGAACCATGGCAGCGATACGCCAACCCAAAGTTTCTGGAAGGTGTATCAAAGCTAAACCTCGATTCTAAACGCGTACCAAAGATTGAAGAAATTAATTCTTTCTTAAGTCCCCTTACGGGGTTTTCAGCAAAACCGGTTAGCGGATACATTCCTGCGTTTATATTTTTTGATTGCCTGCGTAACAGAGATTTTCCTACAACAATAACAGTACGGGATATTTCAAAACTGGATTATCTTCCTGAGCCCGATATGTTTCACGATGTTGCAGGACACGTTCCGATGCACACAGACAAGGAATTTGCAGACACACTTGTTCGTTTCGGAGAATGCGCATTGTCGGCGGCACTTATGATTCAGGATGTAAAAGATAAAGAAATCCAGTTGAAGCAGGCTCAATCCGTTATTAAAGCTATGGCCAGGTTTTTCTGGTTCACTGTTGAATTTGGATTAATACGTTCGGGTAAAGAACTGCGTGCTTATGGAAGCGGGCTTTTGAGTTCGTACGGTGAATTAAAGCATTCAATTGAGTCACCCGAAGTTCAACGATATCCGCTTCAACTTGAATGGGCAGTTAATCAGTATTTTGAAATTGATAAATATCAGCCGCTGCTTTTTATTGTTGACTCATTTGATCATCTCTTTTCAATGGTAGATGAACTAGAAAAGCAGGTTAAAAGCGGAAAACTGAATAATGTATCGCCAGGGGAGCCATACGTAAGTGAAGCTGACATAGAAAGTTTTCTGTCGGCAAAGATTTAGTTGTTCGTTTTCGGTTTTCGTTTACACAAAGAGTTACAATAGTTTTGGGTATGTAAATTAAACATTTTGATATATGAAAATATTTCTTCAATTACCGTTTATAGTATCGATAATAATATTATCGGTTGTTAGCATTGGAGTTTTTCTGGCGGCAGAGAGACTGACAAGAAGAAAAATTCAGCACGATTTGCTGATGGAAAACCATGCTGTAAGCGGATTTATTTATAACGCAGTAAATGTTATATACGCTGTACTTATAGCCTTCGTAGTGTTTGTGATATGGAGTAATCTGGAAAAGACCAATTCAACAATAGAGGGTGAGGCAAACAACTTGCTCAATTTGTATTACGATGCAACTGCTTATCCTGATTCAATCAAAAAGGAAATTCAGTTTACAATCCGTGAGTATTCAAAAAGGGTTACTAACGAAGAATGGGTATCACTGGGAGAAGGCAAACCTGATTCTTTAGCAACAAGATATTTCATAAAGCTCAACAGAATTTATTTATCCATTAAAGCCAGCGATGTTGCAAATCCGGAAGTTCTTTCACAGTCAATTGAGAATATGCATGATATGAGAGAATTCAGACGGCACAGAATACTCAGCAGTAAACAAAATATGCCTGATATATTATGGCTGGTTTTAATACTGTCTACTGTAATAATAGTCGCTTTCACATTTTTCTTCAGTGTTAAAAACATTTTACAGAATAATGTAATGATATCGTTTTTAATCTTCGTGAGTGTGCTGGTATT
>JBMOHR010000494.1:0-1898 GCA_049317745.1 Ignavibacteria bacterium
ATATGAAATATTATCCAACAATAATGAATAATGAGGCTTCAGCACTTTATATGACCGGTAAAAACACTGAAGCCGAACAAATATACCTGGAGACAAAGGTAATGTTTCCAAATTATATTGAACCGCAGATTAATCTTCTTTCGTTTTACACTAATCAGAAACGCATACCAGAGGCAAAAGCTATCTTAGTGGAATTAGGAAAGAAAACCATAAACACAAAATACGTTAAAAATTACAGTGTTTATTTACAAATTAAGAATTATTTTAAAGAAACTATACAATAAACCAGTGATGTTGAAAACTGTATTTAAAATATTTGTGATTACCGTTCTTTTGAACTCCGGATTGCTTTTTTCCCAGGCTGTTTCATACGTTGTTCCTGATACAGGTACACAAGGAAATACATTTCCAATAACTGTACACGGCACAGGAACAGAATGGACATTGTCTCCATATTTTGAAGTATATTTTGATAGTATTGGTGTAACAACAAACAACGTAACAATTGTTAACGATACAACATTAACAGGAAATATTATTATTGATGGTAAGGCATCTACGGGTTTTCATAATTGTGTGGTGGCTGACCAATTTAACAACTATTATTACAAAGATTCTGCATTTTCTGTTTTTTTAAACAAACCAATTGCACCGACATTGTTATTACCACTGGATAATTCGGTTAATGTATTACAGAATCCTTATTTTTTGTGGGATAGTAATTTTTATGCAGTGAGTTATCAAATTCAGATATCGACGGATTCACTTTTTGGAAGTGTTAATTATGATACTGTGGTTGCGAATACTCCGTTTGTTATAAGGCTGGGAGTTTTGAGTCTTAATACAAAGTATTTTTGGAGAGTTAAGGCGACTAACGCATTGGGAGTAAGTCCTTGGTCAACAACATTCAGGTTTAGAGTCAGGCCAACCGGGATTGTAAATATATCGAGTGAGATTCCTTCTGAATATATGTTGTATAACAATTATCCGAATCCTTTTAATTCACAGACTAAGATTAAGTTTCAGATTCCGAAAGATGGAATTGTCAGACTTAGGATTTATGACGTTTCCGGTAAGGAAGTTGGAGAGATTGTGAATATTAATTTGAGGGCTGGTGTTTATGAGACGAATTGGAATGCAGGATATCTTGCTTCGGGGGTTTATTTTTATCTGCTTGAAGCTAATGGGTTCAAAGATGTTAAGAGAGCAATTTTACTTAAATAGATTTTGCAGAAATTCCTTAGAATATTCATACTCTAAGTTTTATTGACGCTTTCATATACATTTACATTCATATACATTTACATTCATTTAACATATATTGTTTTATATAATCTAGATCTTAAATCGTTATGAGATTTAATAAATACAATTTCGCATTTTGGAGCTTCCTAATAATTATAAATTTACTTATAGGCATATATTATATTTTAAAAACCCCAAGTTTTGTTTGTGATGAATTCTTTGTCTTTTCCCTAATAAAGAATATTTTAAATGGTGATCCTTCAAACAATGTTCTTAGTGTTGTAAGCCCTGCTTTACGTCCATTATACATATTGATATTAATATTTGATTATATAATATTAAATTGTAATCCGATATTAATAAAGAGTTTTAGTTTGCTTATTCATATTATCACATTAATCGTTTTTTACATATTGATTAGTACCTATTTTGAAACACTAAAACGAAAAGTCCCAACTTTCATTGTTAATTTTATCATATTTATCTTTTCAATTAATGTTATTAGTTTTTATTGGATAACATGGATCAGTGATCAAAACGAATTATTAATGTTTATTCTTTACTTACTAAGTACATTAATGTTCTTGTTGTATTTCAAACCACAGCTGTCCAAAATAAATTGGGAACTTCTATAAAACAGTGATAGTAATCTA
>JBMOHR010000495.1:0-1895 GCA_049317745.1 Ignavibacteria bacterium
AGTCTGTGAGTCCCGATTAATATATTCACTTTTCCTTCAGCAAGTTTTTCGAGTATTTCTTTCTGTTCTTTTCTTGTCTGCAGTCTTGATATAACCTGTACATCTACTGCAAATGAATTCAGTCTGTCCCTGAAAGTATTGTAATGCTGAACTGCAAGTATCGTCGTCGGCACGAGCACTGCAACCTGTTTATTATCAAGCACTGCCTTGAACGCTGCACGTACTGCTACTTCCGTCTTGCCGAATCCCACATCTCCGCAAACAAGTCTGTCCATCGGATTCTCGTGCATCATATCCTGCTTCACATCCTCAGTCGCAGAATACTGGTCTGGTGTGTCTTCGTACATAAAGTTTGCTTCAAGTTCTCTCTGCCAGTGCGAATCGGGCGAATAGGAAAACCCTATCGCAGACTTCCTCTTTGCATAGAGTAAAATCAAATCACGGGCAATATCCTTAACCTTCTTCTTCGCCTTCTCCTTCATCTTCATCCACTCGCCGCCGCCAAGCCTTGTCAGCGCAGGAGAAACACCCTCGCCCGCAGAATACTTGTTTATCAGGTTAACGTAATTAAGGTTCAGAAAGATTATATCGCCGCCTGCATAAGAAAGTTTTGCAACTTCCTGCTGATTGTTACCAACTTTTATTTTCCTTAATCCCGAATATATTCCGACACCAAAATCCCTGTGGACAACATAATCACCAAGCTTCAGTTCCTTCACTTCATCAAACGTCATACCGCGGAATCTCTTCTTATGCTTCTTAGTCTGGCGGAAGTAACGTCCGAATACCTGATGCTCAGTATAAACTAATAATTTACACGAAGGAAGTATAAACCCTTCCTGAAGTGATTCGTTGTAAAACTGTATCCTGTGTGAAACTTTACTCTCTATCTTTTCCTCAATAAGAAAATCTTCTTCCACATCGTATATCAGACTCTTTAACCTGTCCGACTGATGTTCGTCTGAACTCAGCACAAAAGTCTGGTAATCTTTTTCGATGTACTCATCAAGGTTTTTAAAAAGTGATTTAATATTCGAACTCAAATCAGGCTGTACCTTCGAACCAAAGTCCAGTACATTACCCTCGGATGATTTGAAAGCAGAAATGAAAACACGCCTGTTACTCTTTATCCAGTTAAGAAACTGTTCATCCGCAATCGACTCCTTCTCATCGATTATAACTATTATATCGTCGGAGAAATAATCCGTAATATTCACTTCACCTTCAAGTCCGTTCTCTTCTTCTTCCTTAAAACTTAAATTTATCCCTATCGTAATCTGCTGAAGTTCTTTCAGCGACCTCTGACTCTTAATATCAAACTCCCTTATCGATTCAATCGTCTCGCCGAAAAACTCAATCCTTAAAGGCGAATCATAATGCTCGGGGAATAAATCTATAATTCCGCCGCGTACAGAATAGTCACCAACTTCATCAACAAAATCCCTTCTTACAAACTGATAGTCCTCAAGTTTCTGCAATAATTCCTCGAACAGGTATTCATCATTCTTCTTTAATGAAAGCAGTGATTCCTTATACTTCTGTTTCTGAATTAATTTCTTGCTGAGAATATCAGAATGTACGAGCACAATGAACTCTTCGCTGTTCGTAAGGAAGTTCAGTGTTCGTGTGTATTCTTCGCTCTCGGTATTTTTATCGGATGAGAAAACAGAAACGTTGTCAAGTTCGGAAATCACGTCAAGGTCGCCCTTAATCTTATATATCTTCTCAACGTCAGAAGACAGGTAAACAATCTTCTTTGAATGTGCAGTTTGCAGCTTATCTATAAAAAATGACAATAGCGAGCCATGCAGTCCGGAAACATTCAGCTCTCCGTCAGTAAAATTAATTTTATCCTTAAATAAAATCGAATCGAATATTATCTTCCTAATCTCGTC
>JBMOHR010000496.1:0-1873 GCA_049317745.1 Ignavibacteria bacterium
TAATGAAGGTGAGCGTGGCTTCGGTGGAGTCGCTGTTGTTCAGGGCAAAAGCCAACCTGAAGAAATATTTAGAAAATTATTATTTTGATAAAATTTAACCGCAAGTTTTTGGAAATTGCGGCATCTAATGTTTTAAGAGCGGTGAAAAGGTAACAAAGTGACAAGGTGACAAAGCGATGAAGAGAGTTGGTGGTGGAAATATTTTTTTATTAAAGAAAGAAAAGAGTATGAGTAAAAATTTACAAGAGGAAATAGACAAGACAATGCAGAGTGTTGAAGGGCTGGAGCAAGTGAAAGCCAATCCTTATATGTTTCAGCGTGTACACGCAAGGATAGAAGAAGAGGCGAACGAAAGACTGCCGATACTGCGAGTGAATTATGTGGTTGCACTGCTGATAATAGTTTTGCTGAACGTTCTGACGCTTGCGTATTTTTATAAGGATGCGAGCAGTGTGAAGAACAGTGTTAAGAGTGAGAGCATACAGTCGATTTCGAAAGAATATAATATAAACACAGTATACAATATAATTTATTGATGAGATGAATCCGGGATTAAAAATAAAATCGTTATACATATTGGTAGGAGTTTTACTTCTGATAAATATAGCAACAATGGGTTTTATCTGGTATACAACCGTAAAGGTAAAGGCAGAGCTGGAGATGCGGCCGCCAAGACCTGACAAAAACAATTCGTTTCTTGCGGATGAACTAGGGCTTACAGGAGAACAGTTAAACAAATTTGATACGCTGAAATCTGAACACCATCAGGGAGTTCAAAGGATTATGGGACAAACAAAAGAACTTAAAGATCAGTTGTTTGATTGCATTAAAACAGGAGATGATGCGAAGGCAAAAGAGATTGCGGGAAAACTGTCTGAAAACAACAAAGCAATGGAACTGCTTACATACGAACATTTCAAAGAGGTAAGAAATATCTGCAACGAAAACCAGAAAGTAAAGTTTGACAGAATATTAATAGATCTGGTTAGAGGTTTAGAAACACAATCGCCGCCGCCAATGGGAGCACCACCCCCGGATGACAGACGTCCGCCGGGTGACAGACCGCCTCCGGGAGAAAGACCACCGGGAAGATAGAATAACAGATTATTCAAAACACAACAAACAATAATTATGAAGATTAACAAAAAAGTCGCTTTAAGCGAAACAGGTTTTGTATTCGACGCAGGAACGGGAGACTCTTACTCCATAAACCCTATAGGCGTAGAAATTATAGAATTCGTAAAACAGAATCTTACCAAAGAAGAAATCAAAAAGAAACTCGCTGACAAGTATGATGTTTCTGCACCAGAACTGGAGAAATCTTTAGACGATTATTTCAGTGCACTAAAAACTTTTAACATTTTAGATAATGAATAAAAGAAACCAGCGAATGATTAAAAGAAACTTAACCGTTGCAACGACGGGTCTGAACAACATAGACAATCCGGGACCTGGAATTCCGTTTATAAGAGGTGTTCTTGACTCGCAGGAATTCAACACAAAGATAATAGGGCTTGCGTACGAGAATCTTGAGCCGGGAATATATATGCACGACCTCGTTAACAAATCATACCATATACCGTATCCGACATCGGGATCAGATATATTACTTCAGAGAATTGAGTACATAAATAATATAGAAAAGATTGATGTGCTCGTTCCTAATTTTGATGCTGAGCTTTATACGTTTATGAAAGCCTCTGCGGACCTTCAAGATATAGGGATAAAGACTTTTCTGCCTACGATTGAACAGTACGAAGAGAGGCATAAATCAAATCTGCCGGACTTTGGAAAAAAGTATAACATCAAAGTGCCGAGAAGTAAATCTATATTTTCGGAAAATGAAATTGAAAACGCAATGAAGGATTTCAAA
>JBMOHR010000497.1:0-1872 GCA_049317745.1 Ignavibacteria bacterium
TATATGCTTAGTTATAAATACATATAATATCAATAACATAGTAGCAAATATCAGGAAGAAGTACTTCATCTGGGTTGTTGCATTACTTCTATTAGTAATCTTCGGCATTGCCATACAGCAGGCTTTTGCACCCAAAAAGCAGGTCACTAAAATCGAAAGCGACCAGGCTTTCTTCCCCACATCAGCCGATACTAACAAAAATCAGTTCAACACATTAACCTCAAAGTACATTCTCTACAAGCTTGAAAAGTATTTAATCAACTGGAAAGACATTCTCGACATTATCGCATTCAATAAATCATTCGCACTCATCGATACCGTACACGGCGTAGAAAAGTTCGAGATGATTATCAAAACCATCGACCGCAAGAATATGACATTCACTCCCGGCAACGTTGCAGAACTTGTCGAGAAGTACGGTGATATGATAAAAGAACAATGCACACATTACAAACTCGACTGGCGCATAATTCTTGCAATGATTCGTCAGGAATCTTATTTCAATCCTACCGCAGTTTCTCGAGCAGGCGCTTACGGCTTTATGCAGATTATGCCAAGAACGGGACAGGGACTTCAGAACGAACTAAACCTCGAGGACACAAAGTCACCCGTGAACAATCTCACTGCGGGAATGTATTACTATGCAACTCTCGTCGCATCGTTTGAATTTACAGGTGACGACAAATACAAATTTGCACTCGCCGCATACAACGCAGGACTCGGCAGGGTAGTGGATGCTATGACAATCGCAAACTACTTCGGTAAAAATTATAATAAGTGGGACGAAGTAAAAGAGTTCTATCCTTATCTTGCTTCAAACAAAGACTCCATACACAAACTCGTATGGCCTAAAATCGGCAGACCTCCGGGCGGCTCTTTAAACAACTGGCAGGAACCATACAAGTACGTCGAGTACATAACTTTCTATTACGAAAATTATAAGCAGTATTATCCTAATAATCTTGCTGAACCAAAGCAAAAGAAAACCCAAAAGAAGAAGAAAAACAAATGAACATAAACAGTTTTGAAGAAGCAAGAAAAATGTTCCCTATGGCAGATAGCTGCGTGTACCTCGACTCTGCACACTATTCACCTTATTCAACCGACACACGCGACAGATTAATAAATTTCATAGAAGAGTTTACAAGCAAAAACTACAACCTAAGCATATTCAACAATGTAATCCCCGAAAGGTTAAAGGAAAAGATTGCTCGGCTTATAAACTCCGAACCTGCCGACGTTATTATCACTTCATCGGCAACTCACGGACTTAACATTTTCGCAAACGGAATACCCGCTGAAGTATGCAGAAATGTTGCCTACGCAGATTCCGAGTTTCCTGCTATTGTCTATTCCTGGATGAATCAGGAAAAACTAAGGGGAATAAAAAATCATCTCATCCCTTCAGTGAACGGAAAGATAAAACTGTCGGATGTTGAAAAAGTACTCAGCGAAAATAAAATAGACGTGCTCACTGTAAGTTCAGTGGAATTTCTCGGCTTCAGAAACGATTTGTCTACACTCAGGGAATTAACCAGTAAGTACAACTCAATGCTCGTAGTGGATGCCATTCAGAGCATCGGAGCAGTGCCTATGGACGTACGGAAATACGGCTTAGACTTTCTTGCAACAGGCTCTCAGAAGTGGATGATGTCACCCGCAGGAATCGGCTTTGCATACATCCCCGAAAGAATGCGGAAAGTAATAAACCCGTCGTACGTCAGCACCAAAAACGTAAACTACGACTTCACAAACTTCCTCGATTACAAACTCGAACTCCGCGAAGACGGTTCCGCATACGAAAACTCAACACCAAACACACTCGGAATGATAGGACTCGAATCATCAGTAGAACTCTTCCTCCACCTCGGC
>JBMOHR010000498.1:0-1867 GCA_049317745.1 Ignavibacteria bacterium
AATTGCTTTTAAAACAAGGGGTGATAAGTTTAACTCATCAAATTTTAGTTTATTCATTTTTTGTTAAAATATTTTCCAGATCTGTGTCTGTTTAAAGTAAGTTATTTAATCGTTTAATTCAATTTATATTCCATACGACAATTACTATCTTCTTCCATTGCATAAACATACGAATATGATAATAGACAGAATAGAAAATTACTGTAACTACAAATTTAGCAACAGAAATATTAGTAAAGCTATAAAATATATATTAAATACTGATTTCAGAAATAAAGAATCTGGGAAATACGAACTCGAAGGTGATGAGCTGTATTACATCGTAAATGAATACAGAACAAAGTCTGAATTTGAGACTGTCCCTGAACTGCACAAGAAGTATATTGATATACAATACCTGTCAGAAGGAGCAGAAAGAATAGGTTACGCACCTTATTCCAGACAAAAAGTTTTCAAGAAATATAACAATGAAAACGATATTGCATTCTATAAGAGCGCAATGTCTTATATAACACTCACAAAAGGAATGTTCGCAATAATCAACACCATGGAATTACACCAACCCGGAATCTTACTAAAAGAACCAGAATACGTCAAGAAGATAGTATTCAAAGTAAGAGATTCCTAAACTCCACATGTTGCAATTTTATCTTAATAAACGTACATAATAAAAAAAGCCGATTCATTGAATCGGCTTTTTAAAATAAATCCGGCAAAACCTACTCTCCCACACAGTTGCCCATGCAGTACCATCGGTGACAAAGAGCTTAACTTCTCTGTTCGGAATGGGAAGAGGTGTGACCTCTTTGTTAAATCACCGGAAAACTCGTAATAAAGCAATAATTTCTATAACAACAGTTTCAAATGATGCATTTAGCTATCTGAACAATAAAAAAATTGGCAAGTCTTTCGACTTATTAGTACTACTCGGCTGAACACATCGCTGTGCTTACACCTATAGCCTATCAACCAGATCATCTCTCTGGAGTCTTATTTCCACTAGGGAAGGGAAACCTAATCTTGAAGCGAGTTTCGCGCTTAGATGCTTTCAGCGCTTATCTCATCCGAACATAGCTACCCAGCGGTGCCATTGGCATGACAACTGGTACACTATAGGTTCGTTCACTCCGGTCCTCTCGTACTAAGAGCGAGTCTCCTCAAGTTTCCTTCGCCCGCATAGGATAGAGACCGAACTGTCTCACGACGTTCTGAACCCAGCTCACGTACCGCTTTAATTGGCGAACAGCCAAACCCTTGGGACCTTCTCCAGCCCCAGGATGCGATGAGCCGACATCGAGGTGCCAAACCTCCCCGTCGATGTGAACTCTTGGGGGAGATCAGCCTGTTATCCCCGGCGTACCTTTTATCCTTTAAGCGACGGCCCTTCCACGCGGAACCGTCGGATCACTAAAACCTGCTTTCGCACCTGCTCGACTTGTATGTCTCACAGTTAAGCACCCTTATACTTTTACACTCTGCGCACGGTTACCAAGCGTGCTGAGGGTACCTTTGTAAGCCTCCGTTACAATTTAGGAGGCGACCGCCCCAGTCAAACTACCCGCCTAACACTGTCCCCAACCCTGATTCAAGGGTCTAGGTTAGAATTCGAACAAATTAAGGGTGGTATTTCACATTTCGGCTCCACCATGACTAGCGCCACAGCTTCATAGCCTCCCACCTATTCTACACATAATTTATCCAAAGCCAATGCTAAGGTGCAGTAAAGGTGCACGGGGTCTTTTCGTCCATATGCGGGTAACCGGCGTCTTCACCGGTACCACAATTTCACCGAGCCCGTGGTCGAGACAGTGACCAAATCATTACACCATTCGTGCAGGTCGGAACTTACCCGACAAGGAATTTCGCT
>JBMOHR010000499.1:0-1847 GCA_049317745.1 Ignavibacteria bacterium
TTCGTGTAAGCATTCCATTGTCCGTAATCACGGCACCAGACTGAATTAAAAGCCGCTATTAAAAATCTTAAATTTGTTAATGGTACTCCGTAAGAAGTTAATTGCGATTTCACACTGTTTGAATCACTGCAGATAATAACACACACACATTCATCCTGTACATAATCTACTATCTGAGCAACTATAGATGGATAAGAAGTCCACGTTACCATTACTGCCTGATATTCTTCCCACTCTGCAAGTGTCCTGACTGGAGAATACGGTGGATTAAAATCATCCGTAAATGTTCTTGGCGGAACGTAGTTCTTGTACAATGCTTTTTCCTGATCTGTCATTATATGCGGAAGGTCCTGCGAATACAACCCCTGACATGTGAACACTAATAACAATAACCCAATAACTTTTTTCATAAAACTATATTAAAATTCCTTTTAGAAGTTGCGTTTTAATTCAGATACTGATAATCACTATCCAGATAATTCTTTACATAATCAATTACTGCATCTTCAATACTAGTAAATGTACCTTTATACCCGGTCTTTCTTATCTTATCCATGTTCGCCTGAGTAAAATCCTGATACCTGCCCTGCAGGACTTCAGGCATTTCAAAGTATTCAATGTTTTCTTTTACACCCAGAGCTTTGAATATCGGCTTAACGAATGAGTTGAATGTATTTGCATTACCCGTACCTACATTATAAATGCCGTTAACAATCTTATTCTCGCCGAAATATATAGTCATATCAACTGCATCCTTTACGTATACGAAATCACGTTTCTGCTCACCGTTTCCGTATTCTTTCGAATAAGATTTAAACAACCTTGCTGTACCTTTTTCCTTAACCTGCTTATATGCTTTGCTTACAATACTCTGCATGTCACCTTTATGGTATTCATTCGGACCAAACACATTAAAATATTTCATCCCTGCAATCCTGTCAAGATAGCCTTCTCTCTTTGCCCACTGGTCAAAGAGTTGTTTCGAATATCCGTACGGGTTTAAAGGACGTAATGTATCAAGCTTGCTCTCATCATCTTCATAACCCTGCTTGCCCTCGCCGTATGTTGCAGCAGAAGAGGCATAAACGAACCTTATATTATTATTAACAGAATGTCCGCAAAGAAACTTAGTGTACTCAAAATTATTCCTTAATAAAAAATTCATGTCAAGTTCTGTGGTTGAACTGCAGGCACCGAGATGGTATAAAACATCTACCTTATTATTCTTCAGAAATCCGTCGTGTACCATCTGCCCGAAATCGTCCCTGTCAAACACATCCATAAACTTCAGAGAGACAAGATTTTTATACTTGTCATCCTTGCCAAAATGATCAACAATTATTATATCTTCTCTTCCCTTTTTATTGAGTGCCCAAACAAGTGCACTTCCTATAAATCCTGCACCACCTGTAACTATAATCATTGTTTAAAATTTAATTTCTGTAAATGTTTTAAGTCTTTCTTTAGTCCGTAAATTACTTTCTATAAATTTAACGTTTTCCTTTTGACTTTTAAAGTACAACTTCCGTGACGCTTTTTGAACGTCCAGCCACATATATTCACTGTGCTCTTCAGATATTGTTACATCCGCCTCATCAACCAGACACACAAACAATGGTATAAGACTTATTGCATCTGTCCTTGGAGAATAAAATGTAGTAGTATGCGGCAATACAAACAACCTCTCAGGATTCAGCCCCGACTCTTCTTTCACTTCCCTCAATGCAGTCTCAAACGCCTTTTCACCCTTTTCAATCCTGCCCGTTATTATCTGCCATATCCCGGGATATAGTTTATCATTCTCTGCCCGCTTCAGCAATAAGAACTTAAACTTCCCTTTAAACTTT
>JBMOHR010000500.1:0-1842 GCA_049317745.1 Ignavibacteria bacterium
TTGCCGGATTAAACTGTTTATTGTTCATCCTTATCGATGACATAATTACACGGCTTCCGACAGGGTTGTTGGGATTATATTTAAATATCATACCAGATACCTGAAGGAAGAAATCTTCTGAAATACCGAGTTGTGAAAGACCAGTTTCAAGACCCTTGATTAATTCTGTTCCTCTTATTTTCATTTTCAACAGGTTAAATCCGAGTCCTGTTGTTGTGTCGAAACCGTATGCTGCTGCCTGAAATACATCAGAACAGTTAATTCTGCCTTTGTATATTTTCTGAGTAATAAGTCCGTTAGCAGTTATTGCAATATCGGTATGTGTTTTGCGAATATAACTGTCTGTAATCAGATTACCAATCGGACTGTCTTTGTAATGAACGTTATGACTGTTATTTGTTCTGCCTACATCATTCTTTGCAGTGCCAATCATAGTTCCGTAAACATCTCCGTACGTCGACACTATTCCCTGCTTAAGAAAGTCTACAACTCCCTGAATTTCTGGTACCTGCGGAACTGATGCATCTGCATGAATAAGGTCGTAACTGTTGAATGTAACTCCTGTGGCGGAGTAAGTAAATTTTAATTTACCTACATATTCATAACTTTCTCCTGCCTGTACAACGTAAGTCTGGAATCCAGCAGGATTGTTAACTGTTTTTGGCTGGTTAAATAAATAGTGGTCGTGTCCGCCTACTATAATATTGATTCCGGGTATGTTTGCTGCAAGCGAGCTGTCAATTGACCAGCCGAGGTGAGAAAGCATTATAATAACATTTGCTCCCTGTCCCTGCAATGCTGATACTGTTGCGTACGTTATTTCAGCAATGCTGTCATTAATTACTACCGGATAAGGATTTCCTAATGGACTTGGAATAGTCATACCGAAAATTCCTACCTTAACCCCTGATACGGTTTTGATTGTATATGGTGTTACATAATTACCAAGTTGTGGTAATCCGCTCATATTAAGATTAGCTGAAAGAACAGGGAAACCTCCGTTTGGAAAGCTTTCCTGCAAAACGGAATACAATGTTGTGGAACCTAAATCAAATTCGTGATTGCCTACTGTCAGCGCATCACAGCCAAGCTGCTGAAGAATCTGAAGCTCAGGTACTCCGAAATATTTGTTGAAGAATAAATCTCCGACACTGAAATCTCCCGCATGTAAAAACATAACATTTGGTTCTGTAGCTTTTATAGTTCCGATAATTGTTGCGGCTTTTCCGATTCCGCCAATCGTTCCTTTGTTATTCGCATCCTTCGGTCCGAAGGCGTCAAGATGTGAGTGGGAATCACCTGTGTGTAATAGAGTTATTTGCGTGCTCTGTGCGTACACGAAACCGGTGAACAGTAAGAAAAATACTAAAGTCTTCATTTGGATAATCTCCATTTTAATTTTAAAATCAGTTCAAAATTAAAAAGAAACGACAGTGTGATTGTCACACTGTCGTTAAAGAGATGTCAAAAGAATGTAAAAAGAGAATGACGTTCCTACTTTACGAACTTGTATCCTGCCGAATGTATTGTCTGTATGTGTTTTGGCACTGAAGGGTTGTTCTCAATCTTTTTCCTTATCATCAAAATGTAGTTATCAACCGTCCTTGTAGTAGGGAATACGTCGTAGCCCCAGACTTCGTCAAGAAGCTGATTCCTGGTAACTACTTCGCCTTCGTGCTTTATGAAGAACTTAAGTATTTCAAATTCCTTAAGAGACATTTCAAGAGTTTTCTTTCCCTTAACTAATTCCATTCTTTTAAAGTCGAGCTTTATGTCAGCAAATGTGTAAGTCTCAAAATCCTTCTCTATATTGTTAACTCGTCGGAGAATTGCGTTTATTCT
>JBMOHR010000501.1:0-1839 GCA_049317745.1 Ignavibacteria bacterium
TGCACGAAAAGATAAAAAATAATTTAGATACGAAACTGAAAAATCTTCCTGGTAAACCCGGAGTATACCAGTTTAAAGATGTATCAGGAAAAGTTATTTACGTCGGAAAAGCAAAGATTCTCAAAAACCGCGTAAGACAATACTTTCAAACACGCCCACAATCAGGAAAAACAGGAATGATGATTTCTAAAATAAATGATTTCGAAATCATTTCTACCGATTCTGAAGTGGAGGCCCTTATACTAGAGTTCAACCTGATTAAAGAGCTGAAGCCGCGCTATAATGTGAACCTTAAGGACGATAAGACGTATCCATACATAGTAATTACTGCCGACCCATTTCCACGGGTTTTTCCAACCCGTCGTAAGCGATCAGACGGCGGCAGGTATTTCGGACCTTACACAGACGTGAAAACAATGCGATATGCGCTGAAATCTATTCGCGATATTTTTATGATTCGATCTTGTAGCCTAAACCTAACCGAAGAGAATATTATAGCGGGAAAATTTAAAGTGTGTCTCGACTACCATATTCACAAATGTGAAGGACCCTGTGTTGGTTTTGTTTTGCATGCAGAATACAACGCAATGATAGACCTGGTTGCAAAATTGCTAAACGGGAAAACAACGACACTCGAAAACGAACTGCGGCTTCAGATGGAGGAACTTTCAAAGAATATGCACTTTGAGCAAGCAGCAAGATTACGTGATAAAATAGATGCACTGCAGGTTTATAACTCAAAACAGAAAATGGTTGATGAAGAAATCATTGATCGTGACGTATTTGCCATTGAGCAGGAGGATAACGATGCCTGCGGTATGGTTCTTAAAATCAGAGATGGGCGAGTTATAGGTAAATCACATTATTACTTCACCAACGTACTTGAAAAGCTACAGGAAGAGATTTTAGAAAACCTTGTTACCAATTATTACCTTAAAGCCGAGTTTATTCCGGAAGAAATCTTTTTTCAAACAGAAACAGAAAATATCCACGCAATTAAAACGTGGCTAACTGAAAGAAGAAAAGGAAAGGTGGAAATACTTGTTCCAAAAATTGGTGAGAAAGTTAAATTAGTTAAAATGGTCGCGGCAAACGCCAGACTAATGCTGGAAGAACTTAAGCTAGCAAAATTGAAGCGTGAATTTGTTGCGCCGTCGCTGGAATCGCTGAAAAGAGATTTAAAACTTAACCGAATCCCTAGAAGGATAGAGTGTTTTGATATTTCCCACATACAGGGAACAGACACTGTAGCGTCAATGGTTGTTTTTCAGGATGCTAAACCGAAAAAGTCAGATTACCGAAAATATAAAATACAAAGCGTTACTAATGAAACCGGCAAACCGGATGACTTCCTTTCAATGCGCGAAGTTATACACAGACGCTACAGGCGCCTTACTGACGAAGGAAGCGAAATGCCGGACCTGATTGTAATAGATGGCGGGAAGGGGCAGCTTTCTTCTGCAGTCAGAGTTTTAAACGATATGGGTGTGAAGATTGCGAATGAGAATGGCGTGTCTGAAGCAGATCTGAAAAAGGCACCAAACATTATCGGACTTGCAAAGCGACTGGAAGAAGTATTTATGCCTAACGATAGCGACCCGCAGATTATTCCGAAAACGTCGAGTGGCTTAACACTCTTGCAAAGAGTGAGGGACGAAGCCCACAGGTTTGCAGTAGAGTTTCACAGAAGCCTTCGTGAAAAGAGAACGCTGACCTCCGAGTTGAACGAAATAAAGGGCATCGGCGAAGTTACGGCAAAAAAATTGCTCACTAAATATGGTTCCTTTCAGGGCGTAAAAGAATCACTTGAAAAAGACGAGAAAGAATTTGAACTTGATA
>JBMOHR010000502.1:0-1837 GCA_049317745.1 Ignavibacteria bacterium
GGATTCTTTTCTCTAATCTGCTTTAATCTGCGAAATCAGATGACAATATTTCCCCTCCCTTTCTCATCCAAAATGCTATATATTTTCCCGCACAAATAATAAGGTAAGTTTAATAACCTGAATTTCTTCCTTTTATTCGTAACCGCATTAACAACCTCTGACTTCCCGGAATAGAATCTAACCGCTTTATCATACCCCGTCTCATCTATAAACTGATTTAAAGATTTCAAATGTCCTTTCACATTTGATTTTACCTCTATCGGAATTATCCTGTCATCTGATTTTATCAGAAAATCTACTTCAGCATCCGATTGTTTCTTTTCTCTTGTCCAGAAGATTAAATTCGTTTCAGGTGAACTATTCAGCGAAATCAATTCCTGCCCAACAATCTGTTCTGATATCCTTCCTTTGAAAATTGCTGAAATATCTTTAGCCTGATAAATGTCTTTTTCAATTCCACACGAAAAATTAACTAAACCTGTATCGAGCAATTGTAATTTCGGAGACTTCTTTCTGTCGCTTATTAAAGGCAATACTGCTTTTGTAGTAGGATATATCAGCTTTAACAGTAGTGCTTTCTCAAGAATTCTGAATGCTTCACTCACTTCTCTCGAACGGTAATTAGTATTGCCAAACCCGTTAAATTTTATCCTCTCTCCTGCATGATAAAAGGCATTATCTATCAAGTGCCTGATTAAAGCAATCTTCGAATCATTTTTAGCATATTTTTCTACATCATCTTTGTATGAAGTAACAAGGTTGGAAATTATGTTCTTCACCAAATGCAAATTTTTTTCAGTGATATAAGACTTTACTACGTCGGGCATTCCTCCAATCAAAGAATATATCTTAAACATCTCCGTAAGTTTATCATGTGCAAAATCCGGTACATCATTTGAATTCCATACATCAATTATATTTTGTTCACCGCTTGCAAGCAAAAATTCTTCAAAGTTAAATGGATGAAGTACCAGATATTCTACTCTGCCAACAGGAAAACTAATGTGCTTATCTATTAATGGCTCAAGAAGTGAACCGGCAGCAATAACACATATCTCAGGAGTCTTTTCGTAAAAATACCTTAATAAATTAACTGCAACAGGGGAGTTCTGTATTTCATCTATAAATATTAAAGTATCTTTTTGATTTCTGTCAGCATTCTTCAAAAAGAAAATTGCTTCAATTGTCTTGTCAAAACCTGCTGATTCTTCAAAAATCCTTTTATCAGTAATATCATCCAGATTTAGATATATGTATTGAATAAAATTCTTTGAAAATGAATTTATCAATGTAGTCTTTCCAACCTGTCTTGCCCCTCTCAATACCAAAGGCTTTCTGAATTTTGAGGACTTCCATTCTGCTAATTTATTCAGCAAATTTCTTTTAAATATATCCATATTATTATATTTGTATCAAAGTCAGGGTAAATATATATAATAAATGTCACAAAGTCAGGGTAAAAATTCATCAAAATTGTATCAAAGTCAGGGTAAATAATCCCAAATACCCATCATGCTCTTAAAATCTCATTTCGTCCCTTTCGCGCATTTCGCCGGAAAAGGCTCTTAATCTCTAATTCGTTTAATTAGTCTAATTCGTCTAATTCGCGGACATCTTTTCTCTAATCTCTTTTCGTGAGTTTCGTGAATTTCGCGGGAATCCATTTTTTATATTCTTTTAATTCTACATTCTGAACTCTGAATTCTGAATTGAACTCTCCTCTTCTCTGTGGTAAAATCTCTTCTCTTATCTCTTTTCGTGCTTCTGTGTTTTGGTAGTAAAATTCTCTATCTAATCTTTAACTCTATAAAAGCTCTTTCTCTTTTTGTGAGTTTAG
>JBMOHR010000503.1:0-1837 GCA_049317745.1 Ignavibacteria bacterium
AGATTAAAGATTGCAAGGTTGATGATTTAGCTGATAAATACCAAGTAGCTGTTGTAACTATTAACAGAGATTTAAGCGATCTTCGAAGCATGGGAATACCAATAAATTCTGTATACAATAAAGGTATCGAGATTAACGGAAAAGTAGAGCACAATATTATTGCAGATTTAATAGTGAAGTATATAGCCTTGTATCATTCCGATGTTATAATCCAAGATACATTGTTCAACGCATCTATTGAAAGTAATATAGATCACATATTCATTTTTAGCAGCCTTAACGTTGCTATTGATAATAAAAGCCGAATCGTTTTAAAATATAAATATAGTGATGTAAGTCTTAGAGAAATCCTTCTATTGCCTTGTAAAATAATTCAAAACAGTTGCAATTTAACTTTTATAGGCATTCATGATAATAAAGTTGAAATATATGAATTTAAGAAAATTATAGCAATGAGGATGACCGATGAAACGGATGAAACTAATTACGAACTTAAAATTAGTAATTTTTTAAGAAATTCGGTAATTCCTGCTCCTTCAAAAATAAAACTGAAACTTCATATTGAAAACCATACAAATTTAGAAAAGTTTAAGATAAGCAGCCTTAAGGTTTCTGAAACGAATTATGCAAATGTTTTCAAAGGAGAAATCACACAAAATTCATTAGATGATCTTGCTATTTGGGTTATTCAACAATCCGGTAACGTAAAAGTTCTTGAACCAAAGTCTGTTAGAGATAGAATTGTTGAATTAGCACAACTTACTTTGGCACTTCACAATCAAGAATCCGTAGAAAATGAAGTAAAGAAAAATGACATATTAATAGAAAAAGTAGTAAAGACAAACGACAAAACAATTAAACCAAAATATCAGAAAGTAGATACTGAGAAATTTAAAGTGTCTGTAAACAAGAATGATATAAAATCTGATGATAGTACAACAAAAGAGTTGCCATTCGATAAAATTAATAAATCATCTGAAAATAACTATAATATAAAATATCAAGATTTATCCTCATCTAATGGGATGTATACCAAAAAATTTCAAGATGAAAGTGTTATAAGCATGGATCATTCTATATTTGAACCTCCTTTAAATAATTATAATGAATTTATAATCCAGGCCGATAAATCAGATTTATACTCATTTCCATATTTTAAGAAAATAACCTCTGATAATCTCAATTTAGAAACTATAGATATAGAATTGTCAATTGATTTATTAAATATCTATAGAGAAAAGAAATCGTCGATTATCAAAAGAATAATTAAATGGATAAAATAGATTTAGTGAGGCAATATGCGAAAGCATGGAACAATCTAAATATAAAATATATTGAACCTTATTTAGATGAAGATTTTCATTATGAGTCACAATTAGTATTTAATGCTATTACATCAAAAGATGAATATTTAAAATATTTAAATTGTAAATTCGAGATAATTAAGAAATCTAATGATGAAGGAGATTCCTTTTTAAACGCTGAAATTGGTATATATCAAAAAGATCCTTGTCTTATATTGTTGCAGATACATAATGAACCAAAATTGACTGGTTCATTAACTAAGTTTATTATGAATGGTAATGAGGAATGGGTAAATGTTACATCAAAAGCAATAGAAACTGTTCTTTTAATAAAGTGTAAAGAAGATAAACTGATTAGAGGCGATATGTGTATAGTGCCAACAGCTTTGGAAGTGCAAAGGACAGGGGAGATGCCCACTTGAAATACAAATTAACTTATAGTATTTACTAACTTAAAAAACTAAATGAGAAAATCGTTTGTATTTGCTGTAGACTTTGATGGCACAATTGTGACACACGAATACCCAAAAGTG
>JBMOHR010000504.1:0-1826 GCA_049317745.1 Ignavibacteria bacterium
AAAATGTAATCCACTCCTGCCTGTTTGCAAATGTAAAAGTCTCTCAGGAAATCCCGCGGATACTGTGCGAAATCTTCGTTCGGAAGAAACTGAGTTGGGTTTACGAATATACTCGTAATCACAACGTCGCACTCGTCCCGTGCTGCAAGCATCAGCGCCACGTGGCCTTCGTGCAGAAATCCCATCGTCGGAACAAACCCGACAGTCTTGCCTGCTCTTCTGAAGAACTCGGCAATTTCCTGCATAGGTTTTATTTCCCTGATTACTTTCATTTATTTCGCTAAGAGATTAAGCAGCTGTGCTAACTTTTCTTTCATGTTCTTTCTGTCAACAATCAAATCCAGGAATCCGTGCTCAAGCACAAAGTCCGAACGCTGGAAACCTTTCGGTAAGTCCTTGCCTGTTGCCTGTTTGATAACTCTTGGTCCTGCAAAGCCGATTAATGCATTTGGTTCTGCAATGTTCAGGTCGCCCTGCATAGCGAACGATGCACTCGCGCCGCCCGTTGTCGGGTTGGTTATTAATGATATGTAAGGAATCTTTTCTTCTGCAAGTTTTGCAAGTCTTGATGAAATCTTCGCTAACTGCATAAGTGATATTCCGCCTTCCATCATTCTTGCTCCGCCGCTTGATGATATTATAATCAGCGGTGTTCTGTTCTTTAAACACTTATCTATTGCTCTTGAAATCTTTTCTCCGAGCACGCTTCCCATACTTCCGCCAATGAAGGCAAAGTCCATAGCGCAAATTACTGCAGGCAGTTTGTTTATCTCTCCCGTTCCCCATCTTAACGCATCGTAAAGTTCTGTCTTCTTTATAGTCTCTTCAATTCTTTTATCGTAAGGCTTGCTGTCTGTGAATTTCAAAGTGTCAACAGACTTCATCTTCCTGTCGTACTCTTTAAACGAACCTTCGTCGAACAATAAATTAAAATACTCTGCGCTCCCGATTCTGAAATGGTAGCCGCATTTAATACACGTGTATGAATTGGCTTCCCATTGTTTCTTATGCATCATCTCTCCGCACTCGTCACACTTTATCCACATTCCGTCCGGAACATCGTGTTTTGGGTTTTCCGTGGAAATATTTTTTTCAGATCTTTTAAACCAGGCCATCTTAATTGTAAATTTAATTTTTAAAATTTAATATTTATAATAGTGCACCTTTGCACTCTTAGAAATATCAATCTCCGTAAAAACGCTTCATATAAAATGGTTCACTCCGGCTGTAATCACTTATCTTTCCCTCTTCAATATGCTTTTTCGTTATTCTGTATAAACTCTGCAGATTAGATATATCAGATAAATTAATTACTTTCAAACCTTCCGGAAAACTGTAATCCGTTTTCTCGTTTATAATAAAATTGCCGTTTGTTTTAATGATCTCATCAAGTACAGCAACTTTATAATCAGAAACTCTTTCAACCCCTTTATATTCCGCAAAGTAAAATTCACCTGTTCTTGAATTACTGAAAATCATAGGTGTTACAAATTCATCTGTAACCCTGACATTCTCTTTAAATTTCACAGCTATTAAATCAAGCGAACTTACTTCTATTAACTTTGCGCTGCTTCCTATGCATATTCCTTTTGCAACAGCCGAACCAATCCGTAATCCTGTGAAAGAACCCGGTCCGTTTGCCAGCCCCACATAGTCAACCTCCTGAAAGCTAAACCCGTGCCCGTCAAATTCTTTCTTGATTTCATAGACGAGGTCATCGGCGTTTTTTTCCTCTTCGAGAGTCTTCAATATACTAAAATCGCCCTTTTGGTTATAGGCAAATTCAATCTTTTTTGAAGACGTATCTAATAGTAATATATTCAATT
>JBMOHR010000505.1:0-1811 GCA_049317745.1 Ignavibacteria bacterium
CACCGATTATACCGTACGATGTTCCTGTAACCCAGCCCGGGTCAGCAGTACACCAGTATACATCATCTTCCTGCAAGTCAAGTACGTACTTAGCAGTAATGTATTGTGATATTAATGAATAGTGAACGTGCTGTGCACCTTTTGGTTTTCCTGTAGTGCCAGATGTGTAGTGAAGTACAGACTTTGTTTCTGCAGTAGAAGGGAAGCAGTCAAATTTTTCTATCTTCGGTTCGGTCTCGATGTTTAATGCAAATTCTCTTTCTCTGAGTGGTTTGCTGCCGTCATCATCAACAACTATTATGTATTTCAAATAAGGCATCTTCTCGAGTATGTTTCTTACTTTCGGAAGATGTTTCTTCTGCGTCATAATCGCAGTTGTTGTTGCATCTTCAAGTCTTGTTAATAAAGATTCAGAACCAAACGCTGAAAACAGCGGCTGTGCAATAGCGCCAAGTTTCAGTACTCCTAAAAATCCCATGTATAGCTCGGGAATTTTATCCATAAATAAACAAACTCTGTCCCCCTGATTCACTCCTAAGTTTTTCAGATAACTGGCCATTGTGTTTGTAATCAATCTAAGGTCGTTGAAGGTGTAACGCTTTTCTTCACCTTTCGAACTTTCCCAGATCAGTGCAAGTTTTTCAGCTTTTCCTTTTTCGCAAATACGGTCCGAACAATACCAGCCTATGTTGATAATGTCTCCGTCTTTGTATTCTAATTCTTTCTTTGAAATATCCCACGAAAAGGTTTTTACTTCCTCTTCATACGATTTCATGTTTGAAGGTTTTGATGGCATAAGGCTTTTAGCCCTCCGTTTAATTTATAAATGATGTTCAAGTATAGTTTAAAATCTAAATAAAGTATTGCAGGGAAAAAATTAATTTACATCTCTTCTATTACTTTTCTTACTTTAGGACTGAATATATATTTGTACTTACTCTTTCCGTAACTCATTTTCACTTCAAGTTTTGTTGGTTCAAGTGTTATTATTTCCCATACCATTTCATTCTCAGTATCTTTGTCAAAGTAAATTGTTGCGCCGTCTTCCGACATTTCCCATACGCCGTCAGTAGATTCGTTTTCTTCCCAGTATGTGTATTGTCTGTCTTCCCTGAAGTCAACAACTATCTCAAGCATATTTTCTTCAACTGATTTTTTGCCGTTCTCAATGAATTCTTCTATACCCCAGACTTTTACTAATGGATTGTCGCTTTGAGTGGTTGTGGAATCTTGTGCAATGTTGTTGCTTTGAGTGGTTGTGGTATCTTGTGCAAAAAGGTTTACGCATACGAATAATGAAAGTACGGTAATAATAATTTTGAATCTAATCATCAAATATTTCTTTTATAGTAATTTCTATAAAAATATGATATTTAAAGCGATTATTCTATTCAAATTTACATATACAAAAAGCGGGTCAACCAGAATTCTCTTTCTTGTCTCTAACCCTAAAGAGTCCTTTAATCTGTGAAAATCCGTTCAATCCGTGAAGATCCGCGTTCTATTTCATCAGTTTCAAAATATTGTCTTATCTCTTCTCATCTTTAACCCTAATTCGCTTGCGAATCGCTGTTCCAAAGAATTTCTTAATCAGTGCAAATCAGTTCACTCTGTGAAAATCCGCGTTCTATTTCTAAGTATCTTGTATCAGTGAAAATCAGTCTTAATCATTCTTTATCAGTGTGCGCTCTTCTACAGTCCCACCTTCAGATTCAAATACAAATTCCTCTCCGCCGCAGGTATCCAGTACGGCACACCGTATCCGTCAACACTTCCCGATGTCTCGTAAAGCCTGTCGAATATGTTATTCA
>JBMOHR010000506.1:0-1803 GCA_049317745.1 Ignavibacteria bacterium
TCCATGGAGAGGCAGTACCTTCATAACTGCTTATAACATATATTTCACCGTTTGGTCCTGCTGCTACATCATGTCCCTGATAATAATTTGTACTAGAAGAAGCAAGTGTAACCATAGGATCCCATGTAACACCACCATTCGTTGTACGTGCAAATCTTGATGTTGCAGGTGTTCCCAAATTACACCAGGCAGTATATGAATATCCGTAATATGGACTTGTAGGAGAATCGTCTGTACCGCTTAGGTTTTTATCCACATTTGCATTTGTTTCAAGCATAAATGTAGATGAAAAATTTGCACCCGAATTCGTTGAATAATTGGCACCCATACCTGTTAATCCGCCGAAATTCGTTGCAGAGACTAAGTGTGAGAATACAAAATTAAGGTTTTTATCAACTACAGGACCCGGGTCACCGCGTTGGTCGTTAAGGTTACCTGAATTAATCTGCTGATAACCGCCCCAGGTTGCACCGTTATTGGTTGAAATAAAACAACCTGAATTGATGGAACTTCCAGAAACGTTATTCGATGAACCGAACATGATATTTCTGTTTGCCTTGTTCGATGCAAGGTATAATTCTGACTGTTGCCAGGTCGTTGATGGCAATACTCTGACGCTTGGGTTTACAGCTAATACACCGTTTGGTGAATTTATGTACCTTGGTTCATTAGAAAAAGTCACAACTCTGTCCGGTTGACTCGGAAGCTGTACGTATTTCCCATCGGGATATACGGCTGTTGATATCTGAGACCATCTTGGGCCATCGTTGTCATTTTTTTGTCCGGTCAAAAGAATAAAACCGAATACAAAAACTGCTAAAATGGAGAGTGTATTTTTCATTTTCGTGTATATTAGTTAATAAATATAAATATTCAATTTGAATGATACTTCTTAATGAGCTGAACAATTCTGAAATGTTTATCGTCTGTCATAAGATTCCCTGTGTTAAAACCTTAATAATTTAAAGCAAACTTTTCTTAAAATCAATATAGAAATTCTCGTTGTTGTAATGGAAGCTAAAAGGAATAGACTTGGTGCATTAAAAAAGGCGGCCTGGATTTGGCCGCCTTTATTATATTGGTTATTTACCCTTCTTACTTGATTAACATCATTTTCTTTATATCGCTGAAACCTTCAGTTTCGAGTTTGTAGAAGTATACTCCACTGGCAAATTCTGAAGCATTGAAATCAACTGAATAAGTTCCAACTGATTTAACTTCGTTTACGAGTGATCTTACTTCTCTTCCGAGTACGTCATAAATCTTTAACGAAACAAATCCCTGTTTTGGTAATGCAAAATTAATCTTGGTTACCGGATTGAATGGGTTTGGATAGTTTTGTGATAATGAATATACCTTTGGTAATTCTGTACCGATTGGGTTTACGCCAACACCTGTTGTGAATGTGAAGCATACATTAGGTCTGTTTGCCTGAGCTGTACCACCGGTCATTGTGCAACCTGTGGAGTTATCAGTATAATATCCCCATGTCATACCTGCTGCTGCTGTTGATGCTACAGTTGAATATGATGTGTATGCTGCGTTATCGTAACAGATTTCGATGATCATATTGCTAGTACCGTTCCAGGTGTATGGATTGGTCATTGTGATATTCTGTGCACCTGTTCCCGGGACTGCGTATGAACCGCTGAATCCTGTGAACCAGGTACCTGTTGTTACGAATGCTGTTAACGATGTTTGTGTTGTTGCCTGGAACTTTACGTTGAAGCCGTTCATTGCAGTTGGATCTGCTGTAAGCACATTAAATCCAATCTTTGTAATAGATGCATTAGGACCCATACC
>JBMOHR010000507.1:0-1797 GCA_049317745.1 Ignavibacteria bacterium
AAAAGATTTTCGGGTAAAAATCAAACCATAAGGGGAGAGCAGAGAAAGACCGCACACTTACTAAAGATGAAAGAAGCTGATTCTCACTGATTTTGTGAGATAATTTTTCAGGCTAAGAGAAAAGCAACTTTGTTTGGAGTTAAATCTTTAGTATGATAATTCTGTCAGGGTTATTTGAGTCCTGACCAGATTCAAAGATAACGACTCCGAATTTTTTAAGGAAGGGCTCAAGTCTAGAATTTGCAATAATATAAAAGTTTTTATAAGTCTTTTTAAGGCTCAGGATATATTCTGTAGTTTCCTGATTTTCTTCCATCCAGTGATGGTCAAATAATTTATAATCTATTCTGCTGAGGACTTCCACTACGGGTTCGTTACTCAGAAATAATATATTCTTATCAGATTCAGTATTATAAATCCGGGTTAAGAATGAGACTGTTGCTTTTCTATCTGTGAAGGAGGCTTCATTATTAATGCGCCAGATATACAGCCACATTACACTGTATACCAGTATTATGACTGATGTTGCAAGAGGAATAATTTTTCCTGATTTAAACAGAGTATACTTTTTTGAATATTCATTAAGGATGTACAATCCGTATGCTGCCATAACAGAATAGAACGGAATGATTGATGTAAAGTGCCTATTCAAGCCGAGGTTTGCCTTCATAATCCAGCTGACAGATATGAATACAAGAATGCTGATACCGGTTACGAACATAACCCTGTTTTCAGTATAGAACTTCTTGAACCCAAGAGGTGCGAATAATACTGTTATCCCCGTAAAGATAAAAGGAATCCAGAACGGATAGAAAAATAAGTCTTTTACGAAAGTAAATAAACCGCCATCAACTGAATTGTTTTGCCTGAGAGCATCGGAGGCAAATTTCTGAGTGCCGTGCAGGAATAAGAACCATTGTCCGTCTGAGAAATAACGAAGAACAGACCAGCATAATATTGTAAGTGCAGGAAGCAATATTACGAAGTAAACCAACAAGGACTTTCCGAATGCAGATAGTTTTAAACTTTTTTCTTTAAAGATACTGACAAGAATAAATAAACCAATTCCCATAAGCACAGCCCAGGCTTCATAACGCAGCATACACGAGGCCGAAAGAATTATTGCAGAAATAATGAATTTACCTTTATCGAAAAAAATAATGAATAACAGAATCAGCAATGCGAAGAGAGGTTCGGGCTGGGCTGTAGTTCCCATCAGAATACCAATCGGAGATAATGCCGTAAGCAATGCCGCTGAAAAAGGGATTAAGGATTCAGTTTCTTTCTTCTTTAAGTAGAAGTACAGGATTAAAGGAATAGCATTCCAGATAATAACATTAACGTATCTGAGTGACTGCATTTCAGAACCTATAAGAACAAAGAAAGCACCTATATAATGGAAAAGGGGAAGCCAGACCCAGTGGAGGCTTAAGTTACTGCCGTTTCTGACAATATCTCTTGCAATAATAAAATGTGCATAGGCATCAGTATCGCCGTCGGGCAGTTGTATAACGAATACGATTTGCCAAACTGCCACGGCTGCAATAGTAAACAACAAAAGACTAAGTTCAATATTCTTTCTGAGGAAATTCATCAGGATTAATTTCTATAAAAGAATTTAAAGATTAAATCCTAAAATAATTGATATTCCGCACGGAGAGAGTACGGAGAGAGTACGGAGAGAGTATGGAGAGAGTATGGTGAAATGGAGGAATAAGTATGCCCAGGACAAATTGGTATTTAAGGTTCTATATGCTGAATACTACTTGAAAGGAACCAGAATGGTTGTAATATGGG
>JBMOHR010000508.1:0-1795 GCA_049317745.1 Ignavibacteria bacterium
CGTTTTCATCTTTAAACCCATCCACAACTTATTACTTTAAAGTTTATTCTTATAATGGAACGGGTGCTTCAATTAATTATAAAACTGACGGTACTGTGCCTTCTGCAAACGGAACAACCCTTACGCCTGTTTTATCGGCTGAGCCGACAAATTATGTTACTAACTTAAGCACGACAAATATTACGTCGGCTGCAATAACCCTGACGTGGAGCGGTGCTGTTGTGAATTCACAATTGCCATCGGGATATTTAATATTAGGCAGTACTACAAATTCTTTCACTGTTCCCACCGATGGAGTTGTTTACACAGATGATCCTCTGCTCGCAGAAGGTTCCGCAGCAATAAATGCTGCTTATGGAACATCAACGTACACATTCTCTTCACTGAATTCATTTACACAATATTATTTTCAGGTTTATTCATACAACGGCGACGGTACTTCAAGAAATTATAAAACAGACGGTACTGTACCTTCTGTTAATGCAACGACGTTAGCTTCGCCCGTACCACAGACCAGTCTTGTATTGCTCGACAATTTTAACAGAACAAACAGCACAACCCTTGGCTATACACCAACCGGTTCAATATCACTTCTATGGTCTGAGACAGAAACTGTTGCATCAGGTCTGCAGATATTGTCAAACCAGCTTCAGGCGGGCAGTACAACGGCAGGCAGGGAGGTTGCACTCGTTAACTTGTCGGGCTTAAGCAGTTATCCGACAACTTTAAGCAATTCTATTGTAACAGTTCAATGGGCTTTTAATTTCAGGAATACACGAACTGACCCCTCAGGATTCGATCCAGGTAATTTTGGGATTGCTTTCGTACTTGGGATGTCAACTTCGAACTATACAACAGGAGATGGTTATGCCGTTGTTATCGGACAGTCGCTTACTCCAAACCCTATTAGACTCGTACATTTTACAGGCGGGCTTGACGCAAACGCAAATGCTACAAATATTATTTCAGGTGGTGATTATGGAGCAGAATACATTAGCGTTAGAGTTACTTATGTCCCGTCTACCAATACATGGTGTCTGTTTGCTGAAAGCAACACTTCTGCATTTCCGCAAATCACTCCGGGTTTAACCTCAACTCAGATTAGTACGTCTGTTGTTAACAGTACTTATACAGGTACAGCTTTAAACTATCTTGGCGTTTTATGGAATCATAATACTGCATCCGGTGATAATGCTTTTTTCGACGACATATATATTTCTGACCCTGGCGGTGTTCTTCCCGTTCAACTTAATTCTTTTAATTCCGGTGTCGTTAAAAACACCGTTACACTTAACTGGTCAACTGCATCTGAAATCAATAACGCAGGATTTGAGGTGGAGAAAATTCAGAGTTCAGAATTCAGAATTCAGAATTGGGAGAAGATTGGATTTGTAAAAGGAAAAGGAACAACTAATACAACGACTAATTATTCTTTTTCTGACAGTAAACTTAACTCGGGAAAATACTCGTACAGACTAAAACAAATAGATTATAACGGTAATTATGAATATTATTATCTGAACAGCGAAGTAGAGATTGCAACGCCTAAGAAATTCAGTATGTCTCAGAATTATCCGAATCCGTTTAACCCTTCAACAAAGATAGAATTTGAAATTCCCGTTCCTTCTTTCGTGAAACTTACAATATATGACGTTATGGGCAGGGAAGTGGAAACTCTTGTAAACAAAGACCTTGAAGCAGGTATGTATGATGCTGTCTGGAATGCAGGAAACCACTCAAGCGGAATCTACTTCGCCAGAATCGAAGCAGGTTCTTATGTGTCCAACATAAAACT
>JBMOHR010000509.1:0-1787 GCA_049317745.1 Ignavibacteria bacterium
TGCCACTAAGGTTTAACTGTCCTCCTGAAATCACAAAAATAACACTGGTGTAAAGTAAATTGAACACTGATTTTCACTGATAAAACCCGATTCTCACTGATACAATACTTTTATACTCTTATCGCTTCCCCTAAAAGAAATCTCTTATCTCTTTCCCTAAATAAATCTTTTATTTCTTTCCCTAAATAAACCTCTTATCTCTTTGCCTAAAAAAGCTCTGTGTGCTCTGTGCACTCTGTGGTAAAATTTCTTTACAGTTTTTAATCTGCGAAAATCAGCGTTCTATTCCTGCACTCTTTATCTTCTTATTCCAGAACATATAAAACGGTATACCTATCAGCACCAGCGATAATCCAATCCCCGCATCCCTTGGATTCTGTATAATAGTCACTACAACCAGCGTTACGCAGAACAGCACAAATATAAATGGTAGTACCGGATATCCGGGCACTTTATAAACTCTTGGTGTATCTTTCATCTTCTTCCTGAGTATAAATACCCCGAATGCTCCCGCACCATAGAATATAAAACTCGCAAATATTAGCATATCAGTTAACTGGTCGAACGTTCCTGATAATACCAGCAGACTTGCCCATAAACCCTGTATCAACAACGATATATGCGGAGTTTTAAATTTACTATGATGTGAACCTGCAGACTGGAAGAATAATTTGTCCTTCGCCATTGCAAAATATATTCGTGAAGACGCGAGTATCGTGCCATTCGTAGTACCGAATGTTGAAACCATAATTAACACTGAAATAAAAAGTGCACCGCCATATCCAAGAAACTTCCTCATAACTTCAATCGCTATAATACTGTGTTGACTGTTTGAGATATTGATAATTTCATCAACAGGCATCACGTATAGAAATACTGTGTTGATTACAAGATATATTATTATCACAAGTGCAACACCTCCGAATAAAGAAATTGGTATGTTCCGTTTGGGATTCTTCACCTCTCCGCCAAGATACCCAATATTATTCCAGCCGTCATAAGCCCAGAATGCAGCAAGCATAGCTGCAAACATTGCACCGAAAAGTCCAAGTCCCGAACCGTATTGAAATCCCGGTTTTTCAACTAAAGGTGTAAGGTTCTGAACCGAGCCCTGACTTATGGTTAAACCAAGAATTATGATTAAAACAATTCCGAGTATTTTTAATCCTGTGAATACATTCGTGATTGCACCGCCAATAACAACTCCTAAATAGTTTGCAGTCGTAAGAAATATAATTGTTATAATCGTTAGCCCTTTTACTCCAAACCCCTGAAACGGAAAGAAAATACCAAAGAGGCTGAACTCTTCCATTCCTGCCGAAAGATTAGGAAGAGGGATAACTGCATTTACTGATTCTGCAAAAACATACGCTATAGATGCAATAGAAGCAGACTGGATAACTGAGAAACAACTCCAGCCATACAGGAATGCAAAAGCATTACCGTACATCTTTTTAAAATATACATACTGTCCGCCCGGTTCAGCTATCAGACCTGCAATCTCGGCATTCGTAGCAGCACCTATCATTGTGATAATCCCGGGTATTAACCAGCAAAGAAGTATCAGGCCTGGTGTGCCGAGTTCTACAGACATCGGAGCAATTTTCTTAAATATTCCCGACCCAATCATTGAACTGATAACAATCATTAAAGCAGTAAACAATCCGAGACGGGTTAATAATCCACTGGAATGAATTTCCGGTTTTTTCAATAATGTTTATTTTAATTGATGTAAAATAATTTCTCACCAATCAAAAAACAACAACTTAATAAATCAAATATAAAAT
>JBMOHR010000510.1:0-1784 GCA_049317745.1 Ignavibacteria bacterium
TGAACGGATATGCTGTTTTAAACGAATTATCGAAGAATGAAAAAACTGCATCAATCCCATTTATATTCCTTACTGCAAAATCTGAAATTTCAGATATCAGGAAAGGCATGCAAAAAGGAGCAGATGATTATATTCCCAAACCATTTGAACCAGAAGAGCTTCTTAAATCGATAGATTTAAGGTTAAAGAAGAAAAACATAATTGTATCCGCAGCGGTAAAAGATGTTGCGGGAAAAGAAGACATTACAAAATTGAAATCTTTAAACAAGGATTCGAATATAATTTTAATGTCGAACAATGAACCTGTTCACGTCAACATCAGCGAAATTGTTTTTATTAAGTCAGTTTATAAGTACACAAAGATTATAACCTCAGCAAACAAAAGAATATTAGTTAAAAAACTCTTAAAAGAATGGGAGGAACTTCTTCCATCCGATTTGTTTTTACGAATCCATAAATCAACCATAATTAACCTGTCATACGTTATTAAATTCGAGAAATGGTTCGATTTCACTTACAAAATCTATATGAAAAACCAGGAAGAGCCTTTAATTACAAGCAGAAGATACAGCAAGAAAATCCGCGAAATGAGGATTGCTTAATTTAATATTATACAGGAATAATAACTGAGAATTCTGTTCCTTTGTTTACTTCGCTGTTAACTTCTATTCTTCCTCCGTGTGCATCAACAGCACTTTTCATTATTGTCAGCCCAAGACCCGTTCCGGCCGCATTACCATGATTATAGCCCCTGAAAAAAGGTTCGAATAATCTTTTCATGTCTTCAGGTAATATCCCGATACCCGAGTCTTTAACTTTGATAATCATTGTACCGTCTTTTATTTCTGCCGTAAAGAATATCTCTGTATTTGTGTCCGAATATTTTACAGCATTCGATATAAGGTTTTCAACAACCTGACGGATAAGTTTCGGATCGGCATTCACCGTTGTCTCTGTATTGAGCAGCGAATATCTGATGCTGTGCTGTGTTCTTGCAGCGATTGTGGCTTCAAGTTCTTCCAGTATTTCCTTAAGGAACTTTCCGATTTCTATTTTCTCTTTCTGAACGTCCAGTTTACCTGATTCTGATTTGCCGATTTCAAGAACGTCATTAAGGAGCCTTGTCATTTGTCCTACATTCTTTTTAATTCTCTGAAGACTGTTGATTTTTTTATCTTCAGCTAACGATTTGTCATATTTTTCAAGAAGCTCAACAGAAGTGTTTATGGATGTCAAAGGTGTTTTGAATTCGTGTGATGCCATTGAAATAAACCTTGAACGCAGTTCGCTTAATTCCTTTTCTTTTATTAATGCATTTTCAGTTTTCTTCTCGGCTCTTTTTCTTTCGGTAACATCCTTAAAAAATATCAAAGCTGCTTTTTTGTCAATCCATTCTATTAAAAGGGAATTCATTTCAACTTCAATTATTTCCGATTTCCTTTTAACCAGTTTTAATTCTTTGATATCATTTACGGGTTCACCGTTAAGTGTATTCAGGTAATCTGTGAAAAATGTTTCAGTGTAATCCGGGTATATAAACTCCCTGAAGTTTTTCCGGTACAGTTCCTCAGGGTCAGAGCAGAGCATTTCAACCGCGGAAGGATTATAGTACACAACTATTTCATCCTGAAGTACAATGATTGCCTCGTTTGCATTCTCAACGAGTAATTTATACTGTTCTTTTGAATACTGTATTGAAGCTTCAGCTTTTTTCCTTTCAATTATCTCATTCTTAAGGTTTTCATTTGCATCTATAAGGTCTTTAGTCCTTTCTCCGACAGTAC
>JBMOHR010000511.1:0-1768 GCA_049317745.1 Ignavibacteria bacterium
TTTACACGAATTACTCGAATTAAAGATCTTTTTTAGGGTTAGAGACAAGAAGAGAGCAGTGAGGGAGTAGGGAGTAGAAAGTAGGGAGGCGCTATTTTAAGTGTTCAATGATTTGGTAGAATGGAATTATGTGGACTTTGGTATTCTCTATTTCAACTGTTTGGTTTGCTGTCAGGTTTAAGATGTATGCATTTTGGGGATTATACTTCTGTATGAAACTGCGCAATGAACGGCTTATGCTGTTACTTTTTAATGAAGTGTATTTAACTTCGATGGGTATCAGGTCATTTATTTTATCAATAACGAAATCAACCTCCGCTCCTGAATTTGTCCGCCAGTAGTTTATTTTGTATCCGCTGTTCCTTAATATGTCTCTGATGAAAAGGTATATAAAATTCTGAAATATAAACCCGCTGTCGTTACCTGCATTTTCATTACCGTATAAACCGAGTGCATAATTGCGAATTCCTACATCGTTGAAATTAACTACAGGCGCTTTTGTTATTTCCTTCTTATGGCTGCGGGAGTAAGGTTTGACAAGGTCAATTAAATATGTCTTCTCTGCATAGAATAAATAATTCATAAGCGTTGGCAAGCTTAATGATGTCTCAGAGGAAAGTTTTCTGTGATTCAGGAGTTTCCCCGCTGATGCTGCTAAAAGTCTGACGAGGATTAAAAAAGCATCATCCTTTTCTACGTTCATAAGTTGTTTAATGTCCTTTTCCACGTAACTGCTGAATATTTCATTTATCAGATTCCTTTTACTTACAGGATTTTCTTCAGTGACAATTCTCGGGTAGCCTCCGAAAGCAAGGTATTCTTTTAAAAGTGATTGCGTTTTTTCTGAGTTAAAAGATAAATAAGCAATTATGTTTCCTTCAAATTCATATTTTGTTTTGTAGTTTACAAATTCCGTAAAACTGACAGGTGAGACTATGAATTCAAGTTTTCTGCCTGTTAAAGATTCTTTTGTCTTCGCCTTTAGTTCTATGCTTCCTGAACCTGAAACTATGAATTTGAAATTATACCCTTTATCGTATATTCCTTTTAGAAATATTGCCGCATCAGGAATCCTTTGAATTTCATCAACGAAGAGAAAAACTTTATCATTGCCATATAAAGATTTTATCTTGTCAATAAAGTATTGTTGTGAAGAAAAGAGTTCTTTATCGGAATAGAAATCAAGATTGAATAATGCAACTTTTTCGCCTTTTGCTTTTAATTCATCTGAAAGAATATTCATAAGAGTAGTTTTACCAACCTGCCTGGCTCCAACGATGAACGTCATTTCCTTCTCGCTAATGTGATTTCGAATGTCTGATAATATGTCTCTTTTTATCATAAGGTAATTATTATTAAGGTTAACTTTAACTTTAACCCTGTTAATATATATATTGACTTATCAATATTAAAGTGAATTAATTGATAAAATTACATAGTTATTAATTTTCAGGGGTCAAGAAAATGATGATTAATGGCAGTGATATTGCATACTTGTTGGATACTGGTTTGATACTGAAAATGTAGGACTTCGGAGAAAAGAGATTTCCCGGGAAATACACGAAAGGTACTAAAGAAAGATTAAAGAAAAGAATCCGCGAATTAGACTAATTAGACTAATTAGACGAATTAGACGAATTAGAGATTTTTTTAGGGTTTCAAGATTAAAGATTTTTTCCCGCGAAATACACGAAAGGCACGAAAGAAGAGCAAACACGAATTTACACGAATTACTCGAATTAAAGATCTTTTTTAGGGTTAGAGACAA
>JBMOHR010000512.1:0-1767 GCA_049317745.1 Ignavibacteria bacterium
ATTAATTCCGTCACCGAGGTTTATATCCATAAGTATTAAAGAATATTTCTTTTTCCTTGCGACATCAATCGCCTCCTCACCGGTTGTGACAATATCGAGTTTACATATATTCTTCAGGCTATTCTTCATTAACATTCCAGACGGTAAGTCATCTTCGACGTACAGCACATTCAAGCCATTATCAATTTCAGGTACAGCATTTTTCTCAGTTGTTAATTTTTTGCTCAGAATAACTTCAGGTATATCAGGAACCATAAAATCTTTGTTCAGTGGCAACATTACTTTAAAGGTTGTTCCTTTTCCGAGAACACTTTCCTCGATAGATAATATACCTCCCAGAAGGTCGACAAACTTCTTACAAAGGCTTAAACCCAGACCATTTCCTTCAAAAGACCTGCCATGTCCCTCGCTGACCTGCCTGAATTCTTCCCAAATAAGGTCAACTTTATCCTCCGGAATACCAATACCTGTATCAGTAACCTTAATAACAGCATAGTCAATATTTCCTGACAATTCTTTGAGCACATTAACTCTGACACCACCTTCTTTTGTAAACTTAACTGCATTGTTGATTAAATTATTCAATACCTGCCTTGTCAGGCCCATATCCAGTTTAACGATGCAGGAATCAAGAGAAGAGTCTATATTAAGGTAAAGGGATTTTTTATTTGCAACAAGTTCGAAAAGTTGAATAACTTCTTTAGTCAAGGCAACGACATCAAACTCAGTGATTTTCAATTCAAGTTTATCAGATTCAACAAGAGAAATATCAAGAATCTGATTCAGTGTTTCCATTAATCTGGTTCCGCTCAGATAAATCATATCCGCAAATTCTTTCTGTTCACCATCCTCAACCATTGAAGTAAGTAATTCAGAGAATCCGAGTATTCCAACCATCGGAGTCCTTAACTCGTGACTCATATTGGCGAGAAAATTTGTTTTAATCTGACTCAACTGTTCTGCTCTTTCTTTTTCCTTTCTAAGTTCCAGTTCAAATTTCTTACGTTCAGTAATATCAGTTGCAGTGATAACAGCTCCCTGAATAGAACCGTTTTCATTTACCAAAGGAGTAATAGAAATGATTACCGGAATTGTGCTTTTTTCCTTTTTATGTATAAAAGTTTCAAACTTGAAATTAAGTAATTCGCTTCCTACTTCCTCTTCAGAATATCTGATTAAGAGTGTTTCAATAATATGTTTAATATCTACCGGAAAGATATCAGTAACTTTAGCACCAAAGAGATCATTATAATCATAATCAAGTTTTGAAAGTAAAACATTGTTGAAGTTATTTATAATTCCATCGAGTGTGGTGACAACTATGAAATCATTAACCGACATAAGAATGCTTTCAAGATAATTCCTGGATTTTTCAAGCTGCATCTTACCGATAAGTTCTTTCTTTTGTCTGTCAAGTTTAAGAAAAATATTAACCTTACTCAAAAGATAATATGGATTAAAAGGTTTAGATACAAAATCGATACCACCTGATTCATAGGCTTTTAAAATATGCATATCGTCTGAGTATTCTGCAGAGAGAAAAATAATCGGCAGGTTCTTAGTTTTTTCATCACCCGACAGAAATTCGGCAAGTTCATAGCCATTCATTTCGGGCATATTGACGTCGAGTATTGCAAGCGCAAAATCATTCGTCAAAGTTGTCTTCAAAGCTTCATTCCCGCTTTGTGCTCTTACAACTTCGGCCCCACAGCCTTTTAAGACATTCTCCAAAGCAACCAGGTTAGGCAGTTTGTCATCAACTATTAA
>JBMOHR010000513.1:0-1747 GCA_049317745.1 Ignavibacteria bacterium
ATAAAAATGGTAAAGTCTTCTTTTCAACCCATAAAGGTTACAATGAAATAAGCAACTCTAAGAAATGTGTGGATAACCGAACACGTTTTAACAGAGCGGTGAATTTTGCTAAGGCAGTAAATTCACTTCCTGAACTCCGTGAAATCTGGAAATACTCAAATATTGAGGGTAGAAGTGCTTACACAAAAATTATGAGCTATAACATGAAATTGTTTCACGATACTAATCCTGCTCGTACTAATAAGATTTCTCCTCCAGGATTCGGCTTTCACGCAGATAATTTCATTATTACAAACAATTCCATTAGTGTTGATGTTAAACTCGTCCAAAATTTCAAAGAATTGAGAAATATTAAATTCACTGCTAACTTTGTTGTTGCACTCTCAGAACGGAAACCTGATATGGAAGAGTTTTCTTTCCCTTATGCAGTAGCAGTTTCTGAATATACTCCGGTCCTTGACTCCGAATATCAGAATGTCACTGCCGTCTTCAATACTTTCGAAAGGGATAATGTAGAGGCATACACAAAGGCTATGGTGTTTATTGCTTTCACAAATATAGAAAGAAAACCATATATCCACTCTTCTTCTTTGGCAAGGGGAATGGATATTATTCAAACGTAGGACTTTTTCCTTCATAGAAAATTGTTGACATAAAGAGTATATTTGCATCTCTGATGACTAATTTACATAAAATACTTAATAAATCTGAACGGCTCGTCATAGGTGTTCTTTCCGGAACATCCGTCGATGCCGTCGATATTGTACTGATAAAATTCAAAGGCAAAGGTGAAAATGTTTCTTTGAAAGTTATTGAGTACAAAGAGTACAAAATACCTGCAGGGATAAAAGAATTTGTACTTAAAGTCAGTCACAAAGAATCAGGTTCTGTTGACGATGTCTGTCGCCTTAATTTCATTCTCGGTAAGTTCTATGCAAACTGTATCAATAAATTCCTTAAACAAAATGGTATTAGCGCAAAAAAGGTTGATGTAATAGGCTCGCACGGACAAACTATCCATCATTTACCTTTAACCGAAAAATTCAATGGCATTAAATATAAATCGACACTACAAATCGGTGACCCTTCTGTCATAGCAAACCAGACCGGTATTATTACAATAGGTGATTTCCGCACTGCCGATGTAGCCCATGATGGCGGCGGAGCTCCACTCGTGCCTTATCTCGACTTCGTTATGTTTCGCAGTAATAAAACTGACAGAATACTCTTAAACATAGGTGGTATCTCAAACCTGACGTATCTACCAGCGAAATGTAAATTCATTGATGTCGTTGCATTCGATACAGGTCCTGGAAATATGATGATTGATTATCTTTCTCAGAAGTTCTTCTCGAAATCATTCGATAAGGAATGTAAAATTTCCAGGAAAGGTATAATTAACAAAAAGTTATTTTCAGATATTAAAAAGAAAGATACTTTCCTCCTGAAAAAATATCCTAAATCTACAGGCAGGGAATTGTACCATAAATCATTCGTCGATTCAATACTTAAAAACTATAAGTCTGAACCAAAGGAAAACATTCTCCGTACTTTCACGGAATATACTGCTTTTTCCGTTTCTGAAAATATAAAGCGTTTACTTAAACTCAGCAATAAGAAGTTTGAATTACTCGTAAGCGGCGGTGGTGCATCAAATTATCTGATTATGGACGGCCTTAAAAACTATCTGCTAAACGCTGCAGTCAGTAAGGTAAACTCAGGCGGCATAACAACCTCCAACAAGGAA
>JBMOHR010000514.1:0-1742 GCA_049317745.1 Ignavibacteria bacterium
AATATTGTCCAGAAAAATAATTTCCAGAAATGATATTTCCCTTTCCCGAGTATTCCTATCTTCCATACCGTTCTTGATAAAGCTCTTGCATTCTGACGCAGTGTTAACTTTCTCCCTACTGCCATCTTATTGTATTCTTTCAGATAAGTTATTATCCTTTTATAATAAAACTTTGGTGCAAAAATAGTGTCCAGCACTTTCCTGTATCCCGCCATTAAAGATTCCAGTTTCATCTCGGGAATAAAATTCAGACTGAAGTCCGTATTGTTTCCTGTTGCCGTGGAAAGTATCCTCTTTTCCTTCAGAAGCCTTTTGTACAAAACAGTCTCGGGTATTGCGTGCAAAAGCCCCACCATCGCCGTCACAATCCCGCTCTTCTGAATAAACCTTATCATATTGTCAAAAGTGTGCATCGTATCTGTGTCAAACCCCAGTATAAACCCTGCCTGCACTTCAATCCCGTTCCTCTGAATAATCTTCACCTTCTCCAGAAGATTCTTATTCTGATTCTGATGCTTCCCGCACGATACCAGTCCCTCTTCTTCGGGAGTTTCAATCCCGATAAATACAGCATCGAAATTCGCTCTCTGCATCAGTCCCAACAGCTTCTCGTCATCCGCAAGATTTATCGATGCCTCCGTAAACAAAGTAAACGGTTTCTTCTTCGCCTCCATCCATTCCACTACCTTCTTAAGTATCTTCTCTGCCTTAATCTTATTTCCTATAAAATTATCATCCACTATAAAAACCCCGCCCCGCCAGCCGTTGTCGTACAAAGCATCCATTTCTTTTATTACTTGCTCGGGAGATTTGAGTCTTGGCACTCTGCCGTTCATTATGATAATATCACAAAAATCACAACTGTGCGGACAGCCTCTTGATATCTGCATCGATAACGAAGAGTAATCTTCGAAATTGATTAATGACCAGTCGGGGACCGGGGTTCTGCTTAAATCAGGCTTATCGTCTGACTTATATATGTATTTCACCTCACTATTTTTCAAATCTTTCAGGAACATCGGTATCGTCACTTCTCCTTCATTCAATACAAAACAATCAACTCCTTCAAACCTCTCATACTCATTCGTGAACAACGGGCCTCCTGCAACAACATACTTACCGAACGATTTCGCTCTTCTTATAACCTCTTTCGCAGAATCTCTCTGCACAACCATTCCACTCACAAAAACATAATCTGCCCATTCAATATCCTCATCCCTCAGCTTCGCGGCATTCAGGTCAATAAGCTTCTTCTCCCATTCCTTTGGAATCAGCGAAGCAACCGTCAGCAGTCCTAGCGGCGGCAGCGATACCTTCTTACTTATAAAAGGCAGCGCATGTTTAAAACTCCAGAACGTAGCCGGATATTCCGGATAAACCATTAAAACTTTTTTCATCACGTTTATCTTTTTAAATATATGCAGGCCGAAACCTCTTCAGCCTGCATAATGTTAAATAATTATGAACAATTATTTAAAATAGAGTCCCGTGCCCATTGCTAAGTTGGCTGAAACCTCCGTAGAAGGATTCAAATCCAATACAGGCGCGATTTCTATAAACACATCTATGGGGACTTCTCTTACCATTCCCGGTTCTAAATTAAAAAGTTAAATTCTCAAAACTCACTAAACCAAAATAAGAATAAGCATATAATAATGTAATCGCTCAAATGGACGATAAATGGATTAGTCCAAATGGAGTAGAAGGTTTAATTATCACGAAAGGTTAATGGAGTGTTAAAT
>JBMOHR010000515.1:0-1732 GCA_049317745.1 Ignavibacteria bacterium
TCGCGTGCAGAGTTTACAGTATCTGCCGACGTAACTGACGGAACAGTATTTAAAGTAAATATCAGCAGGGTAACAGAATATTTCAAAGACATAAGTGTATTTCAAAGAAATTTCCCGGGGATAATATCCGTTAAAAAGCTTGGAGACAAAGAAAGTGAGTGGGTTTACGAAATAGATGCTCCTCTGGCTTCACCAGTCAGAATGCCGTTTATACTTGTAGAAACAGTATCGGCGGACGATTATATGGTATATGAGTCGAAATCAAAAACACCTGACTTTTTCAAATGTTCGGCACGTATGGTTTCACTCGGAGAAGAGGAAACGAGAATAAGCATTACAATTAAGATAAAGATGGTAAGAGAAAGTGCAAGCGATGTTCACTTTATGGCACCACTTCTTGGCGAGAAATTCATAAGCAAGGAAATGAAAAAGGATTTAACAAAAGCCCTGGCGAAATTTCTCTCAAGATGCAAGAAAGAAATTTAAACAATAATTGATGGGCATTATAGCCGCCATACTTATAATCAGTGCGTGGTTTGGACACTTACTTTATACATTATATTTTTATGAAGTAAATTTCCAATCACCGTTGTTTTACTTACACGTATTGATTCAGGCATATCTTTTCACAGGGTTGTTTATCACATCACACGATGCAATGCACAGAACAGTGTCGGGGAATGTATATATAAATAACTTTATCGGAAGATTAACAGCATTTTTATTTGCAGGGTTTTCGTATGACCGGTTAATAAAAAACCATATGCTTCATCATCAGTTTCCAGGAACGGCACAAGACCCTGATTACTGCGTTAAAAGTCAGAACTTTATCATCTGGTTTGGGAGCTTCGTTTACAAATATGTAACGGTAGTTCAGATTATTATAGTCGCAATAACTTTTAATATTCTTAAAATCTGGTTTGCGGAAACATCCATCTGGTTCTTTTATGTGATTCCTGCATTACTGGGTACGCTTCAGCTCTTTTACTTCGGAACATACAGACCTCACAAGCAGCCGCACACGGATGAAATGAAGCCACATAATTCCAGGACCTTAAAACGTAATCATTTTGCTGCGATGATGAGTTGTTACTTCTTTGGATATCACAGTGAACATCATGATTTGCCGCATGTGCCGTGGTGGAGATTGTACAAGACAAAGGATTGAAAAGAAATAGTAATGTGTTTCGTATCATTTGAATTTTATTCAGGTATGCGAAGCTAATAATGTTTTGGGAAATATCAATTTTACTGTAATCTTTAAGGTTTTTATGTATAAAGTATGTGCTAAGTACGACTAAAGTTATTAAATTGAATAATTTACATAAAGAATGTAATTTAAATACAAGTTGAGACTTTAGCCCGTTAAAACACAATTAAATCTTGTACTATTTTACCGGAGAAAAAAGGCAACACGCTTATATTTTTTAAGCGGATTTGTTTTATCAATAAAGCGACTAGTTTTACAGAGTGTTTAATCAACTGTTATTATAAATTAAATTGATATGCCTAAGATCTTAATAATCGACGATGACGAGTCAATAAGGGAAAGCACATTGGATTTGCTTGAAGTCTGCGGGTACGAAGTAGACTCGGCAGAAAATGGTTTAGCCGGCATGAAAAAAGTTGGAGTATTTAAGCCTGATTTAATCGTTTGCGATATAGCAATGCCGGACCTGAACGGATATGCTGTTTTAAACGAATTATCGAAGAATGAAAAAACTGCATCAAT
>JBMOHR010000516.1:0-1729 GCA_049317745.1 Ignavibacteria bacterium
CTTTAAAAGACTGGCTGGTATTTGAAGTGCTTGGAGTTTTTGTAGGCGGGTTTATTTCAGGAGCACTTGGAGGAAGGATTAAAAAGAAAATTGAGAAAGGTCCGAACATAACAGATAAAAAGAGATTAATTTTTGCATTTATAGGCGGAGCGCTTATGGGTGTCGGTGCAAAACTTGCGAGGGGCTGTACAAGCGGACAGGCACTGACGGGAGGCTCAGTACTGAATTTAGGAAGCTGGGCATTTATGATGTGCGTTTTTGCGGGTGCCTATGCACTGGCCTATTTCATGAGGAGGCAATGGTTATGATGGCACCTTTCTTTAAGTATGGAATGTTCGGCGACGAAGTAAGTTTAATAGTCGCTTTTATAATAGGAATAGGTTTCGGTTTCTTTCTTGAGAGAGCCGGGTTCGGAAGTGCGCGAAAACTTGCAGCACAGTTTTACTTTACTGATATGACAGTTCTCAAAGTGATGTTCACTGCAATCGTTACTGCAATGCTTGGAGTTTATTATCTGAGCATAATCGGATGGATGGACTTATCGATGGTTTACCTGACACCGACAAACATAATGCCCCAGGTAGTGGGCGGGTTACTGCTTGGCTTTGGTTTTGTGATTGGTGGTTACTGTCCGGGAACGTCTTGTGTATCGGCAGCAACGGGAAGAACAGACGGCATAGTTTATCTGCTGGGAGTAGTGGTTGGGATTTTCGGATTCGGAGAAATATTTCCTTTAGTAAGCGGGTTCTATAATTCAACTCTGATGGGACAGGTAACACTTCCTCAGTTCTTTAACCTTCCTTACGGAGTAGTTGTATTTCTTGTGGTGGTAATGGCAGTAGGTGCTTTTGTTGCCGCAGAGTGGGGTGAAAAGAATATGGCAAAAAAAGCGGAGGCAAAGAAATGAAGAATTTAACTTTAAACAAGAAACTGGCATTTATAGCTATCGGGCTGGCATTTATCGGTTTATTTCTTGGTAATCCTTATAAGGGAAATTTAGTCTCGATGAACACAACCGAACTTGGAATGATTGTAGAAACAAAGGTTGACCACGTATCGGTTCAGGACCTTGCGGACTGGATAATTCAGGCGAAGATGAATTTTAAATTAATAGATTTAAGGACAGAACAGGAATACAACGAATACCACATTCCGAATTCCGAGAATATAACTTTAACAGCACTTGAAAAAACAAGCATTCCGAAGACTGAAAAGATAGTGCTTTATTCTGAGGGCGGAATTCACTCTGCGCAGGCGTGGATGCTGCTTAAGGCAAAAGGTTATAAGGGTGTTTATATTTTATTCGGCGGACTCGATGACTGGAAAGAGCAGATTTTATTTCCAAAACTTTCAGAAACTGCAACACCTGAACAGATTGCAAAGTTTGAGAAGATAAAGGAAATATCAAAGTTTTTCGGCGGGACGCCATCGGTTGGTGGAACAGCGGACGTGAAGACAGAAACTCCAAAGATGGAAATGCCGAAACTTGACAATCAGTCAGGGAATAAAGCACCTGACGGAGCACCGAAAAAGAAGAAAGAGGGATGCTAAGTCAATTTTTAATTGTAAATTTGAAATTGCATATTTAAAGATAAAAACATTCACCACTAAGTCACAAAGGACACAAGGTTAATTTAAATTGTAAATTTGAAATTGTAAATTGACAAACTTATGCCAGTAGAGTAGATTCAGGTTGCAAAGAATATGCAACCTGAACCCCTCGTCAAAC
>JBMOHR010000517.1:0-1724 GCA_049317745.1 Ignavibacteria bacterium
TGAACTCATACGATGTATATTCTGATGATTCACAAAACCTTGGTGCGGTTAAGAAAAGTATTTCAGGTGCACTGAGTTTTACCTGTTCGAAGTTTACGGTAACTCCTTCGAAGACAATCAACCTTATTGAGGGTATTCCTGTTTCAGTAGAAATAGAAGATGCGAATTACAGAAAATCTTCTTACATTATAATGTTAAAGAAATCTGACAATATACCGGAGTCTGAAGAATCGGATTTATCAAAATATCATTAATCTGTTATTGCCGAAGCAAAAGTTAATATTGTTTTTACTGTTATTGGCGCTTGCTTCAGCGGGTAATCTTTTCTCACAGCAAGACCCGAACTATAAGGAATTAAAGTTAAAGATTACTTATACCGATACATTATTAACCACGGGCGAAAAATTTATTCTGCCTTCTTCTGACGAGATTAAAATCGATAACAAAGTCTTAGTCAGATATTCGGATTATGTTTACGATTACAGGAACGGCACAATCAGTATTTCAAAAGACCTCTTCAAAAAATACTCCTTCGATACATTAAGAATATATGATGTATACGTCAGGTATGATTTATTCCCGTACTATTTCAAGAATGAGTATTCCATATTCGATTTAAAAATTGAGAAAGATACATTAACCGGCGACACAATTCAGATAGCAACACAAAGTTCGGACCTGATGGAGAATCTTTTTGAAGGAACAGATTTGCAAAAGACAGGAAGTTTGTTCCGCGGGTTTACGCTTGGAACGAACAGAGACCTTTCGCTGAACTCGGGTTTCCGGCTACAGTTAAACGGCAAGCTGACGAAAGACATTGAGATTACTGCGGCACTCAATGACGAGAACACTCCGATTCAGCCGGAAGGAAACACGAAGAACATTCAGGAGCTCGACAAGGTTTTTATAGAAATACGGAGCAGTACGCTTTCTGCTACAATCGGCGACATTGATGTAAATCTGCAGTCGTCTGAGTTTCTGAATTTCAAGAGAAAGATACAGGGAGCGAAAGGTTTCGGAGAATTCGGTTTCGGAAACTTCCTCATAACAGGTGCGGTATCGCGCGGCAAGTTTAACACGAATAACTTTAACGGTATTGATGGTGTGCAGGGTCCTTACAGGTTAGCAGGCGCTAACAATGAAATAAACATCGTTGTGCTCTCGGGAACTGAAAGGGTGTTTATAGACGGAATACCGATGACACGCGGTGAGCAGGCTGATTACACGATTGACTACGGTCTCGGACAGATTACATTTACGAGCAAGAGGATAATTAATAATGCTTCCCGTATTGTTGTTGATTTTGAATATACTGACAGAAAGTACAGCCGCTCATTAATAATTGCAAACAGCAACTACAAACTCTTTGACAAGAAATTAAACATTGGCGTATCATACCTTAATGAATCAGATAATGAAGACAAGACTATTGATTTCACGCTAAGCGATTCTGACAGGGTGATACTGAAGAATGCGGGTACGGATAAACTTAAGGCTTCGCGTTCGGGTGTGGTGTTTGTCGGGAAGGATTCGCTGAACAGACCACTTGGAGCATACGTAAAAGTTGATACGTTAATCGGAGGAGCGGGGTACACCTTCTACCGTTTCAAGCCAGGTGATACGGCGGCAGTTTATCAGGTAACATTTTCATACGTTGGTGCGGGAAGCGGTGACTATACGAGTATCAGCACATATCAGTATGACTTTGCGGGTATCGGCGGCGG
>JBMOHR010000518.1:0-1722 GCA_049317745.1 Ignavibacteria bacterium
TGTTTATTCCTACTGATAATGATGCAGTCTTAAGTACTATGTCATTGTTCGGGTCGAACACCACCGTTGTTGGCTGTCTGTTGAAATAGAATGAGTACATCTGGTTGTTAACGTCATTCATTACCTTCACGGATGTGTCTGCACCTGTTGCAAATGAAAACTTTATCACAATCGGCATTTTATGGAATACCGAATTTGTCTGAGTTTGCTTTGCCACAAAATTGACGCGGTAGTTTCCGCTTCCAAGGTTAGCAATGTTGTAAGTGTTCTGATATGTCGGATGGTTTGGCTGTTTAACCCACTCATCTATAAACCATGTTAAATCCTGTCCTGCAACTGAACTCATCTTTGCAGTGAAGTCATCTGTTAGTGCATTCTTTAGCCTGAAGTTTACTGTATCTGTCGCATAAGCTTTCATGCCTGCAAAAAACAACGAGTCGCCTATTGTATACCTGAGCATATGTAAAACGCCTGAACCTTTGTAATATGTGATTGGACCGTTGAATAACGTTCCTGACGGCGGAGTTGTGATAGCCCATGAAGGATTGTATATTGGCCATCCCGGATTTCCGGATAGGTATGAAGATGCGTTAGAATTTATGTTCGTTTTATATGCGCTATAGCCAGTAATTTGTTCTTTGTAAATTGCCTCGCAGTATGTAGCAAAACCTTCGTTCAGCCATAAATCCGCCCACGTTCCGTTGGTTATCATATCACCAAACCACTGGTGTGCATATTCATGTGAAATCAGACTCGTTACTGAACTCCACGATGGCGAAATTGTAGTGAGTGTCTGGTTCTCCATTCCTCCCCCATAAGCAGAGACTGATGCAAAGCCATTTTTCTCAAATGGATGTTCTCCGAATAACTGAGAAAATATTGTCGTCATTCCTGGTAAAGCTGTTTTTGTCGGCGCTATGTTTTCTCCCGTGCTATAATATAAACGCAATGGGATACTGTCATTTGGGTTTGAAAGTTTATGCCACCATACTATATCACAGTTGTAACCTGTTTTGCCTGTAAGAACCGCAAGGTATGTTGGAAGCGGATCACGGCTTACCCAGTGGTACCAGATTGTATCTGAGCTAGCAGTTGAATCAGCAAGTCTGCCGTTAGAACCTATTTGAACGTTCGAAGGCACTTTTACTGTAATGTCAAAAGTTGCTTTGTCCGATGGTTTGTCCCAGCATGGAAACCATTCTCTTGCCCCCTCAGGTTCACAGTCTGTATAAACATAACCTGAACTGACATTGAATGAACCGTCAGCTATATTCTTGTGATTGTATTTTACTACTATATTTACTGTCTCACCCGGATTATACGTCCTGTCAAGGTTCACTGTAAGCATATTAGTAGTTGAACTGTGAGCGAATACAAGATTTGCTCCTCCGAACAACTTTACCGAGTCTACACCAAGAGAAGCGTACACCGTATTTAATTGAATTGAGTTAAGTGTTGAATCCACACGAAAAGTAATCTGCTCTGTTCCGGTAAATGTTCTGACAGACGTTTTGAAACAATTGTATATGTCTAAATTTAATTTATAATTCAGTACATCGTATGAATGCCGTGGAGTATTTGGAGAGGCATCAAGCGGATTAATGTGTACAGATTTTTTCATTTTGTTCTGTGAACATATCTCTGCACCGGTCATTCCGCTGTAATCTTGTGCTGCTGCAATATTACTTAGTATAAGTATAATGCAAATTGTTAATATATTTT
>JBMOHR010000519.1:0-1722 GCA_049317745.1 Ignavibacteria bacterium
TATCATCCGTATCCGTAATTTTAAATATCATTGCCATAGAACTTACAAAAATCTCTCTTGCTGCAAATGTAGCAATTAGTGAAACACCTACTCTCCAGTCCAGACCCAATGGTTCCATAACTGGTTCAATCAATTTTCCCATCTCTGAAGCATATGACCCCGATATCCTTTCTGCATCGATTAATTTTCTCACCTGCTCAGTTGTCATTTTATCAGCATTCCTGATTTCAGGACTACTGTTCGGAAAATACGTTAATGCCCATAGTATTATTGAGAATATCAGAATTGTAGGCCCTGCTTTCCTTATGTACTGGTATGCATTGTCATAAGTATTTTTGAAAACGTTTCCTATCTTGGGTATTCTGTATACCGGTAATTCCATAATGAAAGAAGAATTATCCTCAACCTTGATAAAAGTCTTCTGGTATTTGTTTATTACACTCGATACCACAAATGAAGTTAATATTCCGAATAAGTAGATTAATGATAATATTATACCGCTGATAAGAAATTTACCTGGAAGTAAAAATGTAAGTAATAACCCATAGACAGGGAGACGTGCACTGCAGCTCATTAAAGGAATAATAAATATTGTAAGAATTCTTTCCTTCTTATTGGTAATCGTTCTTGCTGCCATTATAGCAGGTATTGCACATGCAAAACCTGAAAGCATCGGCACAAATGACCTGCCGTTCAATCCTAGTTTAGATAAAGGTTTATCAATTAGCATTGCCCCTCTGGCCAGGTAACCTGAATCCTCAAGTAACCCCAATATGAAAAACAAAATAATTATCTGAGGAAGAAATACCATTACTGCACCAGCACCGCCTATTATTCCGCTTGATATTAAATCCGAAAACCAGTGATGATTATGACCGGATACGACTAAATCCGATAAGTACCGAAAACCCGAATCTACTAAATCCATCAATGGTGATGCAATCCAGAATATTGAAGCAAATAAAACTCCCATCACTGATGCAAAAATTGTTATTCCCCAGTATTTGTGAAGCAAAATGCTGTCTATTCGCATCGTCAATCCGTCCGGTCTGTTCAGCTTATTTGGCTCTCCCTTGATTAACAGACCCATATTTGCCTTCTCTAAATCTGACTCCTTTACATTCGTATGATTTATTACGGTATTCTCAATGTCTTCAATCTCTTTGTATATTGAAATAATATTATTGCCTTCGAAAGTTTTCTGTAAAATACTGGTCTCTGGTTTTTCCTTAAGATATTTTTTAATCTCAGTGATTAATTCTGCAATACCTGTTCCTGTTCTTGGGTCTACTTTGATTACTCTGCAGTTAAGTTTCTCGGATAATGCCTCTGTATTTATTGAAAGGTTTTTGTCGTCAAGAATATCATTCATCGTCAACGCAACAATTACATTGAATCCGCATTCTAAAATTTGTTTTGCAAGTAACAGATGTCTTGAAAATTGTGAAGCATCGATTGTTACTACTAATAAATCCGGCTTACCGTATACCGGATGTTCATACAAGTTGCTGATAGTAACTTTTTCATCAGGAGAGTTGGGTACCATACTTACAATTCCCGGAGAATCCATTAAGTTGCTGTCTATTTCAAAATGGTTCAGGAATCTTGTAATTGAATATTCTATAGTTGCACCGGGATAATTTACCGTCTTATACTTCTTGCCGCTAAGGAAATTAAAGAGTGTTGTTTTACCGGAATTTGGTGGACCTACTAAAGTAACTA
>JBMOHR010000520.1:0-1721 GCA_049317745.1 Ignavibacteria bacterium
ATTGATAATTTAAAATTTATAATTGAATATGAACTTTCCTAAAAAAGTAGTAATCGGCGATATTACCGTCAGAGACGGATTTCAGCACGAAGAGATTTACATCCCGCTCGAAGCAAAACTATGGACTGCAGAGCAGCTCATACTCGCGGGCTTTAAACACGTTGAAGTTACAAACCTCGGCAACCCTTCAGGGATGCCGCAGTTCAAAGATGCCGACGAACTTATGAAGCGTCTTAGAAAAAGCAAAAAGATTGCACACTTAATCGAAGGCGTCTCGCTCACCTGCGTAACAATCCGCGAGAAAGCAATCGAACGCGCAATCGAGAACAAAAAGAACGGCTTCGGTCCTGACAGAATTCTGCTGATGGTTTCAACAAGCGAATCTCATCACAAAAAGAATTCAGGACTCTCGCTCGACGAATACTGGAAGATGGCTGAGAAGTACATTAAACAGGCACGCGATGCAGGTATCAAGGTGAACGGAACAGTCAGCACAATCTGGGGATGCCCTATCGAAGGACCAACAGATATGAAGAAGGCAGTTGAGTTTACCAAACGCTGGTTCGATATCGGCGCAAGCGACGTGGAACACGCAGACCACGACGGCTCCGCTTCACCCGACAGAATTTACAGGTATTTCTCAATGATAATGGACGAATTCACAAGCCCGCAGAAGCACATTGTCCACCTCCACACAACACGCGGATGGGGAATGGCAAACGTACTCGCAGCCTTACAGGCAGGAATGACAAACTACGAAGCCACAATGGGCGGACTCGGCGGACAGCCTGCAAACTTCGTTAGCGGCGTACCCGTAAGCGGCACTGGCGATTATTATTACAAAGACTCCAGCATCGTCGGACTCGTATCCACAGAAGATATGGTTGTGATGATGGATGAAATGGGAATTGAAACAAACCTCGACGTTGACAAAGTTCTCGAAATCGGAAGCATGGTAGAGCGCATCGTTGGCAAACGTCTCCGTTCAGAAAGCATAAAGACGGGACGCATACCAAAATCCCTCTCCGGCAGATAATTTTTTACAGTAAGAAAAACAACAAGAATGTACATCCGTATCTTTTCGGGTGTACATTTTTAATTTAAAGAAAGTCATTCCATCTTAAAACACTTTACCCACTAATCATCGCATACTCTCCTCAACTGTCATTCCTGCATGCTCTTAGCAGGAATCTCTACTCATAAAGTAAACCCAAATCAATACATCAGGCTTATCCCAATTCAATCAGGTGCAAATATATTCGAATTGAAAAATACACTTGGAATGAACAGATTATTTGAAATCGAACGAATAATTATTAAGATATACGTTGTGAAGAATCTATTTATCATAATTTTGCTTTTAGTCATGTCGGGTTGCAGTGATAACCCAATATCTATAACTACTAAACTTTCTCCTCCAAGGTATAGCTGGACAGTTGATACTTTAGAAGGATATGGATATGAAATTGTTCCATTCGATACTAATTCATATTTTATTCTAACGTATGCCGATTTATTGAATAAAAACAAGAACGGTGTTCAAACCTCCTATTCACTTGATTTTTTAGGAACATCAATGGATGGAGATGGAGAAAGTAACTTAATGATTGGTGGTGCTATAGAATATTCTTCTGAAAATTATTTCCCCATTCTGAAAAAATTTAACAATGGGGTATTAACAGAAATCTATAGAGGTTTAACTCATTCGGACCACCATTACT
>JBMOHR010000521.1:0-1716 GCA_049317745.1 Ignavibacteria bacterium
TGTGCATAGCGGTCGGGAAAGTATCGTTCGATGACTGTGATTTGTTTACATCATCGTTCGGATGTAAGAACTTTTTCTCGTCTGAAAGTTTACCACCATTTAATACGTGTCCACGGTTTGCGATAACTTCATTCAGGTTCATATTCGATTGTGTGCCCGAACCTGTCTGCCATACTACGAGCGGAAACTGGTCGTCAAGTTTTCCTGCAAGAATTTCGTCGCAGACTTTTCCGATAAGTTCCATCTTCTCTTTTGGCAGTACACCGCATTCGTGGTTTGCCATTGCTGCTGCTTTCTTCAGTATTGCAAAAGCATAGATAACTTCTTTTGGCATCAATTGAGCGCCGATTGTAAAATTCTGCTTTGACCTTTGGGTCTGTGCTCCCCAGTATTTATCCGCAGGAACTTTCACTTCTCCCATTGTGTCGTGTTCAATTCTGTATTCCATTTTTATTCTTTAAAGTTATAAAATTAATTTTTTAATCTGTCTTGTTCGATAAAACCTAATGCTTCGGGAATACTTCCGAATAAATAGTCCTCCCCTATCTTGTCTATTAATCCTGATTGCACCATCGCAAACAATGGCTGCTTATGCAGTCCCGATATTATAAATTTAGTCTTTTGTTTTCTTAATTTCGATTCCAAATCTTCTAACGCTCTTAACCCAGTTGCATCAATTGAAAGCAAATGCTGCAACTCAAGTATTAAATACTTTGGTTTCTTTTCTACTGACCTTAAAGATTCCGTAAACTGTTCAACGGCTCCGAAGAACAGCGAACCGAACACTTCGAATATCTCAACGCCATCGGGCATCTTGATGTCACTCTGTTCGTTTTCAAACTTGCCGTCAAGTTCGTCTTTAATGTCTTTAGTGATTGCATTCACCTGCGAAACTTCAGCCATACGGCGCATAAAGAATAATGCCGAAAGTACTACACCTACTTCAATTGCAACTGTTAAGTCAATTATGACCGTTAGTACAAACGTTACTACTAGTATAATGATGTCGCTCTTCGGACTCTTTAACAGTTTTTTGAATGAACGCCATTCGCTCATATTGTATGAAACTATAAGAAGTATTGCCGATAAAGTGGGTATTGGAATTAATGCAGCCCATTTACCAAAGAAAAGCATAATTAATAATAGAACTACTGCGTGTATAATACCTGCGACAGGAGTCTTTGCTCCGTTCTTAACGTTAGTTGCAGTCCTTGCAATGGCACCAGTTGCAGGTATTCCGCCGAATATCGGCGAAAATATGTTTGCAACACCCTGTGCTATAAGTTCCATATTTGAACGGTGTCTTGAACGTATCATACCGTCTGCGACTACCGCTGAAAGAAGTGATTCAATCGCACCAAGTAAGGCGATTGTAATAGCAGGTGAAAATACTCCCATCACTTTTTCCCACGTTATATGAGGTAAAGTTGGTGCGGGTAATGTATTAGGTACGTCGCCAAACCTGCTCTGTATAGTATCAACCTTTATATCAAAGACTTGTACAATAACCGTAACAACTATTATTACTACTAATGGCGCAGGTATCTTATGCGATATTCGCGGCCAGAACAGCAGAATCAAAAGTGAAAGACCTCCGACAAACAGTGCATTATAGTTTATTGCAGAAAAATTCTGAAAGTATACAATCCACTTTGAAATGAAGTCTGCAGGTAAATCTGCTATCTGTAAACCAAATATATCTTTTATCTGGGAAGT
>JBMOHR010000522.1:0-1712 GCA_049317745.1 Ignavibacteria bacterium
TATTTTCCTAAAACATCACCTATACTTCTTATCTTTGTTTTTAAAGAATTTGCTTTAAGGTTCTTGAGTAGGATATTTTCTGCAATTGATCTTACTTCTTGGGGAGTTTCCGAAACTAATCCTGTTCTTAATATCTCAGTTTTTTCGACTAATGTTTTATTAAGTTTTTCCAGCTTAACCTTCGTTTCATTTAATATCTTATCCCTGACTTTAGGGTCAGTAGCGCTTGTTATTTCAAGATCCCTCTTTACTTCAAGTTCTGCTATTTGTCGTTGAAGTTCTGTTATGTATGGTTGGGTAATTTGTCCTGAAACATAATCATATAATTTCGTGTCTATTCTTTCAGATTCCATTTTTAAGTTGCCCAGCTCATTTTCAGTCGATCTCAGTTCGATGCTTGCTTCATTTTTCATGGCATCATACTTCGAAATCGCATCAATTAGCACTCGTGATTGGTTATCAAGAGTTACAAACCCGGATTCTTTCTGGAAAACCTCTAAAGATGCTTCAGAATTGTTTAAATCAGAATATTTCTTTTCCTTTTCAATCTCTAAAAATTTCTTTACATTGATTAAATCTTCCTTATTAATTTCCTTTGAATATTCCACAAATACATTTGCATAAATATTTACAATCATTTGAATTTCGTGAAAAGATAATCCATCAACTGTGATAGTTAAAGCATCTACACCTTTTTTAATATCTATTTTTACTAATTCCAGAAGTCTTCTGCGAAGTGATTCTTGAGTTTTTAGCTTCGTCTCTGTCTCCGACACTTTGTCAACTACATAGTAGAAACTGCTATAGCTGGATGTTGCTTTTAATGTATCCAGTATTCTTTTTGCCACATTATCCCGTATGTAATAACCTTTCAGTATTTCTATCTGATTAGACAAATATCTGTCCGAAGCTTCAGTTACCGATAAGTTAAAAGATAAACTTTGAGATTCCAGTATTCCATTTCTGGGTTTCTCAACCCTTACTATTGTAGTTGCTCGGTAATTTACAGGATAATTCTTCAGATAAATGAAAGTTACTATCATAGATATTATAAAAATCAGAATTATTGGGACTAAACTTGCCCTGATAATACCGACATAATCGATAATCTTTGGTCTTTCACTTTCAAACTCTTTTTCAAAAAGTTCACTGTCAAATTGGTCAGTGTTTTTCATTGTTATTACTTTTTAATTAAACTATGTTTTTTCAGCATATTAATGTATAAAAGATTGGGTTAGGTATAGCTCCGCTATATCTGTTACATCTCCAAAATAAATCCACTTATCCTTATACTAATATTGTTAATAATACTGCATTAAAGTTAATTAATTACACTGCTATATTCAAGATTTTAATTTATCTGAAAAGACTATTAACCCTTTTAAAAATAAACTTAAATAATCAAACCATTAAAGTTATTTTTCAATAATTCTGCTTATACCTTAAGTTTTAAAAGCTGATTGATTATCCCCTGGGATGGAATGTTTTATGTACTTCGATTAAATATTCTCTGTCGATGTGAGTGTAAATTTGTGTCGTAGATATATCACTATGTCCGAGCATTTCCTGAATTATTCTTATGTCTGCTCCGCCTTCAAGCAGATGTGTTGCGAATGAATGCCTCAGAATATGGGGATGCATAGCTTTTTTTATTCCGGCTTTCTTTGAATATTTTTGTATGATGTTCCATATTGCCATCCTCGTAAGATACT
>JBMOHR010000523.1:0-1711 GCA_049317745.1 Ignavibacteria bacterium
AGGTGGAAGTGTATTCGAACTTATCGAAATCGTAAAAGAATATGAATGTGAACTCACTGGTGTTGGTTTCATAATTGACAGGTCAAACGGAGTAGTCGATTTTAAATGCAAGCAAACTTCGCTCGCAAAGTTTGATGTCATAAAATTTCCTGAAACGGAAATCCCTGAATGGCTATCTGCAATCCCTGTATACAAACCAGGCAGCAGAAAATAAATTATTTCTTATTTCCGTCTTTCATTCACACCAGAGTAACGCAAGCATCTTGCTTGCGAAAAACTAAATACTTACTCACTTCAGAATAACGCAAACATCTTAAATTGAATCTTTGTATTTTAAATAATCTTTATGTGAATATAAATATCAGTGAAAATCAGTCTTTTATCGTCTTAAATCAATGTGCCAATTCTTTTTCTTTCTCTCATCACTTCACCAGCTTCCCCGAACCGTTCATTTCAATTCTGTTAATCTTATATTCACCTTTTAACTTTAAATCTCCCGAACCATTCAATTCTACAATCGCTTCCTTGTTACACGTAAATTCCGCATCACCCGAGCCTGACATCTCCACACTGCAGTTATCAGTGACAAATGCATTTCCTTTAATATCACCTGACCCGTCATTCTCAAGCTTAAAATTAGTTACTGTTCCTGAAATCTTCCCGTTACCTGAACCTGAATTTGAGAATGCAAAATTAATTCCTTTTACATCAACATCAGCATTTCCAGAACCTGTGTGCTCGAACTTTAGGTTTGATTTTACATTATCATCCTTTAATGATAAATTCCCGGATCCTGTATGCTCAACCTGGCAGAATTCTGCATCTGTTCTTATGTTTGAATTACCCGACCCCGTAACTTCAACTTTAAATTCCTTAGCACTTAAACTTAAATCAACATTACCCGATCCTGTCTGTTCCATCTTAAAAGAATTTCCTATTATCGTATTCGTTGAAGTTATGTTCCCTGAACCTGTATTCTCAATCTTTCTTAACTCTTTCACATTTACATAAACATTGAACTTAGTAGGGGATATATTATTCCTGTTTAAGTGAATCTCGATTCCGTCTGTAGCCTTATACTCAAAATAAGAAAGTAAATTCTCGTCTATTTCTACTGAGAGATTTTCGCTTTCGGATTGTGTAATGATGATATTCGCTTGTGAAATGTTGCTTACCTTGTATACATTACTCACAGTAAAATCTTTCTTTACAATATTCCCGTTTCCTTTAGTATCCTGAGAATATGTATATGATGATATGAAAAGTAACCCTAATAAAACAAATAATAAGTTTTTCATCGCAAATTGTAATTTAATTAAAGGAATATTAATTATTTAGACGGAAAAATTAACTAAAGGTTTCGTCTCAAGAGAAATATCAAATCTTAAAAATAAAATATTAAATATAAATATCAAAAACCAAATATCATGATCTCACTCACTTATCATTTTAAAAATCTCTAACCCTTTTCGTGAATTTCGTGTCTTTCGCGGGTAATATTGTTCTTTATCTCTAACCCTAAAAATCTCTTGCTCTAAATTAATTATAATAAATCAGTGTAAATCAGTTTCTATCGTCTATTATCAGTGTGCTATTTTTTATTCTCTGTGTGCTCTGTGCTCTCTCGTGGTGAATAATCTTTATCTTTTCTCTCTTTCCTAATCAAATATCTTCTTATACACATGACAATACGGCTGCTTCCCCGTCACCT
>JBMOHR010000524.1:0-1699 GCA_049317745.1 Ignavibacteria bacterium
TCTTTTTATCTTTTAATACAGGTTTGAATATTTCTGGTATCGTCTGCAGCGCAAAGAGTTCTTTAAAACTATTCACATAATTCTCGTCAAGTAGTATATCAACGTTCGTCACTTCAAGCACAAGGTTTCCACCGACAGTAAAATCTTCCTTGAATATGGTATTGAAAGAAAACTTCGGAGATATTTCAGGCATATCAAACTGAACTGAAAAACCTTTCACTTCACCCTCGGGCGATACATTGCTTACCGTAGAAGGCGTAATTGTCTGCGTACCGAGAGTCTTCACTGAATAATCTGATGACTTAAAGTTATCAAGCTTTACGTCAAGCTTTGCACTCTTAATAATGTAAGGAAACAGGTTAGACTTTAAAGAAAGGTCACTGAAAGTTTCCTTTATCTTCTCACTCTCCTGAAAATCATATCCGCGCAGAACTTTACCATCATAGAAGAGTTTCCCCGGTACAATCTTGCTCTGAGTTACTTTTGGGTTTAAGACAATCGTTCCTATGTCGAGAGGCTTTAATGTTATGGGTCTTTGTTTTATTCCAATGCCTCTTAATATTTTATCATAACCCTCAAGCATTGTCTGGTCTATATTCTTCTTCGAATAAACTATTCCATACACAACATACCCGTTTGATTGGAACCCTGCTTCAACAATCTTCTCAGGTATTGGATATAGCAGTACTTTCTTAATGTTGTCGTCGTTTCGTAATCTTTTGTAGTATTCAAGCGTGTTGAAGTAAGAAGAATCGCCGCTTCCGCTGTTATCGTTAATATTATCAGTTATAAGCCAGATTATCGCCGTCTCACCCTTAATGTTAGCTATGGATTTATCGAGTGCTTCTATCAAATCAGTAGTTCCGAAACCGCCGTCATTAGCACGCATCATCGTCAGCTTATCGTTAAGCTGGTCGGGAATTAAATCCTTTCCGCTACCGCTGAATATATTCTTCGGTGAAGTAAGTCCGCGCTTTGAATCGTTCTTAGTGAACAGGTAAACGTTCGCATAATCATCTGCCTTAACAGAGTTCTTAATGACTGCCTTACAGAAAATTTTAAACGCACTGTTCGCCTCACGGTAATACCCCGACATACTCCCTGAGTTATCAATAAGGAATATATATTCGTTCTTGTCCTGTGAGAACAGTGAAAGCGGATTAAGAAAACATCCGATGATTAATATTAATATAAACTTTTTCATGTATTAGAAATTAAACTTATTTATTCCTGAAAACTATTTTTCTGTCTACGTATTTAATCGTTCCGACAGATGCCCTGTCAAGCCTGTCGTTAATCGCCCGGCCGAGTTTAAGGTTCTTAACCTTTGACGCAAACAACATCTTATAATTCCTCTCATCCAGATTCCGCAAATCTGAAAACAAATGTTTTGCAAGCTCCCTGAAGTTATCATACATACTAAAATCCATTATCCCAATGTTCTCTTTAGTAAGCCCTTCGATATTTTCTTCATCCAGTTCATCAATCAGCCTTTTAAGGTCGAACGTATGTTCGGCCAGATACAACGGAGTCATCGGAGCATAGTGACTCTTTAAAAGCCCCGGCGATGAAATCTTTCCGCTGCTTAAACTCTCATCGTAATCATAAACAGTCCTGCCAACAACCTTCTCAACATCTTCCTTAGTTATATAGCCGTGCCTCAATATTGTAACTCTTCCGCCTTCAAAACTCAAGACAG
>JBMOHR010000525.1:0-1681 GCA_049317745.1 Ignavibacteria bacterium
CGGAAAGCTTATTTGTTGGTTTAACCCATAAAGGCATTTTATTCTTTAAGTTTTCGCCTTTTGCATAATCGAGATATTTTCCCATACCGGAAGACACCTTATTGAATAAAGACCAGACTCTTGCTTCGCAGAATCTTGCACCTTCAAAATCCAGAGGGGCATAGGCATCACAGAAAGAAAATTCAGCATCAGTTCCTTTATAATAACCTTTGCTCTTTGCGAAAGAGATTACATCTTTTGAATAATAGCAGTTCATTGTATCGTTCAACGGAAAAGTTGTTATACGGGACTGGTTTGCGTGACCTGAGACATAACCGTCAGGTACGCGAACCGCTACCCAAACAGCACCTTTGTTACCGACGCCTTTACCAATCATTTCCATAATCCAGACTTCATTTGGGTCTGAGATTGAGAACGATTCACCTTCGCTGATGTAACCGTATTCTTCAACGAGCTGAGTCATAACTTTAATAGCTTCGCGGGAATTTCTTGCTCTTTGAAGTGCAAGGTATATTAAAGAACCGTAATCCATCTTAGCTGTTGAATCAGCAAGTTCTGATCTTCCGCCATATGTTGTTTCTCCGATTGCCAGTTGAAATTCATTCATATTACCGACAACGTTATATGTATGGGGGACTTGCGGTATCTGCCCTAAAAGTCTCTGAGAGTCCCATTCGATAACGTCGAGCATTGTTCCCGGCGGATAATCAGCAGCAGGCCAGAAATAAAGTTCGCCATATAGCGAATGCGAATCTGCAGTGTAAGTTATAAAAGTTGAACCGTCTGTTGAAGCGCCTTTAGTGACAAGGAAGTTTGTACAGGCTTGAATATTTCCGTTAATAATAGTTAAAATCAGAAACAGAATTGATAACAATAATACTATTTTTTTCATAGATTTATAATGATTAATATGTGTATAAAATAATCAATTTAAAGATTAAAGAGTATGGAAAGAGGCTGAAGAGCAAATGATGTCAGGAAGAAGAATACAGAGAAATTAACAATATTATTTGTTACATTTGTATTAAACATACACAATGAAAAGGACGGCATTAATTACGGGAGCTTCATCGGGATTTGGAGTTGAGTTTGCAAAAAACTTTGCAAAAGACGGTTACGATTTAGTACTCGTTGCAAGAAGGTTAGACAGATTAAATTCTTTAGCAGAAGAACTAAGGGAAAAGTATAAAGTAAACATAATAGTCCTTGGAAAAGATTTAAACAAGATGGAAGAATTACAGGTAGTTTATGATACATTGCAGAAAGACAAAGTTCACATAGACTTCCTTGTAAATAATGCAGGACTGGGTGACTTCGGAAATTTCCACGATTCTGAATGGTCAAAGGATGAGCAGATGCTGGATGTAAACATAAAAGCACTTACCAAACTGACCTACCTTTTCGTAAAACCGATGGTTGAAAAGGGATTTGGCAGAATATTAAACGTGGCTTCAACTGCTGCTTTCCAACCCGGACCTTTACTGGCAGTTTATTTTGCCACAAAAGCATACGTGCTTTCATTCAGCGAAGCTATAAGTAATGAACTTAAAGGTACAGGTGTTACCGTCACCATTCTTTGTCCTGGTGCTTCAGAATCAGAGTTCCTGGCAGCTGCCAGATTAGAAAACAGCATGTTGTTTAAAAGAAAAAGAGTTCCTACGGCAAAAGAAGTTGCAGATTT
>JBMOHR010000526.1:0-1666 GCA_049317745.1 Ignavibacteria bacterium
ATATGGCAGTTAACGTTGAAACAGCAAGACTGCTTATTGTTCAGTCTGCTTTAAAGAAGGACGCACACGAAAGGTATGCAAAAGAAGCTGCACAGGGAAAGCTTTATGCAAGTCGTGTTGCAGTTCACAATGCACTTGAAGCTATTCAGATTCACGGCGGTTATGGATACGTCAGAGAATATTTGGTAGAAAGATATTTACGCGATGCAAAGATTACTGAGATTTATGAAGGAACGAGTGAAATACAAAAGATAGTTATTGCGCGAGAGTTGTTAAGAGATTAATTCAAAAAGAAAAACCCCGTTTCAAACGGGGTTTTTTGTTATAAGTCTGCCGGAACATTCCATATTAAATTTCCCTCGTGAGTTTTTAGCTCTATCTTCGAAGGTATGTAATTCTTTTTAGCATCCTTTATTCCGAATCTCTGATAGTTATCTATTTCAGTGTTGAATATAAATATGAACGTATCACCTGATTTAAGCAGTGACCTCGTAAGCGTGATAGGTTCGTCATACGTTTTATCCTTTAATCCTTCGAAAGTATGTTCGTATTTATCGTCGAGCTTAAAAGTACAATGTATGAAATCGCTGTCAGATTGATTCGTTATCCGTAATGCAAATGCACCAAAGTCTTCCGACTTTGATTTCTCTTTGCTGATTTCAAGATTAATCCTCAAACCCTTTTCGTTCGATACGGGCTTAAGTTCTTTCCAGCTCATTCCGCAGGAAGAAAGCATTGCGGAAAGGAAAATAAGCAGTGCTATGTTTAGTGTAATTTTATTCATATGCAAAGATACAATTCCTATATATTTATAACAGTTGAATAATTTCTCTTAATTCATAAATAGCTTCCTTGAGTTGGTTGTCAGTAAGATAAGGTGCAGGACCAAACCTGAGAAACTCCCCTCTTGAATCAGCAAATATATTCCTGATTTTTAACTCTTCAGTAAATTTTCCTGCAAAAGGAGTTATGAATGTCAGGAATCCCGCAGTGTTTTTCTGAGATGTTAATTTGATTACCTTTTCGTCAAAATTCATTTCCGTGAATGTATCTGCAAGTACTTTCTTCTGATGAATGTTTATTTCCCGAAGAAGTTCAGGTGTCAGCTTTTGTTCTTCAAAGAACTTAAATACTTCCAGAGCTCTGTAATGTGATGCAGGGTCATACGTAGAACCTTCGAATGCCCAGTGCTTTTCTCCGTACTGAACTTCACCTGCGACCTTTTTTGCAGAAAGTGTGGCAAATTCTGCGAACCAACCCGTTATTACAGGCTTAAATGTTTCATCCGGAGGTACACGCATAAAACAATTTCCCTCTCCGAGTTCCAGATATTTATAGCCCCCTCCGACTAAGAACGAGTTTCCGAGCCCTTCTTCTTTAATTGAAAAAGGAATTGCGTTTAAAACATGATAAATATCCACTAGAAGTTTTGCTCCGTGCTTCGCACAGACATTTTCCACTTCTGAAAGTCCGCTTACGATTGCAGAATCCTGAAACATTACTTTCGAAACCATCACTGCAGAAACATTATCGTCAATTTCTTTTATTATTCTTTCGGAAAGTGTTTCCACCGGATTACGCGGAACCTTCACAACTTCCAGAATTCCCTGACTAAGTCTGTCCATCTGTCTTCTGATAGTATGAAACTCGCCGTCAGTAGTAATAA
>JBMOHR010000527.1:0-1663 GCA_049317745.1 Ignavibacteria bacterium
AAAAATTAAACTTAATTCTAATCGTATTTGTTCTTTTAACAGCATTAGTAGGATGCGAACAAAAGAAATCTCAGGAACAATCTAAAGCAGACCCCGAAATGGTAAAACAATTTGATGAATTTGTAAAGAAGTTTGAAGCAAATTATATCCCTCTGTTCAAGGAAACTAACCTTGCGTACTGGAATGCTTCTATAACAGGTAAAGAAGAAGACTTTAAAAAAGTTGCAGAGCTGCAGAACAAAATGACTCTGATCTTTTCTAACAAAGAAGATTTTAACACTTTGAAGAAGATTCATAGCTCAAAAGGTATTACAGACTCTATTAAGAAACGTGAACTTGAAATCCTTTATCTCGGATTCCTCGGAAATCAGGCTGACACTGCAAAGCTAAATGCTATCAATGCTGCCCAGAATCAGATTGAACAGAAGTTCGGTAATTACAGAGCTGAAGTCGGCGGGAAAAAGATGACCGATAATGAAATCGAAGACATTCTTATGACTTCAAAAGATTCTAAAGAACTCGAGACTGCCTGGCTTGCTCATAAAAAGATAGGACCTTTTGTTGCCGATGATGTTAAGAAACTCGTTAAGATGAGAAATGAAGTTGCCAAAGACCTTGGTTATCTGAATTATCATGAGATGAGATTAAAACTTTCCGAACAGGACCCTGCGGAAATCTTAAAACTCTTCGATGAGCTCGACCTTTTAACTAAAGATGCTTTCAAAAAAGAGAAAGATGAAATCGATGCTTACTTCGCGGATAAGTATAAAATTAAAAAGGAAGATTTAATGCCATGGCATTATCAGAACCGTTTCTTCCAGGAAGCACCAAAGATTTATAAGGTTGACCTCGACTCTTATTATAAGGACAAAGATTTAGAAAAATTAACGGAAGAGTATTTCAAAGGAATCGGACTTCCTATCGATGATATTATGAAGAACTCTGACTTAAAGGAAAAACCGGGAAAGAATCAGCACGCATACTGTACTGATATCGATAACGTTGGCGACGTAAGAGTCCTTTGTAATGTTAAGCCGACTGAAAAATGGATGAACACTATGCTTCATGAATTCGGTCACGCTGCATACGATAAATACATAGACAATAAAAACCTGCCGTTCGCTTTAAGAGACCCGGCACATACTTTTACTACAGAATCAATCGCTATGATTTTCGGTAGATTTTCTTCAAACGGTACCTGGATGAAAGATATGAAACTTGTTTCCGAAGAAGAAGCAAAGAAAATATCTGAAGACGCATTCAAATCATTAAGGTTACAGCAGCTCGTTTTCTCACGCTGGTCTCAGGTGATGTACCGCTTCGAAAAATCTATGTACGAAAACCCTGACCAGGATTTGAATAAATTATGGTGGGACCTGGTTGAGAAATATCAATTGCTGAAAAGACCTAAAGACAGAAACGAACCTGACTGGGCAACAAAGATTCACATAGCAGCTTATCCGTGCTATTACCACAACTATCATTTAGGTGAATTACTCGCATCACAGTTATATAATTATATTGGTACCAATATCCTGAAAGCTTCTGATACGAAAAACCAGAGCTTTGTCGGTAAACCTGAAGTCGGTAAATACCTCCAGGAAAAAGTATTTGCACCTGGTGCAAGATACTACTGGAACGATATGATTGAAAAAGCTACAGG
>JBMOHR010000528.1:0-1655 GCA_049317745.1 Ignavibacteria bacterium
GATAGATTCGAAGAAGAAGGCAGTACGTACTGAAAAGCATTTCGGTGATGATTAATTTATGTATATAAAACCAGAGATATTCAATAAGTTCGGGAATGTAGTATGCGGAGTTAGTACACGCTTTGGGAAAGAGCCTCGTCCGCCGTTCGATTTTAATATGAGTTTTAAAGTAGGTGATGATACCGATGCCGTTAAGAGAAATAGAAAAGATTTTTTTGATGCACTTGGTATTGATGGGTCTAAGGTTTCTTTTCAGTTTCAGACACATTCAACCATAAATAACTACGTGGGCGAAACCAGTTTCTTTAACGGTTCGGACGGGCTTTATACTGACAAAGAAGATTTATTCCTTGCAGTGAACGTTGCCGACTGTGTGCCTGTGTTTATTTATGATTCAATGAATAAGGTAGCTGCAGGAATACACTCGGGATGGAAAGGAACTCAACAGAAGATTGTGACTCACACAATAAATACGCTGATGGAGAAGTTCAAGTCGAAGCCCGAAAACCTTTACGTATACTTAGGTCCGGGAATCAGCGTTAAGAATTTTGAAGTTGGTAAAGATGTGTTTGATTTGTTCGATGATGAGTTTAAAGAAGTGAGTGACGGGAAGTATTACGTTGATTTAAGAAAAGATATTTATACACGTTTGTTGAGACAGGGTGTGAAAGCAGAGAATGTGGAGGTTTCGGAGTATTGCACAGTTGAAGATGAGGGGCTGTTTCATTCGTACAGGAGAGACGGTGCGAAATCGGGAAGGATGCTGGGAGTGATAGGAATGAGAGAGAATTTAGAATTTAAGATAAAGAGATTCAAAGCTAAGATGCTCTAACAAATTTTAAAAAAGGATGAATAAAACTCGGATTTTCACATATGCTCCTGATTGTCGCGGATGTATATTGTGGAAAGAGATTTGGTGTTTTTGTTCGCATCAGCTAATCCGCCTCTCTCTTTGGCGGATGTTTTAGTAGTAATATTTAATAACAGAAAAGAAGGAAAGATTTTAAATCACAATAATTTACTGATATGGGAAAAAGCATTTTTGTGTTTTTACTGTTAATACCATTTTGGGGGAATACACAAAAGGGGTATGATTTAGTCGGAATATGGCAGGATTCGCCCGTTGTGGCTGCAGGCTGGAGTGATACGTATCTGTTTTATTCTGACGGAAAGTTTGTTTTCAATTACAGTCAGATGGTTTGTGACAGCAGAGATGTATCATACAGTGGTACCTGGGAATTACGTGATGAAGGGAAACTGAATCTTACGATTAAAAACAAAACTATGATTGTGGGCGGGGCTCTGGTTAAGGCATCAGGTTCGTGTGCTTCCGAATATGAAATTGAAGGCGGGGAAGAGAAGATTATCGAATTGACAAATCAGGAAAATATCTCAATCATACTGTCTGATTTTACGATTGATACAGAGAATCATTCAATAGGGACAATGTTGTTCAATGGTTCCAGATTCTGGAGAATGAGTAATGACCCGAAGAACTATTATTAGAACAGAAAAATAACCAATGAGCTGCTCCCACGAATTTCACAAATTACTCAAAAGGCAAATAGATTTGGTGGTTTAGTGTTTTGGTGGTAGTCTTTTTAATAAAATTATAACAGCCGGAGAAGTATGTCTCCGGCTGTTTTGTTTATAAT
>JBMOHR010000529.1:0-1654 GCA_049317745.1 Ignavibacteria bacterium
CGCTGAGACCTGTGAGTGATATCTGAAGTCTTTCGCCGTTCTGCACAAGATTGAAGTTACATCCAAGCCTGTAAAACTCCTGATTTATCTGCGTCACTGATTTATCCTTTGTGCCGAGAAGTTTTATATAACTTAATGCAGTTGATAATTTCTTATCTGCATTGTTTCCGAATTCATAAACGAAAGCCAGTTCGAACAACTGGTTCTCTTTATTCTTCATCGTGAAAACTTCTATACCGGATTTTACATTAAACTCTGAAATGTTATTCTTATAATCTATAAACTGAGGTTTAATCTCAACTGCCTTTTCATTCACAACTTTAGTTAAGAACGGCGATTCGGAATCCCTGTTCACCTGCACCGGGGTAATTTCGGGCTTCACAATCTTCTGTGCATTCTTATCTTCACCTGTCTTTTTATAAACTGCTACATAATTATTTCCAAGGTATTTATTTGCAAGGTCAACAACATCTTTCTTAGTAATCTTTGCCATTCTGTCGAGAGTTGTATAATACTTATCCCATGGAATATCTTCAGTAAAAGAATTGACGTATTCCGAAGCACGTCTTCCGTTATTCTGAGCACCGCGAACTTTTGAAAGTTTATAATTAGTTACTGTTGCTTCAATCATCCAGTCAGGGAAATCCCCTTTCTTTACTTTCTCAACTTCAGCAAGCAAAAGTCCTTTTAATTCCTCGAGCGACTGCCCTTCCCTCGGACTTGCAGAGAAAGTAAGAACGCTGTAATCCTTCATACCGTCTACGAATGCAGCTGCATTCAATGCCTTTTGCTGTTTCATTATGTTTAAATCAATCAGACCAGCACTTCCGTTTGAAAGAATGCTTCCGAGCATAGTTAATGCATCAGCCTCGTCTGTTGTAACTCCCGGGAATCTGAAACCCATCATCATAGTTTCCGCATCCGGTGAATAGACGGTAGTTTCTATCGGTGAAGTGATTTCATCTTCCACTGGAGGTACAAACTTCGGTACATCCCTGGGTTTCATCGAACCAAACTTCTCATCTATTAATCTGATTGCTTCATCGGGATCGAAATCACCGGCGATAATAATTGCCATATTGTTCGGGACGTAGTATGTATTATAATAATCTACAACCTTTTTCAGTGAAGGATTCTTAAGATGTTCGACGGTACCGATTGTTGTCTGTGTTCCGTAAGAATGTTTCTGAAAGAGTCCTGCGTACAGATTCTCATAAGCTTTAGATGAACCATTGTCCATAGAACGGTTCTTTTCTTCGTACACAACTTCAAGTTCAGTGTGGAATAACCTCATTATCGGCTGACGGAATCTTTCGCTTTCTATGTTAAGCCAGTTTCCAAGTTGATTGGAAGGAATTTCGTTTATGTAAACTGTCTGTTCAGATGAGGTGTAAGCATTCGTTCCGGTCGCACCGATTGATGCGAGCATTTTATCGTATTCATTGGGAATTGCATAACCCGATGCAACATACGATACAGAATCTATCTTCCTGTAGATTGCTTTTCTCAGGTCTGGGTCTGTAGTTGCACGATGCTGTTCGTACAAATCAATAATCTCATTAATGAGTTTACCTTCTATGCTGAAATCTTTTGTACCGAATTTGTCGGTACCCTTAAAGAGCATATGTTCAAGATAATGAGCAAGACCTGTTGC
>JBMOHR010000530.1:0-1637 GCA_049317745.1 Ignavibacteria bacterium
ATGTAATGATGCAGAAGTGTAATGTGTAGTTAACCGTGTATTTGCTCCCCAGGTTACGCCGCTATTCGTTGAATGATTGTAGAAAATCTCGTATGGACCAGGGTCAGAGAAACCTGCATACAAAAATGCAATGTGTACATTTGAACCTGACACTGACATAGAAGGTGAATATTTATGATTAGTATCGTTCGTCATCGGAATATCTGTTCCCCAACTTATACCCGCATTTGTCGACCGCTTATAATATATTTCCTGTTGCCCTGTGTAAGATGACATCCATAAAGCGTGTACAAATGTTCCTGATAATGATACACTGTACCAGGTTCCTCCTGAATCTGAAAGACGTGTATCTGCGCCCCAGTTTAAGCCTCCGTCTGATGAGCGTTTGCAATAACCATTAGCAGCACCACCATTCCTGTTGTCAGTCCAAGCTGCAATCACAACCAAACCTGAAGATGTAACGCAAGGAAGTTGCTGTGCTGCAGGGTCATTTGTGAGCCTGGTATCCGTTCCCCAGCTTGTACCTCCGTTTGTTGAACGGTTGTAGTAAATCTCGTAGTTACCGTCACGATTGTCTTCCCAAACAATATGTACAACCGAACCTGATACTGATACAGATGGATATGAAGAGTAAAAAATGTTATTCGTAATCCGTGTATCGGCTCCCCAGTTTACGCCGCCGTCAATCGAGCGTTTGTAATAAATTTCAGGGCTTGCACCATCACGAGTATCATACCATACAACGTGAACAGTATCTCCACTTGAAGTTATATTGCGACCATTAGTGTATTGGTTTGTTAAAGAAAGAGCGGCATTATTTGTCAGCCTTACATCGGGCTGCCACTGGCTCATACAATTATTAATTGTAAGTGTGCATTGTACAAATAATACAAATGCTAAAATGTAGGTTAGTTTTTTCATAGTTCCCCTTTTTGTTTTTCAGTTGCTGAATACTTATCTGCCTCCTACAGCATTTCCATTTTATTCAACTTGCTGAATATATAACAATATTATTCAATAATATATTCTATTTTGGGAAAAATAATCCCGCAACACTTTTCCGATATTGCGGGATTCTTTTAAAATACAGCTAATTTATTTAAACCAGTCCGGTCTTATTTGATCAGCATCATTTTCCTGATGTCGCTGAATCCATTGGATTCTATCTTGTAGAAATATACTCCACTTGTGAAGTTCGATGCACTGAAATCAACTGTGTAATTTCCTGCGTTCTTCACTTCATTCACAAGCATCGCTACTTCTTTACCAAGAATATCATAAACCCTTAATGTTACTAATCCTGATTTCGATAATGCATATGAAATCTTTGTAGTCGGATTAAACGGGTTCGGGAAATTCTGGGAGAGAGAATATTCAGCAGGGATATTTCCATTATTTCCCTGAATACCTACAGTACCGAAGATATCAAGTTCATAAGCACCTCTGCCGTGAGTTGCTGCTCTGAGATACCTTGAAGTACCGTTGCTGAAGTAGCTGAAACTAAGGACAGGCACATAAGGAATGTCCATACCGAGCCTCACCCAGTTAGCTCCTCCGTTTAAAGAGCGGTAGACTCCAAAGTCGTTACCAACGTACAACTGACCTGCGTTAACAGGGTCTGCAAAAACAGCATTGGT
>JBMOHR010000531.1:0-1627 GCA_049317745.1 Ignavibacteria bacterium
ATGTATTTAAAAATTGGTTAGGTTAAATAGTTTGATTCAACGGTTCCAACTTAGGAGTTGGAGCCGTTGTAGGCTTCCCTGAACTTCGGCCATTTAAAATTAGAGTAACAATAAAAACTACTAATTTTAAACAGCTAAATGTTCTATGAAAAAGACAAGATTTACAGAAACACAAATTGTTGCTATCCTGAAGAAACAGGAAGAAGGAATGAAGACAACTGATATCTGCCGAGAGAATGGTATCAGCGATGCAACCTATTACAACTGGAAAGCCAAATATGGCGGGTTGGAGGTTAGTGATGTCAAAAGGCTCAAAGAGCTTGAAGCTGAAAACTTTAAACTTAAAAAGATGTATGCTGAGCTGAGTATGGAGAATTACGCATTAAAGGACTTAATATCAAAAAAGTTGTAACGCCTGATGAGCAGAGGGAAGCAGCCAATTACTTGGTTGAAGTGCATGGGATCAGTGTTCGTCAGGCGTGCAATGCAGTTAAGTTACCGCGTTCAACATATTCATATCAAGCAATGCCAAGAAATGATACTGAAGTAATTCAGGAACTAGGCAGACTGGTTGATGAACATCCAGCCATAGGGTTTTGGAAAAGCTACCATCGACTCAGAAGGCAAGGCAAAGAATGGAATCATAAACGTGTTTATAGAGTCTATACTCAAATGAAACTAAACATAAGGCGAAGAGCAAAGAAAAGATTACCTGCAAGAGTTAAACAGGCCTTATTCCAACCATCAGCAACCAACCAGACTTGGTCTATAGACTTCATGACAGATAGTTTATGGGATGGCAGACGGTTCAGATTATTGAATGTGATCGATGATTACAACAGGGAGATCCTGGCAATCGAAGCAGATACTTCTCTGCCTGCTTTAAGAGTAATCAGAGCGCTTGAAAAGTTGGAAATGCACAGAGGGCTACCTGAGATGATCAGAGTTGATAACGGGCCTGAATTTATCTCCGACAAACTTGACCAATGGTGCAAAGACAAGAAAATACAACTGGCGTTCATTCAGCCAGGTAAACCAATGCAGAATGGATTTATTGAACGTTTTAATGGAAACCTAAGAAGAGAATTGCTGAACGCATATGTCTTTCGCACAATCAATGAAGTAAGAATAATGGCTCATAATTGGAAATCAGATTACAACTATAATCGACCTCATGAAGCACTAAATAACAGAACTCCTAACGATTTATTATGCAAAAACAGCCCTTAAAACTCTAATTTTGAATGGTACTGAAACAAGGGAAGCTTACACCGTTTTCTTTTAGGATTAGTTTTCAAGACACTTCTAACCATAATAATTCATCTTGCCAACCTGCACACCGGCAGGCGAGGACGCAAAGACGCAAAGTTTTGAATTGAAACAGTTTAATATAAGCAATACATTCTGTAAATACTTTTTGATTTATCAAAAATTTCCAATCAATTACTTAAAGTTAGCGGCTTTGCGGCTTTATTACTCACTTTGTTCGTGAGAACGCTTCGCTAAGTTCGCTGCCCTCATGAGAACCCTGCTTGCAGCAGGCAAGGCTTCGCAAAGTTGCGAGAATTTTTGATGAATAATACAGGCTAAACTAATTCATCATGCTTTTTTCTTAACCAGGGGGCAA
>JBMOHR010000532.1:0-1614 GCA_049317745.1 Ignavibacteria bacterium
TGCAGCAAGCCGACTATCGCAATGGTTGACGGATACGCTCTTGCAGGCGGATGCGGTATTGCGAGTGCGTGTGACCTGATAGTGGCTTCTGATAAAGCACAGTTCGGTTACACTGAAGTCCGCATAGGATTTATTCCTGCAATCGTTATGATATTCCTTTTAAAACGTGTGAGCGAAACTCACGCAAAAGATTTACTCCTTACGTCAAAGTTTATAAACGGAACTGAAGCACATAAGATTGGTTTTGTAAACTATGTGGTTGAAGATTATATGCTCGAAAGTTATACAGACAAACTCTGCGAGAGTTTAAACCAGCTTCCCGCAAGTTCTGTAATGCTCACAAAGGAAATGTTCAAGAACATTTCTTCTATGGGATTCGAAGCATCGCTTGAATATGCAGTGGATATGAACACGCTTACAAGAATGTCTGAAGACTGCAAGAACGGAATCAAGAAATTCTTAACTAAGAAGTAATTAAATCGTATAATAATTAAAATTATTTTATAACATAAATAACAATAAAAATGACTGACGCGAAAAAGTATAAAGAGCTGCAATACCTGGACAGAAACGAGTCGCAGTACGGACCAACTCCCAAGTGTTATGACTTTTTAAAGACTGTAACTATTGACGAACTTTCCTGTTATTCAAGGGACTTTGCCTTTGGAATCAAATCAAGTTTGTCAAAAATGATTGCCGATGAATTCAAACTTCCTGAAAAACAGGTTATCCTTTCTTACGGAAGCGAAGATTTATTAAAACAGATTATACATTACTATCTCGACAGAAAAGAAAAGATTTTAATCCCGAGGGAAGCCTGGTGGTATTATAAGAAGGTTGCCTATGAAGTCGGCGGTTTCAACGTTGAGTATCCTATGGGAAAAGGCTTTGAAGACGGAGTTGCAACATTTACTTACGACGTCGATAAGATGATTGAAATATACGACAGGGAAAAACCAAGAATAGTTTTAATAGCATCACCTAATAATCCGACAGGTAATAAAATATCAAAAGAAGATTTACACCGCTTCCTCGATGCCTGCCGCGGTGCACTCGTTATGATTGACGAAGCATACTGGGGATTTGGTTCGATGGAAAACGATTACGTTAAGCCGTTCCTCGATGAATTCCCGAACCTCGTAATCTGCAGAACATTCTCAAAGTACTTTGGTCTTGCAGGACTCAGAATCGGATATGCATTCACGGGTAAGAACCTTGAAGAATTAATGAACTATACAGTAAGGTATTTAGGATTCAACAGACTTTCCGAAAAGCTTGGTGCTATTGCTTACAAAGACTTAGACTACTACGAAAAGATTACAAAGATGATGCAGGAAGACAAAGAGTATTTCTACAAAGAGTTCTCAAATATGGATGGATTCACACCTTATAAGTCTTATGCTAACTTTATGCTCGTAGATATGCCGCACGACATCAGAAAAGATTTAAACAAGTTCTTAAAGGACAGAAACCTTCTGATTAAATTCCTCGATGAAGAGGCATTTAAAACAGAAACAAGAATCACTCTTGGTACAAGGGAACAGAATATGTACCTGATGGATTCTATTAAAGAATTTTTAGCAAAGAAATAATGGCGAATAAGAAAGTAGAAGA
>JBMOHR010000533.1:0-1610 GCA_049317745.1 Ignavibacteria bacterium
AAGCAATTTATTAGCAATAAGGATTATTATTTCTGTGTATTTTTGAAAAGAATAAAGATAAATTACAATATGAAGTATAAAATATATTTAGAATATAACGGCACGAACTATGCAGGCTGGCAGCAGCAGAAAAATGCAAAAACAGTTCAAGGAACATTGATTGATACAATTAAGACAATCTTTAAGAATTCCAAAGGCGAAAGCAAGTTTATTGATTTGCAGGGTTCGGGCAGGACTGACAGAGGTGTTCACGCCGTTGAACAGGTTGCACATCTCGAATGCGAAACTATGCTCGCTCCCGAAATACTCAAACAAAAGATGAATGATATTCTTTCTTCAGATATAAACATTCTGGAAATTGAAAAGACCTATGATAGGTTTCACGCACGTCATTCCGCACAATCCAGACAGTATGTTTACAAAATTTCCAAACGCCGCACTGCTTTCGAGAAAAGGTACGTTTGGTGGGTGAAAGATGAGCTTGATGTTGAAAGAATGCAGCAGGCAGGAGAAATGTTTGTGGGTATGAATAACTTTAAATCATTTTCGGAAAAATCGGATGAAGATAAATCAACTCTCGTGAAAGTTGAATCAGTTGAGATTACTGAAGATGCTGACAAGATTTACGTACGCATAAAATCTTCTCACTTCCTATGGAAGATGGTTCGCAGGTTGGTTGGGGTGCTTGTGGAAGTCGGCAGAGGAAATTTCAATCGCAGCGATATAGAACTTCTTTTAAAAGAATATTCCGAAGAGCCTGCAAAGTACACTGCACCTCCTTCGGGTTTGTTTCTGGAAAAAATATATTATTAATCAAATAATCTTTAGGGTATGAAAAAACTTTCTACAATCTTTTTAATAGTTGTCTTTCTGGCAACTAACATTCAAATCGCAAATTCAACTTTTTCTATCTGTGCAGTTGACCCTGTAACAGGACAGGTTGGAAGTGCAGGTGCTTCATGCATCGCTAACTGTTTAATCTTAAGTTACATTCAGCCGAACTGGGGCGTTGCACATATACAGGCATCGTGGACACAAACAAATTACAACAATGCTATGCGGATGATGCTCTTAAGGTATTCTCCGACAATGATACGTGACTCAGTTGTTCTTCAGGATGGCAATCCTTCTGTAAGACAATATGGTTTTGTTGATTTGGTAGGCGGCGGAAGAGTTGCTGCATACACAGGAACAAACTGTTCCCCTTACAAAGGTCACAAGACGGGACCAAATTATTCAATTCAGGGAAACATTCTGCTCGGTTCACAGATTCTTGATTCTATGGAAGCAAGATTTTTAAGACAAACAGGAACACTTGCCGATAAACTTATGGCAGCATTACAGGGTGCAAAAGTTGTCGGTGCCGACACAAGATGCGCAGGTTCCGGAAGGTCTACAATTTCTTCTTTCCTGCGTGTAAGAAAGCCCGGCGATACAACCGGCTCGAAGTATATTGAACTTATTGTTCCAAGCACACAGCCAAATCATGATCCTATAGACTCATTACAGGTATTGTACAATCAATGGTTACTGACTAACGTAAATTCTTTGCAGGAAGAAATTCCAACGAGTCCAGAACTCTTTCAGAATTTCCCGAATCCGTTTAATCC
>JBMOHR010000534.1:0-1597 GCA_049317745.1 Ignavibacteria bacterium
CAGAATGCAGAATGCAGAATTCAGAATGCAGAATGTAGAATTCAGAATTGTTAAGATTATAATAGCAGATTAAAAACCGTTAAAACGGTTAATGGTTCATCTGAAATTCTTTCCCACGGATAAATCCGTGGGCTGAATGTAAAAGCAAATGCTGATGCCTCTGATGATATCAAGAGGTGATATGATTATCAGAGAAGTATCTTGAATGTATTGGTGATAATAGTAATGTCAGAATTGAAGTCATTCACATTATATTTTGCGTCTGCAATAAATCTTACCATATAGCAGAAATATTCACCCGCACTGTCCTTAGTTGTAGTGTAAAAGAATATCTTTTCTATGTTATCATTATCCTTATAGTCAGCATATTTTCCTTCGTAAACATCACCTTTAACAACGGTAAAGCTGCTTGTTTTTTCAGGAATGTTCAGATTGAAATCTTTTTCCAGCGTATAAACAAAGTCGTCAAGGTTTCTCTGTGCAGGAAATTTGAAAGCTATTATAGCGGCAGTGAATTTATTATTTTTACTGAAGCTGTAATTAATCACATCCTTCTTATCTGTCTCCACTTTGCTATTCGATTTCCATCCTTTACTGAATTCAATACGGAATTTATAACTGTCGTTATCAATCTTTACCTGAGCTGATAAAGTTGAAGCTAAGAATAATACGAATACTAATAATATTAATTTTTTCATTTTCTATCTGAGTTTAGATTTAAAAATCTGGTATTCATCGCGATAAATACCTTTAGTTGAATCCGGAACAATCTTGTGTATCTTCATCTGCTCTTTTGCATTATCAATCCTGTCCTGCGGCAATGGATGTGTAGCGAGTAATCTGTCAAGTCCGTTACCAACTGTCCCTGCTTTCTTCTGGTTTGAGAGTATCTTATCGAAGAAATACTGAATACCTCCCGGATAATATTTCGAAGTCATTAAATACTTAATAGAATAGTTATCTGCTTCTTCTTCGTCTGAACGGCTGTTAGCAAGAAAACCGAGACCTACAAAAAGATTAGCGGCAATTTCCACTGCAGCGTTAGGATTGTTTCCAAGCACCAGACTTAACACCGTGCTTATACCATAGTACGAAGTAAGACGCTGAGTCATATGGCGTCTTTCAGCGTGAGCAATCTCGTGAGCGATAACGCCCGCGAGTGTAGCTTCATTATCAACGAACTTCATCAAGCCTGTATAGACATATATGAAGCCGCCCGGAGTACAGAACGCATTAACTATAGTATCATTAATCACCTGAAACTTATAAGGAAATACATTTTTATATTCAATCTTAGGAGAAGAATTCAGAATATACCTGCCGATGTTAGAAACATAATCAGTAATCTCAGGTCTGTTAGTAAGAAGCGGATACTCTCTTGGATTATTATGAATTTCCCTGTCAAGGTCTTCACCCAGTTTCACATCATCCGATGTAGAAAACAGATTAGCACCACAACTGTAAAACACAGAAATAGAGAATAATAAAACAATAAACCCAATAGCCGTAAACGGTATATATCTATTTATCTTAATCATAACTTAAAAATATTCAATTCTTAGTTATTATACAATATTAAACCGTGAAATGTTCCGAA
>JBMOHR010000535.1:0-1593 GCA_049317745.1 Ignavibacteria bacterium
TCATAAGATTCCCTTGCCGAGTCTCTGTTCACTGAAAAAGCACCAATCTTTCTGAATAACTTATACTTTCTCATTTGTTTTAAATCCATCATTAAATACTGGTCGGTTTTCCATAAATCAAAAGACAGATAGAATGCCAGAAAGCCGTCCCACCAGTTAGAATGATTCCCAAACATTATTGTTGGTAAATTCTTATCTCTGTTACTAATATTATCCGCACCCTTTAAGTGAATCTTGTAGAACTGCTTCTTCAGAATGTGTCTATTATAGACCGAGAACATTCTTTCTATCACAATATTTTTATTCGCCTCTATCAAACCGAGAATTTATCCTTTGTATAGTTTAATAATTCAGTAATACTTAAAACCGACGCATCACAGACACCCTTAACGTCAGCAAATATAACCGCAGCAGAGCCGCCTATAACAAAACTGGCACCCGCAGCTTTTGATGCATCAAAAATCTTCTTTGCGTCCTTTTCAAACCTTGCTTTATCTTCTATTATAGTTGCCGACAAACAAACCATATCGGGTTTATATGTTTCAATCCCTGATATGAATGATTTAACAGGCAGATTTACTCCTGCATAAACTGTATTCCAGCCGTTATACTGTAGAACATTATTAACGCTCAGCAAAGGTAACTCGTGAAACTCTTTTTCTGGACAACCGCAGAATGCCGTCAGCCCGTTCCTTGGTTTTGTATCAAGTCTTCCGTGCAGTCTTATTAGTGATTTCGTTATAATGTTGGTTGAAATGTGCTCCTGCTCTATAGTAATATTCTTTTTCCTCCACATATCGCCAATCATCTTCATTGTCCTGCCAACGACAACATCATACAATTCCGTAACACCAAGACCTGTCAGATGCAGAGAATAAAGATAATCCAGTATCTCATCATCACTGCCTGTAAACAGTTTCTTAAGGAGTAGAGAATTTATTGTATCGAAATCATAGGATTGTTCCTGAACAGGAACTGCGTCATGATTTGAAAAAGTATTGTGCTTGAGTTCATACGAGTATTTACTGCTGAACAGCATAATATCGTTTTTCTTGAATTTCCTGTGTCCGCCTGGAGTTTTGAAGCAGCCAAGCATACCGCTGTCTGCCCATCTTTTAACCGATGATTCATTCACGCCGAGAAATACGGCTACCTGTTTTGAAGAGAATATATGTTCCATACCGTTTTAAACGTTTTGCACGTTTTAAACGTTCCCTAAAAAGTACAACTATTATAACATCTTACCCTTTTTCTTAATGGGCATTTCATCTTTAACCCTAAAAATTCTCTTCTAAGTAACTTAAAATAAATCTATAATTATTCAATACTTTAAAATCCGTGAAAATCAGTTCAATCAGTGTAAATCTGCGTTCCATTCCTAAGTATTTTGTATCAGTGCAAATCAGCTTTTCATCATTAAAATCAGTGTGCCATCTCTTCTTCTAATCCGTTCTTTCCGCGTCATCCGCGTTCCATTTTTAAGTTTCTTACTTTTCTAATTCCGATTCATCGGTATTTTTGCTCATCTCTAATTAGCGTAATTCGTCTAATTAGCGTAATTCGCGGACATCTTTTCTCTCTTCTCTTGCCGCC
>JBMOHR010000536.1:0-1582 GCA_049317745.1 Ignavibacteria bacterium
CTATACGTGGACAATTAGCGGAGAATCAAATTATCACATAAACGGCGGTGTCAGCATCGCACTTTAGTGTAAGGCAAGCATCTTGCTTGCTACTTATTTAATATCGCAAGAAGATTATTATAATCTTCTTGCGTGTTTATATTCAGGAATGTGTTTTCAGTATATCCGATTGCATCTTCAGGATTTATTATTTCCGCATCGTCGGATTCTATGAACGTTAGCAATTTATTCCGTCTGTCCTTGCCCTCAGCATTTTCTTTGTTCAGTATTTTCTCAAGAGTATCGAGCAACTTCTTATCATACATTCCCGGTAATGGCTGTATAAACCCTTTTGTCCGGCATACTCTTATCGGCTTATCAGTTTCGTAATTTGCTAAGTACTCTATCGTTTCTTTATTCATCAGTGGCACATCACAGGATATAAACAAGTTCTTTTCAGCGTTAGAGTGTTTAAGTCCGCTGTGTATTCCTCCAATCGGTCCCTTTCCTTTATACACATCTTCGTAAACAGGCAGGTTCAGAAACTTATAATCGTCTGGAGTGTTCGATATTACTATCACTTCCGCAAATACTGATTTCATTAAATCAGTAATCCTTTCAACAATCGTCTGCTCCCCTATTTTCAAAAACGATTTATTCACACCCATTCGTGTGCTTTTGCCGCCTGCAAGTATTATTCCTGTTATTTCAGAGTTCATCATTAAAATATTTATATCCTTTTGTATGAAGTCCGTAATGTTCTATCACTTTTTCCAGTAGAGGTTTCCTAACGACAAGTACTACGTTGATTTCATCATTTGCATCATCATTCAGTATTCTGCTTACTACAGGCTCAAGTCCTTCGCCGCGTAATTCAAGCGGACCGATTTCATCTACGATGAGCCATTCTGGTTTTTGAAGATATGCTTTATACAGTTCTTCCCTCCCCCATTCGAATACTGATGAAAGGAAATTGTAATTGCCAATCTTTGTCAGCTCTGTTGATTTATCGTTACCTGAATATTCAAGAAGTCTTGTCTCATTGCTTTTAATTGATACGATGTGTCTGCATCCGTCTATAACGGGAGAAAGAATTCCATTTGCATCGGGTTTATCGCTTACCCACTTTTGCAGGTGCGTTGTCTTCCCTGTTTTTATATCACCCGTAAATATATAAACATTGCTCATACCTTATGAATCTTTACGGTTAGTAAATTCAGCAAAGAAGATGAGAAGAATCTGTTAATTCTCTTAATTCCCGACAATGAAGACGAATCTTTCCAGCAGAACCTTACAATGCTTTTAAACAAAGGAATTACCGATACCACGTTTTCAATGTCAGCCGTGTACTTATTCCTGTTCCTGCTCATTAGTTTCTTAAACCAGCTCATCAGCACGGGTGAAAGGAATTTAAACCAGATAAATGAAAGGAGTAATCCGCGCAGTACCATCACCAGTAATGAATTTTTCTCTATGTATGGATAATCGGGATAAATGTATGAATACACAAAGAGTGAGACAGTTACAACCATAACGAATACACTACCGGGTTTAAGCCACCATCTTTTATGCTTTCTCTTCTTCTGTTCGTTGGTTTTCTCTT
>JBMOHR010000537.1:0-1578 GCA_049317745.1 Ignavibacteria bacterium
AAAAGGGTTGGGATTTAAAACGTTGATTCACGCAATCATCATTTTAAGTTTTAACCCTTTTGTGGTTTAAAGATAAATTGAAAATGAAAAAAATTTTATTATATCTATTAATATATTATTCGTTGTTAGTTGTGGATGGTTTTTCACAGCCGCAGTTTGAATGGGTCCGGAATTATTCAATGCGAGCGAGTGCAGTTGCAATTGATTCGACCGGAAATATTTATACTGTCGGTTATATTGGAACATCGGTTCATATATTAAAATATAATAGCATTGGAAATTTAATCTGGCATAGATATGATACTTTAAACACAACCGGAAATGGAATATGTGCAGTAGCGGATAAACAGGGAAATGTATACGTTACAGCGGATGGCTTTTCAGGTCCATCAGGAGCATATCTAAGAACTTTAAAATATGATTCGACGGGTACTGAAATTTGGTTGAGGTATTGTTTTGCGACGGAAGCTAATGCAATGTGTTTAGATAATGTAGGAAATATTTATATAGCAGGACAGAAAACAATAATAGGACGTTACAATTATATTACAATAAAATATAACCCTCAAGGAGATACAATTTGGACAGCGACTTATCAAAGTCCAGGTACCTCAGGTGGTAGCGTTGCAAATGCACTTTATGTTGATTTTCAATACAATGTTTACGTTACAGGTGGAAGTTTATCCTCATCATACTCTAAAGTAAATAAATATGTAGAAAATAAACCTACTCAAGTTTATGGTGATTATGCGACAATAAAATATAATAGTAGCGGAGTACAACAATGGGTAGCGGTGTATGGTGGTCCGGTTCATTATTCTGGAGCATCTGATATAGTTGTAGATAAATATGGATATAGTTATGTTACAGGTGGGGTAAGTTTAGGTTCAAACCGTGAAGTATTTGGAACAATTAAATATACACCAAACGGGGATTCGGTTTGGACAAGATTATTTGTTCCCCCTTTATCTGTATATACTGAATATGGAAACAAAATTTTACTTGATAGCTCATTAAATATTTATGTATCAGGACGTGGGAGTGACTCGACTCATCCTTCAGGTTCATTTAGAACAATAAAATATGATGGTTATGGTAATTTGCTTTGGTCAATTTCAGATACTGGGGGTATAATGCCTAAATCAATGGTATTAGATAAGAACTCAAATATTTATGTGACAGGAGATGATAATTATAGTAGGTTTTATAGTGTTTGTTATAATTCAGCAGGAAATAAGATATGGAGTTTTTATTATCCACCTTTATATCCTTCTTGGATATATTCAGGGATTAAAATAACATTAGATAGATTTAACAATCTTTATATTTATGGTAGTTCACTTGATTCTGCGGTTTTGCTTAAATTTTCGGCGTTAACCGGTATAGTAAGGAATTCGGAATTAAATCCATCATCATATTCGCTGTCGCAAAACTATCCGAACCCGTTCAACCCAACAACAAACATCAAATTCTCAATCGTAAATTCGGGAGAAGTAAAACTTGTAGTGTATGATATTCAGGGACGCGAAGTCCAGACACTCGTGAACGAATCGCTCAAGCCCGGCACGTACGAAGCCG
>JBMOHR010000538.1:0-1565 GCA_049317745.1 Ignavibacteria bacterium
GCAAGTGCTCTTGTTCTGCCGCCAACGTTGTTCGGACCTCTTTCAGTCCACGTTAATGAATTAGGATTATCCCTGTCTGTTGCCTTTGGTAATTTCGACGCAAAGACCTGCTCAAGGTTATAAATGTTATCGGGAATTTTGTTTGTATTTATATCCCTTAACATTTTGAATTCCTGCTCAAGACGCGCCTGTGGGTCGTCTTTGTCGCCGGTGCTGTAGGATTTTTCTGTTTCCTTTTCTGAAAGTGGTAAGTTGCTGTTTCTTGAAGCAGTGAAAAATATTATTGAAAATACAGCAATCAATAATGCTACTGCCAGAACAGTAAGTTTTTTGTTTTTCATAGTGTATATTTTAGTTTTACCTCCTGGTGAATAAAACAAACTGAATCTTAAATGGTTCATAAGAAATTGTTTAATAAATATCAATTTTGTTTCTCACTTTGTAACCATGTCCCTTCCCCACCACCTCACTTTGTAACCTTGTCACTTTGTTACCTTTCTTAAGAAAACATAGTCTTTATACATCAATAATAGTCCGAACACTTTGAATAACCTCTAAATTTACATTTAAACGCCCATTTTTTGAGATGAGCACACAATAAACTTTGGCACGAGAATTGATATACTATAGTTAATTAAATTTATAAACTAAAATAATTATCAAATGAAAAATCTAAAATCTTTAACAGGCGCAGACTTCAGTTTCCTCGTAGGTATTTCTTTAGTCATCGGTATGCTTGTTGTCGGTTTTATTGCAAAATAGAACATACCCAAAATATCTTATAAACAAAAAGCCGGAAGCTCGCTCCCGGCTTTTTCATATTCCTTTCTACTTCTCTTTTGTATTTTCTTTCATTAACGATAAATTCTCTTACCCTGAAAAAGATCTTTGCGTCCTTTGCTGAAAAGCACTCTTTCTCTAATTTAGTGTTTTCGTGCTTTAGTGGTAAATTCTTTTAGCTTAAAAAATCTCTTGTGTTCTTTTGTAAATATTTTACCTTCTTTATAGTAAAATTCTCTTACCTGAAAACTTATCTTCTCTAATCCGTTCTTTCTGTGCCAATCTGCATTCCATTTTTTCTCTTGCACTTACATCAAATAAAAAACCCCCGGTTTAGGCCGGGGGTCTTAATTTAAATAACTCTGTAATTATTAATGTATAGTAAACTCTTTTATTACAGGTTTTGAGTTATCGGAAGCAATTGTTAATGTTACTGAATAATTGCCCGGTGGAAATGTCGAAGGTGGTTTATATGACGAACTAACCACGCCGCCTCCGGAATTCACATCCACTTTGCCAAAGCTCTCACCGTCGTGCTTCCACTCGAAAGTTACCTTTGTATCTGAAGGTGCATTGTTAAGTTTTGCCGAACAGTAAATAACCGGTGTTTCGGCTGAAAATGTAGTTTCATTGCTGCCGCATTCACTGCCACTTAATGAAGTACATACTTTTGCATCTGAAAGATTAGCAGTACTGCATGATGGGAATATGCTTGAAAAGCATACTACGCATAAGACCAGCATTCCTGCCAGCACTTTTGAAATCCCTAATGATTTTACCATACT
>JBMOHR010000539.1:0-1558 GCA_049317745.1 Ignavibacteria bacterium
AATACTAGCAGTACACCCGTAAGTACGAAAGCAACACTTCCCTCAATTGTTTTATTGCCTATCAGTTTCTTTTTGCCAAATTTCTTTCCTATTAATGCCGCCATTGTGTCACACCAGATCATAACTAATATAGAGAATACTGCCACCTCTTTTGGGAAAAGCAATACGGACAGAAATATTCCGATTGCATAATAAGTACCACCGGTAAATAAATTCCGTTTAAAATTCTTTTCATCCTCCCTCAATATTACATTGAAAACTTTATTGTAAAGATTTTCAAATGTAGAAGTATACGCTTTAAGTACATCCAGAACTATCATCAATATAGTACCCGTTCCTATTAATGCAAGCATAAATTCACGTGTAGTATAGCAATAAATTACAGGAATTACAGTTGAGAAAAGATGAATCAACTTTCTGTACAACTCATATCTATATTCAGAATTAGTCTTCAACTTAATCTAATTATATAAAAAGCGAGGGTTAACTCGCTTTTTATTAAAACAAAAAACTTTACTATTCAATTTTGTGAAACAGTTGTTTCGGGTTTTATGTTAGTTTCCTGCACGGGCTGTGTTTCAGAAGCGTTATGCCCATTATCCTGCTCTTTTTCAACAGGAGGTAACTTTTCATCTCTCATAACTTTATCTATTTCATCAGAATCAAGTATTTCTCTTTCGAGTAAAATCAATGATAGTCTGTGAAGAATATTGATATTGTCGGTCAGAACTTTTGTAGCCCTGTCCATACCAGCAATAACAATTTTCTTAACTTCGTCATCAATCAGAATCTGGGTTGTTTCACTGTAGTTTTTATGCTCGTGAAGTTCTTTACCAAGGAAAACTTCTTCCTGTTTATTACCGTATGTAATAGGCCCGAGTTTTTCACTCATTCCGAATTCACAAACCATTTTACGTGCAAGCGAAGTAGCTCTTTCTATATCATTACTTGCACCTGTAGTATATTCATTAAACACAAGTTTTTCTGCTGCACGTCCACCCATAGCATAAGCAATCATTGCTTCAAGATACTCTTTCGAATAGGTATGCTTTTCATCCATCGGCAAATATGTAGTAACACCAAGTGCTCTGCCGCGAGGGATGATAGTAACTTTATGAACAGGGTCAGCTTCAGGAGTATACTTAGCGACTAAAACGTGACCGGCTTCGTGATAAGAAGTAGTTTTCTTTTCCTTCTCTGAAATGATTAAACTTCTTCTTTCAGTACCCATCATAACTTTATCCTTAGCATTTTCAAGGTCTTTCATTGTAACCGAATCCGAATTCCTTCTTGCAGCCAGTAATGCTGCTTCATTCACAAGGTTAGCAAGGTCAGCGCCTGAGAATCCAGGTGTACCTTTTGCAATAGTATCAATTTTAATATCGTTAGCAAGAGGAATTTTTCTTGTGTGTACTTTTAATATTCCTTCTCTGCCTTTAACGTCAGGTCTATCAACAACAACCTGTCTGTCAAACCTTCCGGGTCTTAACAATGCAGGGTCAAGAATATCAGGTCTGTTAGTTGCAGCGATAATAATTACACCGCTATTCTGTTCAAA
>JBMOHR010000540.1:0-1542 GCA_049317745.1 Ignavibacteria bacterium
GACCATTCCATACGGGTACGCCTGCATATTGAGCCAGTGTTTCAACGATATTCTGTGAAAGGCGAAATGAAAATAAAGAGTAACTGAGAAAAATGTAATAACATCAATTGAAATAGTCGAATGCTTGATTTACCTGAATCTTACAACTTGTTATGGTTTATCGCCTATAAATATTTGTCATTAATTACGCTTTAATGTATAACTATTTGCAAAATAAGTTGTTTATCTAGAATAATTCTAAATAAACAACCTGCCATGAAAAAAATAAAAATCATAATACTGGTTACAATCCTGAATATAACCTTTTCGCCATTTAGTAATGCTTTTGCCACAAAGCATATTATCAGCGTTCAGAATTATTCGTTTTCTCCTGCAAGTATTACTAATGTAACTGTTGGCGATACAATGCGATGGGTTTGGGTTTCGGGTTCACATACAACAACCTCTACTACCATTCCATCAGGTGCGGGTACATGGAACAGCAATATAAACAGTACAACCACTTCATTTGAATATAAAGTAACTGTTGCAGGTAGCTATAGCTATAAATGCACTCCCCATGCTGCCATGGGAATGGTTGGCACTTTTGATGCCACTGCACAAACAGCAACACTTGCAATATCGCCGCACAATCAAAATGTAACCTCTGGCGCTGGTTCAACATCTTTCAATGTTACATCAAATTCGTTCTGGTCGGCACAGAGTAATTCCGCATGGTGTTCCTGCACAGCTTCAGGAAACGGAAATGGGACAATCCTCTCAACATTTGAAGCTAATACTTCAGTAAACCAGCGTGTTGCTACAATAACCGTAACAGTTGACGGATTACCCGCACAGCAGATAACAGTTACACAGGCCGGTGCAGCAGCTACTCTGCAAGTGGACCCTATAAACCAGAATGTCAGTTATCATGCAGGTGCAACAACCTTTAACATTACAACAAATACAAATTGGTCAGCCAACTGCGGGAGCAACTGGTGTTCGGTCACGCCTTCCGGCACCGGTAATGGAATACTTACGGCAACCTATACAGAGAATATGACCAATGCAATGCGGATTGCAACCATATTAATTAACGTTGCCGGGCTTACACCATACCAGGTTACTGTAACACAGGATTTATCAAGTGTTTCGATCAAAGAATCACCCATTGGTTCATTCAGCCTTTATCCTAATCCAACAAATGGGAATTTTACTATTTCAACAGGTGAGGGATTGAACAAACCTGTTTTCATAACAGTCACGAATTCGTCAGGAATCAGAGTATACGGCCTTAAAGCCGAGAGCAGTAAAAGTTATTCTCTTGATCTTTCCATGCTCCCTAAGGGTTTATACTTTGTAAGGCTAATTTCTGACAGTGGAATCAGAACCAGCAAAATCGAGCTTGTTGGTGAATAACCTCCTTATTTTTGAGAAAAAATTTCATGTATGGAATCCGCCAGGTATAGGTTAATATACATAGACCTGATTAATGTGAACTAAAAAATCAAGGTTCTGTTTTAGAATATTGTAGCAGGAATTGATTCTGTTATATAGTGCATT
>JBMOHR010000541.1:0-1522 GCA_049317745.1 Ignavibacteria bacterium
TAGAATAAAATTAAGTATAATGAATTTCTATTCCAATCCTCTTCTATCTTTGCTTGTAATTCCTGAATATTGCAGGATGAAGGTAATCTGTTATGTTATTCTTATAGTACTCATTGTCTATGTATTCATATAAAACATCAAGCGCCTCCTGTTGGTAAAACTTTTTAATGTCTTGAATCCTTTGACGCATATAACAAAAATTTAATAAAAGGCTATGATGTGTCCTGCGGAATGAAAGGTTATAAAGGTGAATTATTTCTTCGTAATAACCCTTGTAGTCTTTATAGTAATCGTCATTCAATGGGTTACTGAAAAGCTTATATGCTTTTAAAAATATTTGTATTGTTGTCTTTTGAAACTTATTGTATGAGTCATACTCGGAAGTATTTATAAACTCAAACAACCTTTCCATATTTACCGGATAGTCCTTGTTCTTGCCTTCGTTACTGTCATTACATTGTATCACATAATTTGCAAAATTTATAGTAATTTTTGAAATTGTGAACACCATTAAGTCTAATGAGGAATTGTTGGTATGCTCCATCTGCTTTTCCAGCTTTGTCTGCGGGCTGAAATTATCCGCCTTAGTAGAAAGAATATCATATTCAAGTATATCCTTTTCATACAATCGCAAAAATATTTCTTCGTCTAAGTTGTCTTTGTTGTTAAGTATTTTCTCAAATGTCTTAAGTCTCTTTTCCAATGATTTATAATATCCTTCTGCGAGTAAATACTTGCAGCATAGGTATTCTCCGTAAACTTTGTCCTTTAAGAACATTTGTACTTTTGCAAAAAGGGCATACAAATCGTTTAGCTCTGAAAGCATCTTTATAACTGTTGTTTCAGAGTACTTTGTTCTCCTGATAATTGCTGTTCTTAATTCTTTTGTATCGAGTTTTAATAGAATATCTTTATCCTTAATTATTATCCTGTAAACCACTACAAGTGATTTTGATGTGTTTAAAAACGGCGACAAAAGGAAATCTTTAAAAGATTTTATCTCTTGTTTTGAAAAATGATTAACATTACTAATAAAATCGTTAGTCTTCATTCGGTAAATAATTAAAAGTAATAATTAAACAAAAATAGTGATAATAGCCTCTATTAGCAATATTTTTCCAAAAAACAAATTGTTCAAAAGGTAAAAAACTCCCGTTTCTTAGTTTTTGAAATTGCCATTTAGTAAATAAATTACTTTTCATTTTTTATAAACCTAATCAAAATCAAAATGAAAAAAGTAATTTTTGTGTTTGTTCTGATCGCGGGCTTATCATTAAGTTCAGCTGTCTTCTCTTCTGAAACAATTAATACCAATCGTAATGTTCAATACAAAATCACTGAGTGGGTTGAGTATATTCTCGTTGGTACCCAATGGTACAAGATAACTCACCTTGATAGCGGTGAGAACATAATTCAGGCTTGTATGGGTGCAGGCACTGATTAATCATTTTCCAGTTTTATTTTTAGAAGCAGAGATTCCCCGTCTCTGCTTTTTTTGTTATATGTGTTAATTCTTAGTTAT
>JBMOHR010000542.1:0-1513 GCA_049317745.1 Ignavibacteria bacterium
TGTTAAGGTTAAACTTTACCAGACCCAGATTCCAGGTTCCTACCCATAAAACATTGGAACGGTCGTAATATGAATAATCAATTTGTGTAATTTTACTCTCGGGTTTTATTAATTCATTTAAGTCAAATAAAGTATAAGAATCGGAATCCGTATAAAATTTTATCACATTCCCGTTTCCTGCAGTTGTAAGCAAAAGATTATTGTTGTTATCTTCTGTTATATGCGATATTCCGTTATAATTTTCCCTGTCTTTCGGGATGTAATAGAGTTTTTTAGTTTCGAATGTTTCAGTCAGCGGATTGAACTTCTGCAGTCCGTTTCCAAGCGTACCTACCCACAGAACATTTCTGGTATCTTTATAAACACAGTAAACAGAATTATTATAAAGACCGGATTTATCGTATTCGTTATGAGTATAGTATTTAATTTTATCCGTTAATGTATTGAGGCAGTATAATCCGTTGAACGTTGAGATAAAAATCAGAGTATCGTTGTACACACAAACATTCTCCACTGATGTTCTTGAAAGGTTTCCGTTATCAGGGCTCCGGCTTCCGTATTTTTTGAAGACATTATTAGTTATATCATACATCACCAGTCCGTTGTTTCTTGTTCCGATCCACAGATTGTTTTTATTATCCGGTGCAATACATTTAAGTTCATTAGTGCTTATGGAATTCGGATCAGCGGTATTATGAGTAAATCTTTTGAATTTATTTTCCAGAATATTTAAACGGTTTAATCCGCCCGAGAAAGTAGAAACCCAGAAAATACTGTCATTCTGCTGAATTATACAATTGACTGCATTATAGGATAAAGAATTAGAATCGTTAGGGTCAGATTTGAAATTCTGATATGTATATCCGTCAAAACGTGAAAGTCCGCCCTCAGTCGCAATCCATAAAAACCCGACATTATCCTTCATAATATAATGAATTATATTATGTGGTAATCCCTGATCAACCGTAAAGCACTTTATATTATAATTTGTGTTACTTTGCGATTTTACGTTTACCACCGATAATGTCACAAATATTATTATACCGGCACAAATTACAATTGCTTTACATAATTTTTGAAAGAGTGGATAATTCAAACTAAATATTATACACAGCAAGTTAATATTAAAAAAATTTAGCAAAAAATAATTTATTCTATACTACGAAACAATACAAATACACTCTTTTCAGCCACTTATTCCCTGCAAAAATCTGTTATTCCTTTTTTAAACCACTTATAGTCTTTCGTGCATTTTGACATTTCTCATTCTGCTATTTTTGTGTTTTAAAGTAAATCCTTTTAAAACAAATACAATTAAGGGAAGGGTTAAGATGAAAGAATTTAACTACAAAGGGGTTATAAAAATGAAATCAATTTTCAAAATTTCAGTGACAGCATTGTTATCAGCAGTCTTTTTCTGGATAGTGGTTTTTCATTTTAATAAAGAGCAACAGGTGGTTCCTGAAAAACCTGTCGCAGGTGTTAATATGATGCTTGAATTTTATAAACAACT
>JBMOHR010000543.1:0-1503 GCA_049317745.1 Ignavibacteria bacterium
ACCATTATTCTATTAATTTACTATGTTAGTGCCATTACTCCAAGGAGGGGATTCTCTTTCAGTTTTAATGGTTTTGTTTCCATTTTGTTACCGGCAGGAATGCCGGTACTACAGATATTGGTTTGGAATCTTTGTTGTTTTATTATCACCGAATGATAATGTTTGAAAAGAATTATCCTTTAGATTGATGGTGAGTAATCAAAGAACATTAATTTAAAGGAGCTGATATGAAAGCATTTTTAAAACTACTGGTTGTTTTATTCTTCATCTCTTCTGATGCGTTTCCGCAGAACTTTATCGAGAGAAATGTTTGTAAAACGTATTACGATGATTTGACACATAAGGATTTTATTATGAATAAAAGTTCGCTAACTGTAAATAAATTTGATTCTGTAAGGTTCTGTGCTACTGTTACAAATATTTATGAGAGTCTTAACCTGGATATTCTTACTGATTCGGAATCCGGGCTGTGCCTTATGGGTATCAGTAAGGAAAAACCGATGGAGTATGTTGTTTCGATTTCGGTTAATGAGAGTTTTGTGTATCTGGATATTATGAATATCAGTGAAGTGCATATGGTCTTTTCTAAAGAAGGGTTTAAAAGGATAAGGAAGTTTCAGGTGGAACTGGCTGAGAAACTGATGAAGGAAGTAAGAAAGTATTTATAATATGAAATTGCAAATTTGAAGAGAGGAAAACCAATTTTGAAATCAGAGTGATGAATAAAGATGATTGTATGAGTTTTGGATTTCTTATTATTTATTATTGATCAGGGTATTATTATCATTTGATGATTGTTATTATTAGTATAGTTTTGATGTGTTGGGTTGTGAAAACACCCACCCCCATTATTGTATGGGTTCCAGCTAAAAACATGCTGGAATGACAAAATGGAATAATTTTGAAAGGAATAAAAATGAAGTACGAGATTGAAAGAATATTTCTGGTGAAGAAAGATGTGTGGGAGAAATTGAAGAAGCCTGAAGGGCATTTTTACAGGCAGGGGTATATTTCCACTGAACCTGAAAAAACTATCAGGGTGAGAGTTGCGGATGGTAAGGCGTTTCTTACTTTTAAAGGAATTTCGACGGGTGCGAAAAGGCTGGAGTATGAATATGAGATTCCTGTGAGCGATGCGAATGAGATGCTGGATGAATTTACGTCGGTGACGATTGCGAAGGTGAGGTATGTGGTTGAGTTCGGGAATAAGCAATGGGAGGTGGATGTTTTTGAGGGAGATAACGAAGGGCTGATTGTTGCAGAGCTGGAGCTTGAGGAGGAAGATGAGGTTTTTGAGTTGCCTGAGTGGGTTGGGATGGAGGTGACGGGAGATGCAAGGTATTATAATTCGAGTTTGGTGGAGAAGCCTTTTAAGAGCTGGGGATAAAAAGAAGTACAGGAGATTTGTCCACGAATTACACGAATTAAACGAATTAGAGCAAAAGAGATTTTAGGCTAAGAGCTTTTAAGATTCCCCTCCAGGGTCGAAGATCCGCCGTGGCG